>CABRLF010000017.1 GCA_902471685.1 uncultured Porphyromonadaceae bacterium
CGATCTCGGCCCAGGCTGCCATAGTGGTAGCTGCGGCGATAGCTAAGAGTAGAAGTTTCTTCATATAAAAATGGATTAATGATACTAAAGAATTGATTTGTCGTGCAAAAATAACAAAAAAATTGCCATTCGGCAATTTTTTTGTTATAAGAGTTGATGTAAGTAATCAATCGGCCAGGCCGGGGTTGGCTGTGATTGCCTCGTTCGGGATTCGGATAGTATATCGCGGATCACCTTGCTCGAGGGTATAGGTTTCGCCACGGTATGTACGTTCAAGTTTCGGCATTCCGTTGCGGCGCAGGTCGAACCAGCGGTGTCCTTCGAAAGCGAGTTCGCGGGCGCGTTCCTCGAGAATCTCTGTGAGGAGTTCGTCGCCTGTCATTGCGGCGGTAGCCTCGATTTTCGCAGCGCCGCTGTTGCTATAGCGGGCTTTCTGGATTTCTGCAAGGTAGTCGCGGGCTGCATCGAAGTCGTTGAGATGCCATGCAGCCTCGGCAGCATTGAGATACATTTCGCCGGTGCGCAATGAGCATGAGTATGTGTTGCTTCCACCCTTGGAGAGGACGATGTTCGATGTTGTCACCTGTTCGAAATATCTGCGGCGGCGTAGGTCGGAGGATGTATATTTGCGGTAGAAATCGCGGTTTACCTTGATTGTTCGGGCATACTGAGCGGAGAAAACCTGCTCGAGTGCCACGATATTCTCAACGGAATTGTACTGGTTGGGAAGCTCGGATGCGATGTCGGAAAGAGTGCTCTTTTTTGTCAGTACACGGTCGGAGGCGGCACGTGCTGCTGCCCAGTCGCCCATATATAAGAGGACGCGCGAGCGGAGTGCGTCGACCGAGAGTGTGTTGAAGCGGTAGTTGAGACCGGTTTCCCAGCTGTCGGTGTTCATGTAGTCTTCGGCCGAATTCAGGTCGTTGATAATCGAGGTATATACTTCCTCGAGGGTGTTGCGCGAGAGGACTGTTTCCACGTCGCTGTCGAGCTTCAGAGGAATGGCTTTGGTCGAAGCCGGGGAGCTGGCGGTGTATGCCGGAGCATGGAGATTGGCGAGCATGAAGTGCATGTATGCGCGGAGCATGTATGCCTCGCCGACCATCTGTCGTATACCGGCTGTGGTGCCTTCGGTTATTCTGGATTCCGATTCAATGACGTAATTGGCGATAAAAAGGACGTGGTAGAACTGACGCCAGCGGAAAGTGGCTGTGTTCTCGTCGGGAGCGTCGTCGTTCCAGCGCCAGATGTCGAGGTAGGAGCTGAGGTCGTTTGCCGACATAGTTGCGTCCATCTGCACTTCGTCGGAGCGGAAGGAAGCCAGACCGCGGTCATCGGGGACGGTGACATAGGCCTCGGTGAGGAGGGACCTGAATTCAGCCGCCGTGGTGGGTATGACTTTTCCGACGGGCTGTACGTCCAGGAAGCTGTCGCAGCCAGTAAGGGTGAAAGCTGCGGCCAGCAGAGGGAGAATTATCTTGACGATTTTCATATATGTGTGTCTATGTCAGAATTTAACTTGGAGGTTGAATGTATAGCTCTTCGGAATAGGCTGAGCGAATGGGTTGCCCATAGTCTCGGGATCGAGATAGTTGTCGTAATTGGCGCCGAACACGAATAGGTTGCGTGCTTCGAAAGCCACACGTACATTCGAGAGACGAGCGCGGCTGATGAGCGACTTGGGTAGATTGTATCCCAGATTTATGCTCTGGAGACGGACATGGTCGGAGCGCTTGACCCAGGTGTCGAGCATCGAATAGGTGCCCATTTCGCCGAAGTTGGTGCGCTCGGCCGAGCGGTAGCCGTTGTCGGGCATGAGGGCCGGGAGCGACGTGCCTGTGTTGGTGGGTGTCCAGCGGTTGAGAATGTCGCGGTTGATGTTCATGCCGCGGTCGAAGAATACCGGATCGTAAGTGGGCTGTGTGCGGGTATACATCTTCAGATTGAACGCGAAGTTGACGGTGAGGTCGAAGTCGCGATAGTAGAAACTGTTGATGAAGCCGCCGGTCCAGAGAGGATCGGCCGAGCCGATATAGGTGTATCGGTTACGCTGTTCCTCGGCGGAGAGCGACGATGCGCCGGCGCCGTTGAGTTTGAGGAATTCAAGTGCGGACTGGCGTGTGCCGTCGGCGGCGACGAATACAGGGTAACCGTCTTTGTCGAGGCCGTCGGTCTTATAAGCGAAGATGGCGCTCACGGGGTAGCCTTCGCGCGAAGGAGTAGTCTGGTTGAAGGGTACGGTTTCGTTCAGTACTGTGTTCTCGTTGTATGCGAGGTTGAAGTTCGTGATCCAGCGGAAATTCTTGGTATTGATATTTCTGGTGGAAAGCGCGAGTTCGACACCCTGGTTGCGCATCGACGCCCAGTTGACGAGCGTGGACATGAAACCTGTCTCCAGCGGGAGCATACGGAGCGAAATCAGGTCTTTGCCTTTGCGGTAGTATGCGTCGACCGATATATTTAGGATGTTGTTGAAGAAAGTACCGTCGATACCGGCGTTGGCAGTGTAGGTCTTTTCCCAGCGGAGACGGCGGTTGGGCGGAGTGCCGAGCACGATGACGTCTTCCGATACGCCGGGAAGAATCGAAGTATTGTTGTAGTCGCCCATTACGTAGGACGATGTCGATTTGTCGATATTACCCTGGATACCGTAGCTGGCACGGATGGCAAGGTTCTGTACGGCGGTGGAGTTGCGGAGCCACGGCTCTTCCGATATGCGCCACAGAGCGGAGAACGAATAGAGCGGGAGGAAACGGTATTTCTTGGCCACACCGAAAAGGTCGGAGCCGTCGAAGCGGACGCTTGCGCCGATGGTATAGCGGTTCATAAGCGAGTATGAACCGTTGCCGAAGAACGATGCGTATGCGTTTTCCTGCTTGCTCTCGGAGTGGAGAGGGAATGTGCGGGCCCACGATTCATTGGGGAAAATCACAGGTTTGGACGTAAGGGTCTTGCGGTCGTAGCCGTAGGCGTTCGAGGAGAAAGTGTCGTACCAGGTCTTGCGGATTTCGGTGCCTGCCATAAGCTCGAGGTCATGGATTTTGTTGAATCGTTTTGCGAATTCAAGCTGGGCTTTCCATGTCACCTGCTTGTTGGAGCTTGTGCTCTGCATATGGCGTCCGCCTTCCGGGAGGAAAGACTTGCGGATGCCGTCGGCGCCCATCACCTCGGTGCGGTAGAATTCCTTGCGCATGGCGTAGGTCTCGCCCGAGGCATAGCTCTGCGAATCTACGTGGTCGATCTGTGCGCCGATCTGCGTGGTGGCGCGGAGCCAGTCGGTGAAGCGGAAGTTGGCGTCGACGAGGGCGGTGAGTCCTATGGTCTCCTGAGTGCGCTCGGTGTTGTTGCGCTCCTCGAAGACGTTGAACTTGAGGTCGGAATCGGCACGTCCCTGGATGTCGGTGTCATAGATGTATCCTCCGTTTTCGTCGAACGGCAGCTGATAGGGGTTGGCGCGGCGGGAATAGTAGACGGGATTTGAGAAACCGTCGTTGTCGGTGAGGTAGCTCTTGTTCTTGCGGCGGTTGAGGAATACCGATGCGCCGACGTTGAACTTCTCGGAGAATTTGTAGCGTGTCTTGAGCACGAGGTTGAATCGGTTCATGTTCACGCCCGGCACGTTGCCGTTTTCGTCCTGAAAACCGAGAGAAGTGTAATATGTGGCCTTGTCGCCGCCACCCGACACGCTCAGGTTGTATTCCTGGCTGAATGTCGACCGGAAGAGAATATCGTTCCAGTCGGTGTTGATGGTGCGGAGAGCGTTGATCTGGTTTTGTACCGAAGCCGGAAGCGCGTCCCATCCGCCGGCCTTGAAGGCGTCGAGCATACCTGCTGCCTGAAGGATACGGCTTACGCCGCCTTTGTTCTCTCGGTAGGTGTAGTCGGTGCCGAGAAGGTCGAGTTCGAGATCAACTTTTTCGGAGGCGTTGAGAAGATTGAGGCGTTTGATGTCGGGCTTGGGCGAGAAGCTCAGACGGGTCGAGAACGACACCTCGGGTTTGCCCTGCTTGCCGTTCTTGGTGGTGATGACGATAACGCCGTTGGCGGCACGGGTACCGTAGATGGCGGTCGCTGCCGCATCTTTCAGTACTGTGATGCTTTCGATGTCGGCGGGGTTGAGTCCGGCGATCGACGACTGATAGAGGTTGTCGATATCCTTGAGGTCTTCGGTGGACGGCAGGTCGGTGCCGTTCATCGGAATACCGTCGATCACCCAGAGCGGGTCCTGAGTGCCCTGAAGCGAGGAAGTACCGCGGATACGTATCTTGAGCGGTGCGCCGGGCGAACCGCTGCTCTGGACTGCCGAAAGACCGGCAATCTGACCGGCCAGAGCCTGATCGATGCTCATTACCGAGCCGATGGTGTTCTGGTCGACATTCAGTTTTGTGATGGCGGCGGTCAGCTTGCGCTTCTCGATCACCTGATAACCGGTGACAACCACGTCGCCGAGTACTTCCGACGACGGATCGAGCACGAGGTCATAGTTGTTTACGCCGTTGATGAGTTTTATAGTAAGAGGATTGTAGCCAACGCTCCGGCATTCGATTTCTGTGACTCCGTTGGGAACAACGAGAGAGAAATGGCCATCTATGTCGGTCACCGCGCCAAGGGTCTTGGCCGACGATCCGGCTTTCTTGAGCTGCTCTGCGGAAACGGTGACAGAGGCGCCAATCAGAGGTTCGTTGTCTTCCGATGAAGTGAGAGTGCCTGTGACGGTGCGTTGTGCGGATGCAGTTGCCGGAACAATCACCAGCAAAAGCAGGATAGACAGGATAGTAAATACCTTTTTCATCGCACTTGGATAAAATGAAATAGACAGATTTGATTGATAATTGATAGTTTTCTCCGCCGGCACATGCCGGCGGAGCATGGAAGGAACGGACCTTCTATCAGAATTGCTTACTGATTGAAGCCCAGTGCGGTATTGATGCGCATCAGCATGTCCTCGTAGTGGTTGCGGGTTTCACGCTGAGCCGAGGGAATTCGACTCTGGAGGAGTCGGCGGATTCGCATCAGTTCGCTTCGCTTGAGAGAGATAGCGTCGGAGATGCGGGAAGCCTGGCTTCCGTAGAAATTGATTATGCGGCGTCCGGGTGTGCGTTCGCCGGCAACATGGCGGTCAATATGAGCGCACGGCAGTTCGCGCTCTTCTCTGAGACTGTCGAACAGACGGCGCGCGGGATTGCCTTCGCCGTATGTTTCGTCGATAAGTGCTTTCTTGACATCGTCTTTCACTCCCTTCACCTCGCATGCGGCGATTGTGAGGGCATCGACGAAGTTTTTCTGGACCGAACGCTCGTCGAGCGACAGGTTGCGGCCGGCTTCGGTGTTTCCGAAAATGGCCTTATGCATCATGTCCATCATTTCCTGCGGACGGAATGCGGCGCTGCCGTTGTCTTCTTCGTTCTCGAACATACGCATCAGGCGGGTGTCGTTGAGCATATCCCAGAGAACGAAGCTCTGTGCGTTCTTAAGAAGGAAACGCGGTGAATTCTCGGTGCGTCCTACCGGAGTATTCGACACCTTGTATGTATATTTGGTGACATCGGCGTTGAAGAGCCATTTGGGGTCCTTGAACACCTCGTCGAGAATAAGCTGGAGAGCTTTTTTCTGGCGGTCGCGCTCAACATGGCGGTAGGTCGGACGTCCGTCGCCAACGTTTGTGATATCGACATACATGCCGCCTACATTGGCAAGTACGTGGTAGATGTAGAGCTGCCACTGGCTCATGGCGGCGCCGAAGAGGATGGAGGCCTCGTCGTAGTACTGCTCGGGATCGCCGGTGGTGGTCCATGCAACGATGTTGGGCACGATGCGGCGCAGATTGGCCAGACCGAGTGATGCCGATTTTACGGGGTCGTCGCCGAGATCCTCGCTCAGGGCACGCGGGTCGAGTGCCTCGCGGTAATCCTGGGCCTCGGAGTAATTGTACATCTTGCCTTTGGCACGGCTCAGAACGTCGGCGGCCACGGCCTTGTAGTCTTCCTCTGAATTGGGTTTGCCGTACCAGCGGTAGCCGTATTCGATGGCGAGACGGTCGTAGGGACCGATATGGGGTGAAAGGTTCTCGACACCGTCGCCTGGCTGCGCCACGTAGTTGAAACGGGCATAGTCCATGATCGACGAACTGGTGCCTCCGAGTTTCCTGACGTATTCTTTGTTGCGGAGCGAGTCGGTGGGAATTGCTGCGGATCCCATCATATTGTGACGGAGACCGAGGCTGTGTCCCATCTCATGACAGGCTACGAATCTCATGGCGTCGCCGAGAAGTTCCTCGGGCAGACGGTCGGTCTGAGCCCTCGGATCGGTAGCTCCGGTCTGGACGATAATCCAGTCGTGCAGTATGTCGAGCACATTGTGCCACCAGATGATGTCGGCTTCGAGTATTTCGCCTGTGCGGGGATCGCAGATCGATGGCCCCATAGCGTTCGACTTGGTGGATGCGGCGTAGGTTAGGGTGGAGTAGCTGATGTCGTCGATGTCGATATCCGATACTTCGGGCATTTGCTTCACGACAACGGCGTTTTTCCAGCCGGCGCCTTCAAAAGCCTCGTTCCACTGTTCTATACCTTTTTTAATATAGGGACGCCACTGGCGCGGGGTGGAATTGTCGAGGTATATCACGATAGGCTTTGCGGGTTCTACCAGTTCTCCGCGGAGATAAGCGGCTTCGTCGCCCGGTTTTGGCTCAAGGCGCCAGCGCTGAATGAAGTGCTTGTGGTGTACACGCTGCTGGGAATCGGAGAAATCGAGTGCGCCGTCGGTGAAGTAGCCGATTTTAGGGCTTACATAGCGGCGCTGCATGGGTTTCTCCGGAAGGAGTACCAGCGAAGTCCCCAGCTCGACGGTGACAGGCACGGTGCCCCCCGGTTCGGTCACTTTTGTGGTGAGCTCGGCGATAGCGTAGACATTGTTGTCGAATGCTTTTACCGATTTAATCGTCGAGAGGTCGGATTTGGCGGGGGTGCCGATATTGATGTCGGCGAAAACGTCGCCGAAAGCATCCTCGCGGCCGTCAAAAAGATCTGTCACCTTCACCACCACGGCGGAAGAGTCGGGGCTGAAGGCTTCTATTTTGAACGAAGCTATAAGCGGAAGGATAAAATTCTGCTCTACGGAAGCCGCAATGGCATCGCCGGCTGGAACATCCGGCATCACACGGCTCTGGCGGGCGAATACTTTTTTTGCATTGCGGTCAATCTCGAAGCGTACCATCTGGTTGGAGGTATTCATGCCGCGGTTGACACCGGCCTGATTCAGCTCCAGAGGAACGCGCACGAGCTTGTTCACAACAAGTATGTCGCGGCCCATCAGTGAGTCGGGAATCTGGAAGTAGTAGTCTTTGCCTTTTTTGATTACGTCGAACATACCGTTGGTAGTCACAGCCGAATCGGTAAGATTCTCGTAGTCTGTTTTCTTGGGCTTGGAGGGAGTTTCAGAATCTTGGTTTTTTTTCTTTTTCTTTCCGAAAAAAAGGAACGAACGATCCTGACTGTTGTCGGGCTCGTAGGCGTTAGCTGCAACGCAGGGTGAAGCGATTATCACAACAGCCATGCACAGTGCGGTGAAGCTTTTCAGAATTTTACGTCCGTAGATCATTGCAATAGTTATGTGTGCTCTGTGTTTCTGTTATTTGAGGTGCAAAGATAATAAAAATGGAGGTAACAGTCAAGAAATAAAGTTTTTTTGTGACAATTTTACAAAAACTCAGGAGATTTTGGTCGTAATCTATCTCTTATGATGGAAAAATGCCAGATTGGAGCCTTTTCGGTAATATTTGTTGATACTTCTGAAGCAAAGTGTTGAAAACTTTGCGTGTGCGACCGCCCCATTCATTTGGAAAATTGCAAAAAAATTACCAACTTTGCCCCGCTTTTCTACCGCTATGGAACCACAAAAAACATACACTTACAGCGAGGCATATGATGCATCGCTCAAATACTTCGGCGGCGACGGTCTTGCCGCACAGGTCTGGGTAAGCAAATATGCCCTTAAAGACAGTGAGGGAAATATCTATGAACTGACGCCCGACGATATGCATCATCGTCTGGCCGGGGAGCTTGCCCGCATCGAGGCCTGCTATCCCGACGGAATGACAGAACCGGAAATCTTCGATCTTCTGAAGGACTTCCGTTACCTTGTGCCTCAGGGTAGCCCGATGGCCGGTATCGGAAATAATCTTCAGGTCGGTTCGCTGTCGAACTGCTTTGTTATCGGCATCGACGGCAAGCCCGACAGCTACGGTGGCATCATGCTTGTCGATCAGGAACAGGTACAGCTCATGAAGCGTCGCGGAGGCGTAGGTCACGACCTGTCGCATCTCCGTCCTAAAGGGACTCCGGTGAAGAACTCGGCGCTCACATCCACCGGCCTCGTGCCTTTTATGGAGCGCTACTCCAATTCTACCCGCGAGGTGGCACAGGACGGACGCCGCGGGGCGCTGATGATGACGGTCTCTATCAAGCATCCTGATTCCGAAGCCTTTATCGACGCCAAGATGACTCCCGGCAAAGTGACCGGCGCCAATGTCTCGGTCCGCATCGATGACGGATTCATGGAGGCAGTCGAAGCCGGCAAACCCTATATCCAGCAGTTCCCCGTCAACTCGGCAGAGCCTGAGATGACCAAGGAAATCGACGCTGCCGCGCTGTGGAAGAAAATTGTGACAAACGCCTGGAAATCGGCCGAGCCCGGAGTCCTTTTCTGGGATACAATCCGCCGTGAGTCGGTGCCCGACTGTTATGCCGACCTCGGATTCGAGACGATCTCGACCAACCCCTGCGGCGAGATTCCTCTTTGCCCCTACGACAGTTGCCGTCTGCTGGCGGTCAATCTGTATTCTTTCGTGAAGAATCCTTTCACGCCCGAGGCTGAATTTGACTTCGGACTGCTTGAGCATCATGTCCGCAAGGCCCAGCGCATCATGGACGATATCATCGATCTGGAGATGGAGAAAATCGACAAGATTCTCCAGAAAGTAGATGCAGATCCCGAAAGCGAGGAAGTGAAGCGTACCGAACGTGGTCTTTGGCTCAAAATCAAGGAAAAGACACTCCGCGGTCGCCGTACCGGTCTGGGTACCACTGCCGAAGGAGATATGATAGCCGCCATGGGTATCCGCTACGGAACACCCGAGGCAACACAGTTCAGCGAGAGTGTGCACCGTGCTGTCGCAGTCGCTGCCTATAAGGAATCGGTCAACATGGCTCGCGAACGCGGCGCCTTCGAAATATACGACACAGCCCGCGAGGCCGCCAATCCGTTCATCAACCGCATCGCCGAGGCTTGCCCCGAGCTCTACGACGATATGAAGAAGTACGGCCGCCGCAACATCGCCTGCCTTACCATCGCGCCGACCGGTACCACCAGTCTGATGACCCAGACTTCGTCCGGCATCGAGCCTGTGTTCATGCCCGTCTATAAGCGCCGCCGCAAGGTGAACCCCAACGAAAGCGGTGCGCGAGTCGATTATGTGGACGATAGCGGCGATGCTTTCGAAGAGTATATCGTATACCATCCCAAATTCCTGACGTGGATGAAGATTCACGGCATCGACACCGAGAAGCAGTACACACAGACCGAACTTGACGAACTTGTCGCACGCTCGCCGTATGCGGGAGCGACCGCCAATGAAATCGACTGGCATGAAAAGGTGAAGATGCAGGGCCGCGTCCAGAAATGGGTAGACCATTCCATATCAGTGACTATCAATCTGCCGTCGGATGTCACTGTCGAGGAGGTGAACCGCCTCTACCGCGAGGCATGGCATGCCGGGTGTAAGGGCTGTACAGTCTACCGCGACGGCTCCCGTTCCGGTGTGCTTGTGGCTGTGGAGAAGGAAAAGAAATCGCACGACTGCGAGGCGCACAAGCCTATACTTGACAAACGCCCCATCGAGCTTGAAGCCGATGTAGTGCGCTTCCAGAACAACAAGGAGAAATGGATCGCCTTTGTGGGTCTTGTCGACGGACGTCCGTATGAGATTTTCACCGGTCTTGCCGATGACGAGGACGGACTTTTCCTGCCCAAGACCATTACACGTGGCAAGATTATCAAGGCAATCGACGAGAACGGCGTGAAGCGCTACGACTTCCAGTTCCTGAACAAGCGAGGCCACAAGACTACGATCGAAGGTCTCTCCGACAAGTTCAATCCCGAATTCTGGAATTATGCCAAGCTCATCTCCGGCGTACTCCGCTACGGCATGCCTATAGATCAGGTACTCAAACTCGTAGGCGGTCTCGAACTGAATTCCGAGTCGATCAATACGTGGAAGATGGGTGTTGAGCGTGCGCTCAAGAAATATCTGCCCAACGGCACCAAGGCCGGAGGCCAGAAGTGTCCTAATTGCGGACAGGAAACCCTCGTCTATCAGGAAGGATGCCTCATATGCACCAGCTGCGGCACCTCAAAGTGCGGATAAGCGCCATAAGTCGCCGGAAGCGATAAAAATATGCGTTCGGAAATACGCAAATACGGAAAATTTTCGTAAATTTGCGCTTGCAAAATTCTTGAATGCGTAATAATAGAATAAGAAACATAATAACAGACTAATAGACAACACCAGCTATGAAAATCGAAAAAATCATCGGTCGTGAGGTGCTCGACAGCCGCGGCAACCCCACAGTAGAAGTAGACGTAACTCTTGAATCCGGCGCTTTCGGCCGCGCATCCGTTCCCTCGGGCGCATCCACAGGCGTAAACGAAGCTCTCGAGCTCCGCGACGGTGACAAGAACCGTTACATGGGCAAAGGCGTCCTCAAAGCCGTTGCCAACGTAAACGGTCCTATCGCTGCTGCTCTCGTAGGCATGAGCGCACTCGACCAGATTGCAATCGACGAAACCATGCTCGCCCTCGACGGCACCGACACCAAGAGCAACCTCGGCGCCAACGCCATCCTCGGTGTTTCTCTCGCCGTTGCCAAGGCCGCTGCCAACTACCTCGATCTTCCCCTCTACAAGTACATCGGTGGCTGCAACACCTACGTGCTCCCCGTGCCCATGATGAACATCATCAACGGTGGCGCTCACTCCGACGCTCCCATCTGCTTCCAGGAATTCATGATTCGCCCCATCGGCGCTACCAGCTTCCACGAAGGCATCCGCATGGGTACAGAAGTATTCCATAACCTCAAGAGCGTGCTCAAAGCCCGCGGCCTCAGCACCGCAGTAGGTGACGAAGGCGGTTTCGCTCCCACACTCGACGGTACTGAAGACGCTCTCAACGTAATTATCCAGGCTATCGAGAAAGCCGGCTACGTTCCCGGTAAGGACGTTACCATCGGCCTCGACTGCGCTTCCTCCGAGTTCTACAAGGACGGTCTCTATGACTACACCTGGAAGCAGGGTGCAAACGCTCCCAAGCTTACCAGCAAGGAACAGGCCGAATTCCTCAAGAAACTCGTTGAAGAATTCCCCATCGACTCCATCGAAGACGGTATGGCAGAAGGCGACTGGGAAGGCTGGAAGATTCTCACCGACCTCATCGGTGACCGCTGCCAGCTCGTTGGCGACGACCTCTTCGTTACCAACGTCAAGTACCTTGAAAAAGGTATCGAACTCGGCTGCGCTAACTCCATCCTCGTTAAGGTTAACCAGATCGGTTCTCTTACCGAGACTCTCCGCGCCGTTGAGCTCGCTCAGCGTAACGGCTACACCGCTGTCATCTCGCACCGCTCCGGCGAAACCGAGGACGCTACCATCGCCGATATCGCTGTCGCTACCAACGCAGGCCAGATCAAGACCGGTTCCGCTTCCCGTTCCGACCGTATGGCCAAGTACAACCAGCTCCTCCGCATTGAAGAGCAGCTCGGTGCTGCCGCTGTTTACGGCTACGGCAAAAAGACCCGTCGCGCTGAATAAAAAGTCAGCCTGATAAACCATAGATTCCCGCTCCGCAGAAATTGCAGGGCGGGAATTATTTTTTCATCATTTCTTAATATTTTTTAGCTAAATTTTAAGTAACTTTGCATCAGAAAACAGAAGATAGGTGTAATGTCCTTTTCAAGAAGCATAATTATTGCAACCTTTTGTGCTCTGTCATTCATGGTCTCGGCCTTGAATCCGGAAAGAGGAGATGTCAATTTCGTTATTGTAAGCGATTTAGGTGACTTCGGCGGAGGCGATCAGAAGCCGGTGGCAAAGACCGTCGGTGATTTCGCAGCTTCTTTCCGGCCGACCGCTATTCTCAATCTCGGCGATACTTTCCATTATTTCGGTGTCGAAAGCACCGAAGATCCCGGATGGCAGTCCAATTTCGAAAATATATATACGGCTCCCGCTCTGCACAACATGTGGTACTGTGCGCTCGGGAACCATGATTATGAGGGAAACACCCAAGCCGAAATCGACTATACGGCCAAAAGCCGGCGATGGAATCTCCCGGCACGCTACTACACAAAGACTTTCCGCGGCAAAGGAACGACTGTTGAGGTGATATTCCTCGATACGAATCCCTATTTACAGCGCGAACGCACGCAGCCCGAGCTCTATCCCGACGCAAGTCTTCAGGACACGGCGGCGCAGAGCCGCTGGCTGGCCGATGAGCTGGCACATGCCGATGCCGACTGGGTGATTGTGGCGGCGCACCATCCAGTGTATTCCAGCCGTAACGACGCTGTTCATCAGCGTGCCGATATTCAGGCGCATATCGAGCCGATTCTCGCTGCCCGGCGTCCCGACATCTATCTCAGCGGCGATGTGCACTGTTTCGAGCACTTCAGGTCGGCCGACGGTCGGACAGATTATGTTACTTGTACGTCCGGCTCGAACGCTTATCCGGTCGACGCCGTCCCGGAGGCCCTTTTCGCCGACGGGCACAGCGGATTCGCATCGCTGACGGCCACTAAATCGGCTATCGAGATAACGATGTTCGATAAAGAGGGAAATCCTCTGTATAATCTTCGCAAGGAAAAAATATCCAGATAATATCGCAAACCAATCAACACATTAATAATCAATTCGACTATGAACATCATCAGTAAAGTCCGAATTCAGTCATGGCTCCGTCCGGCAGTAGTCATGATGATGATCCTTCTCGCCATGGGCGCGAATGCACAGATCACCACATCATCGCTTTCCGGTCAGGTGACAGAAAAAGGCGGAGAGCCTATCATCGGCGCATCCGTAGTAGCATTGCACCAGCCTTCCGGCACCCGCTATTCGGCAGTAACCAATGTCGACGGCCGTTACTCTATCCAGGGTATGCGTGTCGGCGGTCCTTACGAGATTACCTACAGCTACGTGGGTATGCAGACTGTTATCGTCAACGACATCAACCTCGAACTCGGTGAAAACACTGAGCTCAACATCTACCTCGAGGAAAGCGTCAACGCTCTCCAGGAAGTGGTCGTTACAGGCAAGGGCAGCAAGTTTATCCAGGCCAAGACCGGCGCTACGACAAACATCTCCCGCGCCATGATTTCGGCTATGCCTACAGTGAACCGTTCTATCTCCGATATCGTCAAGCTGTCGCCGTACTCCAACGGCATGAGCTTCGCCGGTGCCGACGGACGTAGCACCAACTTCACTATCGACGGCTCGAACTTCAACAACAACTTCGGCCTCAGCTCCAGCCTCCCCGGCGGCGGTAATCCTATCTCCCTCGATGCTATCGACGAGATGCAGGTTGTTGTTTCACCTTTCGACGTACGCCAGACCAACTTTATCGGCGGCGGTATCAATGCAATCACCAAGTCCGGTACAAACACCTTCCGTGGTACCGCATACATCTACCACACCGACCAGAACCTCCGCGGTAACCGCATCGACGGCAAGGAACTCGGCGTCAAGACAGATGACAGCCGTACCGTATACGGTTTCACCCTCGGTGGCCCGATCATCAAGAACAAACTCTTCCTCTTCGTCAACCTCGAGCATGAAACTCATCCCGGCGAAGTGACTTCCTACCGTGCATGCGCCGACGGCGAGAAGCCGGGTGGCAACATCTCGCGCACCACAGTGGCCGACATGCAGCGTGTCAAAGACCACCTGATGCAGAAGTACAACTACGATCCGGGTTCGATCACCAACTTCCCCGGCGACGAATCGAACACCCGCTTCCTGGCACGTCTCGACTGGAACATCACCAACCAGCACCGCCTCAGCCTCCGATTCAACACTACCCGCAATACCGCCTGGAACAGCCCCAACGGCAACTCGTCCGATACCGGCTACCGTCTGTACAATACCTACCGTATGGGTACCCAGTCGATGGCATTCTCCAACTCGCTCTACTCGATGAAGAACAATGTGACCTCGCTCTCGTTCGACCTCAACAGCCGTTTCAACGACAAGGTATCGAACCAGCTCCTCTTCACTTACTCCTATATCGAGGATATGCGCGGCAGCGACTCCTCCATCTTCCCCTTCATCGACATTATGGCCGGCTACAATGACGAAGGTCTGCCTATCCTCGAGCCTTACATGAGTGCCGGTTACGAGCTCTTCACATACAATAACGGCGTGAAGAATAAAGTATTCACTCTCACCGACAATGTTAAGTGGCTCCTCGCATCGCACTCTATCACTGCCGGTTTCGCTTTCGAACACCAGATGGCATCCAACGCATATATGCGTAACGGCACCGGCTATTACCGCTATAATTCGATTGACGACTTCCTCAATGATCGCCGTCCCGAATCTTTCGCAGTCACCTACGGTTTCAACGGAGTGAAGGACCCGAACGCAGAAGTAGCCTTCAACCAGTTCGGTTTCTACCTCCAGGATGACTGGAATATCACCCGCAACTTCAAGCTTTCCTACGGTATCCGTATGGACGAGATGGTGTTCGATAACGACGCACTTATGACTAATACTGCCATCTACGATTATGATTTCGGTGGCCGTCATATCGACACCGGCAAGTGGCCGAAGAATCAGCTGATGCTCTCGCCTCGCGTTGGTTTCAACTGGGACGTCAAGGGTGACCGCACTCTCACAGTCCGTGGCGGTACAGGTATCTTCACCGGCCGTCTGCCTCTGGTATTCTTCACAAATATGCCTACCAACGCCAACTTCGTTCAGAACGGTGTTACTTTCCAGACCACATACACCAAAGGCACACAGATTCCTGAAAGCTATGACAAGCGACTCGATCAGTTCGTCGGCGGTATGATTACCAACGTGGACGAAATGATTTCAAAGTTCAACTTACCTACGACCAACGAAAAATTTGTGGCGTCGGACAAGATTGCCGGTGTTGACCCTGACTTCCGCATGCCGCAAGTATGGAAATCGTCGATCGGCGTGGACTACAAGATTCCTGTAAGCTTCCCCCTCACAGTATCGGGTGAACTTATCTATATGCGCAACTTCAACTCCGTCAACATCAACAACTGGAACATCAAGCCTCAGAGCGAATGGAGCAATGTTGAACACTTCGCCGGAGCAGACAACCGCGTGAAGTACCCCAAAGACTACAAGTACTATCCCGGCAAGATGAATGCCGTCGTTCTGACCAATACCTCCAAGGGTCACGGTCTTATCGAGAACTTCACCGTCAATGCACGTCCCGTCGATAACCTCAACATCATGGCATCGTATACCCATACCGCAAATACCGAAGTATCGGGTATGCCCGGCAATGATCCCGTTTCGACATGGTCAGGTCTCATCACCGTCGACGGGCCAAACTTCGCCAACGTACAGTGCTCGCAGTATGTAGTGCCCAACAAGCTCATTGCTTCTGTCGACTGGATGATTCCCTTCAAGTACAAGGGCCTCAACCGCAACACTCACCTGAGCCTCTTCTACAGCGGCTACAGCCACAACGGCTACAGCTACTGCTATTCTAACGATATGAACGGCGACGGTCTTAGCAACGACCTTATGTACATCCCCCGCGACAACAGCGAAATCAACTTCAAGACCGACGCCGATCGCGATGCTTACTGGGCTTATGCAGAGCAGGATAACTACCTGAAGAACCACAAGGGCCAGTATGCCGAGGCTTACAGCGTCCGCAATCCATGGACTCACCGCTTCGACTTCCGCATCATGGAGGAATTCCAGTTCAGCGTGGGCAACACTACCAATGCCATTCAGGTCAGCTTCGATATCATGAACATCGGCAACCTCATCAATTCCAAGTGGGGCGTCAACCGCGTGAACAACTATACCGGCGCAAGCCGTATCCTCAAATATGAGGGAGTGAATGCCAAGAACGAACCTGTCTTCTCGATGGTCAAGGTCAATGGTGCTTATCCTACCGAAAGCTTCCAGTACAATCAGGACCGCAGCCAGTGCTGGCAGATGCAGGTCGGTATCAAATACCTCTTCAACTGATTTCAGAATCCTCTTCAATAAAAAAGCCACCTGAGGGTGGCTTTTTTGTTATCTGAGATCTCTGAGATCTCAGAGTTCTCAGAGTTCTCAGATTTCTCAGAAAAATTGCTATCTTTGTGCCATAATCCGATAAAAGACAATGAAAAAGTTTTTTGCAGTATTGATGTCGGCGTTCGTTTTCGCCGGTGCGTGGGCGCAGACTGCCGCTGACGCCTGCACAAGTATAATGGTGGGCCGCAAGGCATCGGCCGACGGTTCGGTGATGACGAGCCATACCTGTGATTCGTGGTACCGCACCTGGATGACCATGAACGAGGCGAAGGATTATCCCAACGATACCGTAATGAGCATCTGGTCGGGCCGTATGCATACCGAATACCCCGGCAGTTGCGACGGTATGAAAGAGAAAGGTACGATTCCGCAGGCCCGGCATACTTACCGTTACCTCGACACGGCCTATCCCTGCATGAACGAACATCAGCTCGCAATCGGCGAGACCACATATACCGGTCGCGACACGATGAAGAACAAGAACGGCATGTTCATGATCGAGGAATTGGAGCGCGTGGCTCTCGAGCGCTGCAAAACCGCCCGCGAGGCGATCGCCCTGATGGGTGAGCTGATCAAGAAATACGGCTACGGCGACAGCGGCGAATGTCTCACTATCGCCGATCCTAAGGAAGTATGGATTTTCGAGGTGCAGGGCGAAGGACCGGACAGCATCGGCGGGGTGTGGGCCGCTCAGAGGATTCCCGATGACCATATCGCCGTGTCGGCCAATATCAGCCGTATCGGAAAAATCGACTTCAACGACAAGGATAATTTCATGGCATCGGACAATGTCCGGGACGTGGCGCGACGCATGAGCTTCTGGGACGGCAAGGAGGAATTCTCCTTCTGGAAAGCATATAGCGGTGTGAACTACAAGAAACAGCCCAGGAACTACGATGTCCGCGAACTGTATATAATGAACCAGCTTGCGCCGAACGCCGGTCTGAATGACTCGATGGAAGAGCTGCCGGTGAGCGTCAAGCCCGATAAAAAGGTCAGTGTCGAGGACGTTGCCCGTCTGCTTGCCTCATACTACGAAGGCACACCCAATGCCCTTTGCGATCGCCTGAAGGTGAAGAATCCGAAGAAAAAGACAGAAGCCGACGCCGCTCTGCCCGACAGTATTGTCAGCCCTGTGGCTAACCCGTGGATGCGGCCCGACGAAATCGCAGTCTATGAGGCTTACGGCGACAGCGCGATGCATAATATCCGCACCGTGAGTGTTTCGTGGTGCGCCTATTCGACCATTATACAGTGCCGCGACTGGCTCCCCGACGGAGTGGGCGGTGTGGCATGGATCTGCCTTGACAATCCTGGACAATCGCCGCGCTTCCCCATCTTCGCAGGCTCGACCGATGTGCCGGAGATGCTGAAAATCTGCGGTCAGCACCGAGAACGCGACGACTCCGCACTATGGCATTTCCGCAAACCCAACCGCCTCGCCACTGTCCGCTGGGGCAAGAGCCGCGAATACACCGAGCCGGCACGCGACTATTTCCTTACCAAAGGCAAACGCGAGCTCCCGGCGGTCGAGGAAATGTATAAGGAATATGTCAAAGCCGGAAAGACCGATGAGGCAGCAGCGCTGCTCACCGACTACCAGCGCGATTTCTTCGGCGCCACCGTGCTCCGATGGGATGAACTCGGGAATCGCCTTTGGAAAGACAACTGGTCGGGCTTCTGATATGAAAATCGGAATTCTCAGCGATACTCACAGTTACTGGGACAACCGCTATGCCGAGCATTTCGCCGGATGCGACGAAATCTGGCATGCCGGCGATATAGGCGACTACGACATTATCCGTCGCCTGCAGGCAACGGCTCCGGTCGTACGGGCAGTATCGGGTAATATCGATCACGGCACCGTGCGCCGTCTTTGTCCGGAGCGGATTATCACCGATGTAGGCGGCATGCGTCTGTGGCTCGGCCATATCGGCGGATACCCCGGGAAGTACTCGCCGGGAGTGCGCGCCGAGTTGCGCGACAACGGCATCACGCTGATGGTGGCCGGGCACAGCCATATCCTCAAGGTAATGAACGATCCGACACTCGGACTTCTGCATATCAATCCCGGCGCTGCCGGTCCTTTCGGTTGGCAGGCTGTCCGTACCCTTATACGACTGACCATCGAGGACTGTAAGCCGTCTGATCTCGAGGTTATCGAACTTGCAAAGCCAACTCTAAAAATCTAATCATATTATGCTTCGGAGTATTATCCTTTCCGTATTTACGGCTTCCGTACTTGTAGCTGTTGCTGCAGAGCAGAATTTCACTTTGACAGGTCGTATAGCAGGCCTCCAACCCGGCGACACATTACGTTTCGAGCGCACATCTCCGCCGGATGTAGGCTCTTCGGATATTGCTTTCGATATTATTGTCGAAAAGCCCGGTTCTTTCTCTTATAGCGGCACGCAGAATGGCGAGCAGGAATATGCTATGACTTATATTCCTAAGGAAGGCATCCTTCCCGAAAGCGACGTGTATGGCAAAATATTTATTGTTGCCGGTGGCGACAATATAAGCATGTCCGGCACGCGTGATGACATTTATTACTGTACTCTCGGCGGTGGAATTTATGATGATCCGTTGCTTTCCCGGGCATTACAACTCTCGGATTCCATCTCCCTGGTCCGGACGAGCTTCCTGAGAAAGTCGCAGGAGGCACAGGCGCGAAATGATACAGTGGAGGCAATACGGTATGTGGATCTTTTCAATAATTTCGGGCGAACGGGTTCGGATTCCGGATTCGACCGACTGAAAGAAGCACGCGAAGCATATAAGGCAGCGCATCCCGGCGGTTCGCTCTACCTGTTGGTCGAGTCGCTTAAGCGGATACGGTATACCCCGTTGGAAGAATCAAGGGCCTTTTATGACAGTCTGACACCCGAACTTAAGTCAGGGGGCTTCGGACAAAAATATAATAGTGAACTTGCCGTCATGGAAAGTCTCGCCGACGGCCGGCCCGCGCCGGATTTCACAGTAACGGCTGTAGACGGCAGCAAAATCTCATTAGGGGATTTCAAGGGCAAGTATCTGCTGATATATCACTGGGGCATGTGTCCCGGCTCGATGATGATAGACCGTTATGTCAGAAATCGGTATAATAGTTACGCCGGTGAAAAGTTCGATGTGCTGGGTCTCACGGAATCGATCGCTCAGATCCGGGATATATACAACGGTCTGGCGGAGAACAGCGGATACACTCTTCCCAACGGCGAAGATATGCGCACGACGTTAGGCAACATGCAGAATCATCCCTGGCGTGAGGTTGAGACTAAGACCGACTATCCGGAGAACGACTCGCTCGCCAGGGCGTTTCGGGTCAGCGGATTGCCGTTCTTCGTTTTTATAGGACCTGACGGAACGATTCTCGCCCGAGGCTTCTCCGAGGCATTCAACAAGGCGACCGAAATCCTGAAGAAGGAATTCGACGACTGACAGATGCAATTTTAGATTTATATGTACTGATGACAGAGAAAGGTAAAGAAGAAAAAGGTAAAATAGGATTCTGGGGGCTGACGGCGATCGTGTTCGGCATGGTTGTCGGATCGGGCATATACAATATTCCTCAGAATATGGCCGCCGGGGCAGGCCTCGGCGCCGTGTCTATCGCATGGATTATCACTGCCGCAGGAATGCTGCTCCTTGTGGCTACGTTCAAGACTCTGGCCGACCGGCGACCGGATCTTTGTGCAGGTATCTATCAGTATGCACAGGCAGGTTATGGAAATTATATGGGATTTAACATGGCGTGGGGCTACTGGCTCTGCACTTGCTTCGCCAATATCGCCTATGCGGTCATGCTATGTGAGTCGTTTGGTGCTTTCTTTCCGGTGATGCTCAACAGCGGGGCGGCAACTGTCCTCTTCGGTACGGCGCTGATATGGATAATGTTCTTTATCGTGTCGAAAGGTCTGAAAACGGCGAAGTTTATCAATGGCTCTCTGTCGGTGATAAAAGTCGCTGTCATTCTTGTGATTATCGGACTGATTGCCGTGAATGTCAACCTCGGAATGCTGACAAGCGATTTCTGGGGTCGTATGGCAAATTCCGATAGTCTGTCCGGACAGATAAAGAGCACAATGCTCGTCACTCTCTGGTGCTTTATCGGCATCGAGGGAGCCGTAATGCTGTCGGCTCATGCGCGCAAATCGACGGATGTCGGCAAAGCCGGTATTGTCGGCTTCTTTGTGGCTTGGCTGATGTATGTGCTTGTGTCGGTGCTCAGTTTCGGCGTCATGACGCAGCCTGAACTCGCCGCCCTCGACAACCCTTCGACAGCGTACGTTCTTAAGGCCATATGCGGCGACTGGGCTTATTATTTCGTTATTGTCGCGGTCATCGTGTCGCTCCTCGGCGGCTGGGTGGCGTGGACCATAGTTTGCGCTCAGGTGCCATATGAGGCTGCTTCAGTCGGAATATTACCCCGGAAATTCCTCAGACTCAACAGCGAGGGGATGCCGACGTTCGGTCTGGCCGTGTCAAGCATCGTGATGCAGATTTTCCTGATAATCGTGGTCACGGCCAATGATTTCTATATGGCGGCACTGAGCATCACCGGCATGATGATTCTTCCGGCGTATCTTTTCAGCGGACTTTATCTGTGGAAAACGACTCTTCATCCCGAACAGCTCGGTCTGGAGCGTAGCCGCAAGAATATGCGGTTCCGTATCACCGGTATCGCCGCCAGTGCCTTCTGTCTTTGGATGATATATGCCGGCGGTCTTACGCTCCTGCTCCTGACGTCGGTCTTCTATTTCGTGGGAAGCGTCTTCTTTGTGATGGCAAGGCGCGAGGCAAACACTACCATACCCGTCTTCACCACGGCAGAGCGTTTTCTCTTCCTCTTCATCGTGGCATGCTCCATCGCCTCAGTCGTTCTCCTCGCTACCGGCTCCGTGAGCATTTGATTTCGGCGTTATTGCTGAATCGGCTTCTTCGATTTATATAGGATGCAGTATATTATAAATGCGATGATTCCGAACCACATAAGCAGAATTACCCACACTGCTTTCATCCTTGAAGTCAATGTCTTGTTCTTGAGACACATCGGGATGCCGATAACCAAAGGCACCAGAATTATTGCACATACTATTATGTAGGCAATTACAAATCACACGTCGGAAAGATTGATGCTATTCAAAATCATATTTATCATAATCAGGAGATTTACTTTTGGGTAACAGAGTTATCAATAATCAGGTTCAGATCATCACTTAACCCCGATTTCTATGGTCTTTGAGACTGCCGGTGATGCAACTGTGATTATACCTTTTCCCGGCTTTCCGGTACTGTGGATAACGGCCATGGCGCGTCCGTGCCATGCTTTGTGTGAATTGTTGAAGTAGGGATCGTTGTCTTTGATATCGGCGTTTCCAAGGGCTATAAGCTCTATCGGGCCTTCGGTGAGGACGGCGAGCTGATCGTCGGCAACGGAAACGACTCTGCCTTCGGCATCTACGAGTTCAATAATTATGAAAGTAATGTCGTGGTCGGCGGATATTGTCTTCTCTTCGGGAGTGAGACGGATGTCGGCCACGGTTCCGGCAGTTGCCAGTTCGATGCTTTCCATCACCTTGTCGTTCTCGATACCGGCGGCACGGAGTGTGCCGGAGCGATAGGGTAGAGTGAAGGACGCCATCATAGCCTCGCAAGGCTTCCTGTCGATGAGTTTGCCGTCGAGATAGAGCACCACTTCAGGATAACGCGAGTAGACCTCGACAGTTATGTCCTTGCCTTCGTGTCCGGGCCAGTTCCATGATTCGAATGTCGGCCAGGTGCCCCATTGTGTAGTCTGGACTTTTCCTTTGTAGCCGTCCGGCTCGCGGACACCGATTGCGAGTTTTTCACCGTCGGCATTCCAGAGCATGGAGCGGTAATGACTGATAGGCTTGCGCAGGCCTGTGAGGTCAACATCACCGCAGTAGGCTGCATGCCATGGATAGAGCGGACGGTGGTAATGTTCGCCCGGCACGTCGCCTTCGTAGTACCAGCGTCCGATTCCCGATTCGCCGAGATAGTCGAGTCCGGTCCACACGAAGTCGCCTATTATATAAGGATGGTCAGCGGTAGTGCGGTAGTTTTTCCAAGCATCGCGGGGATAGCTTTCAGTCTGCATCATCACGCGGCCGGGAACACGGGCGTGGTCTCCTTTGGCTTTGTGTATCATATAGTTGTAGCCGACAATGTCATGCTCGGCAGCCAGCGGGTCGTAGATCTCCCAGTCACTGTCCCAAGCGGCGAGGGCCTGAGTGACGGGGCGTGTAGGGTCGATGCTGTGGCAAACGCCTGCAAGCATGGCGGCATCCTTGACTGCCTGAGGCGATTTGCGCTCGATGATTTCGTTGCCTATGCTCCAGCAGAATATCGAGGGATGGTTGCGGTCGCGGCGCACCATTCTTGCAACGTCATCGCAGGCGTATTTGTCGAAATAGAGATGATAGTCGTATTTGTTTTTTTCGGAGCGCCAGCCGTCGAATGCCTCGTCGATTACCAGCAGACCGATGGTATCGCAGGCGTTGAGGAAAGCCACAGACGGGGGATTATGCGATGTGCGGACGGCATTGAACCCCGCATCTTTCATCAGTCGCGCCTTGCGGACTTCAGCACGGTCGTAAGCGGCCGCGCCGAGGATGCCGTTGTCGTGATGGAGACATGCGCCGTTGAGGATCATCGGTTCTCCGTTGAGCCTGAAGCCGTCGTTGGCTGAATAGGAAATAGTACGGAAGCCGAAAGGTATGGTATCGGCGTCTAGTACGGTGCCGTTTTCACTAAGTTCTATGTCGGCATGGTACATGACCGGCGAAGAGGGTGACCAGGGTTTTGCTTCGGGGACGGTGAATGAGAAATCGGCTGAAGCTTCGCCTCCCGCAGGAATCTCGATGGTCTTTGATGCGTGTTTGTCGTTTATGGAGGTGCTGATGACCACATTTGTGGAGTGTTTGCTCTTGTTGACGGCACTGACGGTAATCTGAACGCTGCTGAGAGTGGGCGTGGTGACGGCGACGCCGTAGTCGGCGATGCGCACAGGATTCTCTACATCCAACCATACATTGCGGTAGATGCCCGAGCCTGAATACCACCGGCAGTTTTTCTGATGCGAGTTGTCGGCCTTGACGATAATTATGTTTTCTCCGGCATGGAGATAAGGAGTCATGTCGACGAAGAAAGACGAGTAGCCGTAAGGGTGTCCGCCGGCATGATGGCCGTTGACATATACGGCAGAGTTCTCGTAAACGCCTTCGAAATAGAGGCGGTAATCCTTGGCTTGTGTGCCGTCGGGCAGTGAAAGGGTGGTTTGATACCATCCGGTGCCGGTGGGAAGGTATGCGCCGTCGTTGCCTGCGGGTGCGTTCCGGTCGAATCGTCCGGCCACGCTCCAGTCGTGCGGCAGAGTGACGGCTTTCCATACTGTATTGGCTGAGACGGTGTCGGCGAGCGCGAATTGCCAGTTATTGTTGAAAGCGGATCGTTCGGCGTGGGCTGCAAGAACGGTAAGTGCCGCCGCGGTGAAGGCAATAATGTGTTTCATGGTCGGATTTTTCGACAGATAGTAATTAAAAAGAGGGCGTATCAGCATGGCCGACACGCCCTCCGTATGAGTTATTTTGTCAGAGTCTTAGAGAGCCTTGTTCTGGCTACCGAGGACGTTGACGATTTTGTGACGATAGAGTTTCTCCATGTTGTCGCGAGCCGGGCCGAGGTATTTGCGGGGGTCGAATTCGCTGGGTTTCTCAGCGAAGACGCGACGTACAGCGGCGGTCATGGCAAGACGGCTGTCGGAGTCGATATTAATTTTGCAGACAGCGCTCTTGGCAGCTTTGCGGAGCTGTTCTTCGGGAATACCGATTGCATCGGGAAGTTTGCCGCCGAACATGTTGATGGTGTCGACTTCTTCCTGAGGAACAGACGAAGAACCATGGAGCACGATGGGGAATCCGGGGAGTTTTTCCATAACGGCGTCGAGAACGTCGAATGCCAGTGGCGGGGGAACGAGTTTGCCTTCAGCATTGCGGGTGCACTGCTCGGGAGTGAACTTGTAAGCGCCGTGGCTGGTACCGATGGAGATAGCGAGGGAGTCGCAGCCGGTGCGGGTAGCGAAGTCGATAACTTCTTCGGGGTCGGTATAGGTGTGGTGGTCGGCCGATACTTCGTCTTCAACGCCGGCGAGAACGCCGAGTTCGCCTTCTACGGTTACGTCGAACTGGTGAGCATAGTCAACTACCTTCTTGGTGAGGGCAACGTTTTCTTCGTAGGGGAGGTGTGAGCCGTCGATCATTACGGAAGAGAAACCGAGGTCGATGCAGCTCTTGCAGAGTTCGAAGCTGTCACCATGGTCGAGGTGGAGCACAATCTGGGGATGTTCCCAGCCGAGTTCCTTGGCATATTCTACTGCACCTTCTGCCATGTAGCGGAGAAGAGTGGCGTTGGCGTAGTTGCGTGCGCCTTTGGATACCTGAAGGATAACGGGAGATTTTTCTTCAGCAGCAGCCTTGATGATGGCCTGAAGCTGCTCCATGTTGTTGAAGTTGAATGCGGGGATGGCGTAGCCGCCTGCGATAGCCTTCTTGAACATCTCGCGGGTGTTCACAAGGCCGAGTTCTTTATAGCTTACCATTGGTTATATGTATAAAAAGTGTTTCTGTCTGGAAATGTAACGGATTCGCGGGGCTCGTCCCCGGTTTTCCAACTGCAAAGATACTAATTTTTTTTATAATAAATTCTACGGCCTGTGTTTTAGATGTTATTTCTCCTAAAAAGTCATTAACTTTACGCAAGAAAACAGAAATATATGTATATCGACGAAGTCAGAGAATACGGTCTTTCTCTCCCTAATGCTACGGAGCGCAGTCCTTATGGGCCTGATACGCTGTGCCTTGAAATTGGCGGCAAACAATTCTGCCTGATGGATCTCTCGGGCGAATGGCAGTTCTACAATCTGAAGATCGATCCGGAGTATTCACTCGAGCTTCAGGATCGCTACAATTCGGTGCGCCCGGCATTCCACATGAATAAGAAGCACTGGATATCAGTTGACTTTCACGGAGATGTGCCCGATTCTCTGCAGCGCGAGCTTATCGCCGGGGCGTATCGTGCTACAGCCGCAGGGCTTTCCCGCCGGCTGCGCCGTGAACTCGGATTAGAAGAATAGGGTTCTATCGTTTCTCCATCTTCCAGTCTATCTCGAGCGGATTGCCGGTCATCGAGATGATGAGTGGAAGAGGACCTGTGGTGTCGACTTCTATATGTGCGCCTTCTTCGGAGGTAAGACTTGCGACACCGGAGGATTCTTTATCCAGAGTGAACCGTACACCGTTGATTAATGTTGAGCCGGTGGCACGCAGGCTATCCATCTGCGCCCGGGAAAGCATACAGAACAGTTCCGACGAGGGTACTGTGATATGGTTGCCGTCCTCGGGCATAACGTAGCAGAGGCCGGAAGCACTCCGGACAGCCGACACGGGCATAAGGTATGTGCCTTCCCACCAACGTAAATTTCGCTCGATGCCCCAAATCAGAAGAACGGAGCCGTCCGGCGCTGCAGTGTATGTCATGTGGAACCGACGTTTTTGGCCGTGAAGGAAGAATGTGGTGCGGACCGTCGCCAGAGTGTCTGTGAATGACGATGTGTCGGGCTTCGGAGTTACAGGAGCCGGTGGCAGTATGGACTCGTCTCCCATTACCACAGGATTTTCGATTTCCTCAAACATTTGGCTGCCCCATCGGCCCGGTTTCTTGTCCATTGTCAGGATGAGTTCGCCGCCTGCCATAAGGTCTTTGTGACGCAAGGTCGAGAAGTTGTAAGATTTTCCGTTGAGAGTCGCCGAGGATATGTAGCGGCGTTTGTCGCTAAGTCCTTTTGCTTTGATAGTGAATGTCTTTCCATTGTCGAGCCGGATTTTCGACTCGCTTACCATCGGCGAGGTAATCAGGTAATAGTCGTGTGCGGCGTTGGGATAGATGCCGAGAATGTTGAATGCGAGCCACGAGGACATGGCGCCGGAGTCGTCGTTGCCCGGCAATCCCTTGGGAGAGTCACCGAAATGATCGGCGACGATACTCCGTATGCGGTCGCTGCTTTTGTCGGGGCGGCCGATCCAGTGATAGAGGAGGGGAGTCATGAATGACGGCTCGTTGTTCACATTGTAGTAATTACGGCCGAAGAATGTGTCGAGGCGACGGTTGAACGCTTCAGGGCCTCCGCATGACTCGATCAGCAACGGCACATCATGGGGCATACTGAGGGAATATTCCCAAGAGGAAGCTTCGTAGAATACCTGATTCCACCACGGTGTATACCACGGGCCTTCGAACATGAGAGGATGGTACCGGAACATGGGTTTCTGGCGCTCCGAGTGTCCGAATGGAATGGAGTCGAGCCAGCGTCCGTCGGCGGCGCGGGGCATGATGAATCCTTGTGCGCCGTCGTGAGTGTAATCGCTGCGCCACAGATTCTGCCATGAATGTGAGCGGCGGTCGTATCGTGCGGCTATGCTGTCTTTACCAAGTCCGCGTGCGATCTGCGCGATGGCGAAGTCGCAGAGAGAATATTCCGTAGTCCTGTTGCCCGAGCGGGCGATTCCGTACGGCACGAACCCGAGTGTTTTGTATTCGTTGATGCCTCCCCGGCCGTGCGCTTCGTGGTCGTATCCCGGATCTGTTTCGCCGTCTTTGAGCATTTCGGTGAGTGCCGCTTCATAGTCTATGCCGCCGATACCTTTCACATATGCGTCGGCTATAACGATATCGGCGTTGGAGCCGCCCTGAGTGCGGCCGTTGCAGTTGCCGCTGCGTGCGTCGGGCATGAATCCGTCGCGTTTGCCTATGTTGACAAGCGAGTTTACTATATCTGTGAGACGGTCGGGGATGAGAATCGCCATCAGGGGCGTAGAGGTGCGATAGGTGTCCCAGAGCGCATAGAAATCGTCATAATAAGGTATTCCCCGGTCGTTCCAACGTGGATTTTCGCCCGTACGGTCCGATGGCATTAGCATCGTATGGTACAAGCCGGTATAGAACATACGCTTCAGGTTCAAGGGAGTGTCTTCGGCGAGCTCGACACGGCTCAGAATTGCGTTCCATTCGTCGACGAGATTCTGCCTAACCTGTTCAAAAGTTAGGCCGCGTGTCTCATTTTCAAGATTCTCTTTAGCTTTGAGCTGGCTGAGAAAGGATATGCCGATTCGGAGGTTGACAGTGGTGGTTGTGTCGGCAAAGGCGACGATAGCGCCGGTCTTGGCGCCTTTGTCGGGCATTGCTGTCGCTTTGGAGATTATGGAGTCGGTCCATGTCGCGGTGTCAATGAAAGGCCGGTCGGTCTCGGCGTAGAAGTAGACTGTGTAGTCGCGGCCGTTGTTCCAGCCGCCGCGGATGCGGGTGTAGCCCTGCACTGCGCTGTCGCCTTTTATTTCCACTTCAGAACCGACAAACTGCTGAGCCTCGCGGGCGTCCGGAACAGGAGAGTATCCGAGGAAGAAGCCGCAGTCGATGAGAAGCGACGGATGTTCGCCCGTGGGATAATCTGCGTGTGGATAGGAGATGCGGTAGACCGACGCCCGCGGAGCGGTAGTGATTTCGGTGGTGATTCCGGAGCCTTTGTATGTTGTGGCGTAATATCCGAGCTGAATAGTTTCGGAGTCACGCCGGGCATAATGCGAGGTCGAGGAGAAATCGCCTATGAAAGGCTGTATGAGGATATTCCCGTATTTAGGTCCTCCTCCCGTGCCGCTGACGTGAGTCTGTGCGAAACCGTCGACGCGCTCCGGCATAGGAAGCCAGCCGCTGTTTGGACCGGGCGTACAGTCGGGCCCGGGACGTACCATGCCGAATGGTGTGGCCGGTCCGATATATACTCGTCCCAGGCCTTCGCTCCCGATTGCCGGGTCTACGTATGAAGTCGGTTCGGTGGCTGTTGCTACAGAGCAAACTGCGGTAAGGGAGAGAAGGCAGATAAGGATTCGGAAGTTCATGGAAGATATGATTGGTGTGTTCTTCAACGGTTACAAAAATAATTAATTTTTTTGAGTTGCCGATAAAATTTGATATTTTTGCTGCCTATTCCAAGATATTGTAAGAAGAATGGCATCAAAGAACGAATTTGGAACAAAGATAGGTCTGATAGCGGCCACAGTAGGTTCTGCTGTCGGACTGGGTAATGTATGGCGGTTTCCTGCTGAAACACAGAATAACGGAGGCGCGGCATTTCTGCTGCTGTATGTGGTCTGTGTGCTTGTTCTTGGTATCCCGGTCATGCTTGCCGAGTTTTCTCTCGGCCGTGGAGGCCGATCAGATGCCGTCGGCGTATTCCAGAAGTTTTCTCCCGGTAAAAAGTGGTGGATTGTAGGGGCTTTGTCTGTCCTTGCCTCATTCCTTATTCTGTGTTACTATATGGTAGTCGCCGGCTGGACTCTGGAATATCTCTATGAGAGTATAACAGGAGGACTTTTCGAGTCTGTGGGCTCCTCCGGAGATGCCATGCGCACCGGTTTCATGACCAAAATGGATGACTATATTTCCGCCGACTGGCCGCCGCTGATTTTTACCTATCTTGTGGTAGCGATTAATATAGGCGTTCTCCTTGCCGGGGTGCAGAAAGGTATCGAGACTCTGTCGAATATCCTCATGCCATTGCTGTTTGTGATTCTTATAGTCCTCTGCTGCATAACTCTCTCGCTGCCGTCGGCAGGCGAAGGCGTCAGCTTCTTCCTCACTCCCGATTTTTCTAAAATTACCCCGTCGGTAGTGGTGAGCGCTCTCGGTCAGGCATTCTTCAGCCTCAGTCTCGGCATGGGCATTCTTATAACTTATGCCTCTTATTATCCGGCCAATACGAAACTGACGCGCACTTCCGTGATAGTGTCGTTGATGAGCCTTCTTGTGGCAGTTCTCATGGGTTTGATTATTTTTCCTGCCGTGAAAAGTTTCGGTCTGGACAAAGAATCGCTACAGGGTGCAACTCTCGTCTTTGTTACCCTACCGGAAGTCTTCGCCAATCTCCCCTTCCCGCAGCTCTGGTCTTCGCTCTTCTTTGTTCTGCTGCTTGTGGCG
>CABRLF010000018.1 GCA_902471685.1 uncultured Porphyromonadaceae bacterium
ATTGAAGCAGTCATTGCCCGATGCCTTGGCAGGATTCCAACCCAGTTTTCGGGCGCCCCTTCACGACGGAACATTCTGGACACAATGTTGAATCCGAGCCAAAAACCGATAGCGAACATAAGTCCGTACCAGCGGATGGAGATGACGCTGTCGATTATTGTCGGCGACACGTCCCATGTGATGAAAGAAGATAGCATTATCGTTTGTTTTTCTTGGATTTATCGAAATATTCACTTGTAGCCTTGCGCACTTTCGGGCTGAGCAGAAGCACGGCGGTCATGGTCGGAATCGCCATAAGCGCGTAGAAGAGATCGCATGCGCCTACAGCAGTCTCGATAGGTATCACTGCGAACACGATGAGAGAGGCGAGGAAGAACCATGCATAATAGCGGCCTTTGCGGGTGCCGAAGAGGTAGTTGGCGCAGGTTGTGCCGTAGAAAGAATAGCTGAACATGGACGAGAGCGCGAAGCAAATTACCACGCACATAAGCAGGATATCTCCGTAGGGAATTCCTTTGGAAAATGCCTGCATGGCGACAGAAAGACCCTGCACACCTTCCACGTCGATGTTTCCGCACAGAAGAATGGCGACGGCCGTGAGGGTGCACACAAGACCGGAATCGATCGATGGTCCGAGCATTGCGATGAGACCTTCGCGGACGGGCTCGGTATTTTTCGATGCTCCGTGCATGAGAGATGCAGTGCCTATGCCGGCATCGTTGACAAGTGCGGCGCGGCGGGCTCCGATAATGGCAATACCGGCAAGAGCTCCGATTCCGGCATCCAGATTGAAGGCTTCGGAAAAGATGCGGCTGAAGACGGCCGGCACACCTTCGATATTTGTGATTATAATGAACATTACCATAACGAAGTAGAGACCGACCATGAACGGTACCATTATCGTCGCTACCCGTGCGATACGCTTTATGCCTCCGAGAATGACTAAAGCGACTACAACCGCTATGGCGCACCCGAAAAGCAGACGGAACGCGCGAACATTGTCAAGACCGAGATATCCGCCCACCGACGATAGCAGGCCGCTCGAGGCCATGCCTTCGGGAGTGGTGAATGTGGCCATGAAGGCTTCGGTGAGCTGATTGGCGTTCATTATGCACAGAGTGCCGAACATGCCGGCTACGGCAAAAAACTTTGCCAGAGGTGTCCACTTCACTCCGAGTCCTTTTGTGATAATATGCATCGGTCCTCCCTGAGGACGTCCTTGATCGTCGGTGCCTTTATACATGATGGCCAGAGCCCCTTCGTGATATTTGGTGGCCATACCGACTATAGCGCTGACCCACATCCAGAAAATGGCACCGGGACCGCCTATGACAAGAGCGATGGCCACACCGGCGATGTTGCCCAGTCCGATGGTCGCGGCGACAGCCGATGCCAGAGCCTGGACAGATGATATCTGTCCGTTGTTTCCGTTGCTGTCCGATTTACGACGGAGCTCTGCGATAGCCGCCGGGAATCGTCTGATAGATACGAATCCGGAAGATATGATGAGGTATAGGCCTCCTCCTATGAGCAGAAAAAAGAGTGGGTACCCTCCCAAAAGGTCTGCCGCATTGATAATGAATTGTCCTATTTTGTCAAACATAGGTGCAAAGGTAAGCTTTTTTCAGCGAATATCCGAAGTGCGGCACTGAGTCTAACATTTTTTAGTAGTAAAAAGAAAGCGGGCGACAACCGAATGCGCCCGCCTTTGAGTATGTTACGTGTAAATCGGATTATGCGTCAGCCTGCTGGTCGGCAGCTTCTTCTGTTTCTACAGAACGCTTGATGTTCGGCTCTTCCAGACCATAGTGTTTCTTGGCATTGAGAATCTTGAGCCAGATGGCGAAGAAGAGAGCGAGGACGCCAAGGCTTGCGAACAGGAGCATCGGCGCAGTGTAATTGTACTGCATCGGGTCGGTGATACCGGGATTGGACCACATCAGCACCTTACCGATAAGGATGGGGAAGAGGGCGAGACCGATGTTCTGTACCCAGAAAATCAGGGAGTATGCCGAGCCGAGGTAGCGGGCTTCCATAATCTTGGGGATGGAGGGCCAGAGGGCGGCGGGGACGAGCGAGAAAGATACTCCCAGCACGATGATGGCAGTGAAGGCAAGCCATGTTGTAGGATAAACCGGGAGAATGAGCGCGAAGGTGAGGTGGCATACAATCATCAGAATCGCACCCCCCATGAGCATCGATGCACCACGGCCGAAACGGTCGAGAGCATAGCCGAGGAAGGGGGTAAGGGCTGCAGCGCCGATGGGGAACCAGCGGAAGATGTCGGCGGCAGCCTGTTCGCTCATGCCGAGGTTGCACTGAAGCATGTTGGTGGCAAAACGCTGGAAGGGGAAGATGGCGGAGTAGTAGAGTACGCAGAGGAGGGCGATAATCCAGAAGAGTTTGGAGGAAAGGATTTTGCCCACGTCACTCATCTTGAATTCCTCTTCGGGAGTTTCGTCTTTTTTGTCGGCGGCGATTTCATGGTCGAGGCGTGTATCCATGAAGGTGAATACAGTGTAGCTGATAAGGCCGATAAGGAGCAGAACGGTACAGAAGGCTACCGGGGTAACGACAGTGGGGTCGCCCATCCAGTTGGCCAGACGGGGCGAGATGGTGAAGATAACCCATACGCCGACACGTGCGAGTGCCATCTCAAGACCCATGGCGAGAGCCATTTCGTGGCCTTCGAACCACTTGGCAAGCGTTTTGGAAACGGTGATGCCGGCCATTTCGCAGCCACATCCGAAAATCATAAAGCCGAGGGCTGCGAGTTTGGCGCTGCCGGGCATCTCTACCCACCAGGAAGAAAGCCACTGTTCGAAGCTTGTGCCGATAAAATAATCGCTGATAGCGTAGAGCTTGATGCAGGCTCCGACAAGCATGACCGAAGCCGAAAGAACACCGGTGAAACGGATGCCCATCTTGTCGAGGATGATACCGGCGAGAATGAGGAACCCGAATACATTGAGGCAGTATTCAGCTCCGGCGTAATATCCGAATGCTTCGGGCGACCATCCCAGTTCGGTCTGGACTAAAGACTGGAGCGGCGACATGACGTCCACGAACATGTAGGCGAAGAACATCATGGATGCGACAAGAATAAGAGTGAGCCAGCGTGCCCATGCTTTGTCGCGCAGTGTTTGTTTGATTTGTTCTGTCATTGTGCAAATATTACTTTTTCGATTGTATCCGTTGTGTCGTGCTGTTTTGGTATGTTGTTTTACCGCTTCTGTCAACACCATTTGACCAAAACAATGCAAAATTACGTTTTTTTGTCGGAAAATCAATTCCCGGACTTTTAAAAATGTCGCTTTATGGCAACTATATACCGTGCCTCTGACAAGATTTTGCGGTTGAGCGGAAAAATTATTACCTTTGTATTCTGTTATGAAAGTAAGTCTCTGGATATCGCGGCGGCTAAGGCTTGGAGGCAGCGGTTCGGGAAGTCCCGTGGCCGTTGTCATTGCTGTTGCCGGTGTTGCTCTGGCACTCATTGTCATGGAGTTTACACTTGCTGTCGTGACGGGATTCAAGGAGGGAATACGTGCTAAACTGATGGGATTCGATGCCCAGATTTCTGTGCTCGCTCCGGTCGGAAGCCGCAGCGATGCCGAACCGTCCGAACTTCGGGCGACACCTCAGCTTCTTGAAATTGTCCGGCAGACAGTTCCCGGAGATACCGATCTGCGACTGTCGCTCCGGCGTCCGGGAATGCTCAAGACTGATGACAATTTTCAGGGCGCCGTCTATCTCGGTCAGAGTCCGGATGCCGATTTCGTCTTTGAGAAAGGTAACATTGTGGAAGGGGAATGGCCCGACTATAGTGCTGACAGCTGCGACAACAAGATAGTGCTTTCAAGGACGATGGCCCGCTCGCTGGGGCTTGGTACTGGCGACCGAGTCTACAGTACCTTCATTGTGGACGGCAACGTGAAACTGCGGCGCCATACCGTGAGCGGCATTTACGAGTCCAATTTCGGCGATTATGACAATACCGTGATTTACGCGTCCCTGCGGGGCCTTCAGAAAGTCGCCGGGCTGGACAGTCTGAGCGGCGACCGCCTCGATATACGCGGCATCGCGATAGATGATATTGAACCTTTGAGCCGGGATCTCAAGAATGCGCTTGTATCAGCAGCCGCTACCGATCGGCTGGACGCATATTATCCGGTCGACAATGTCTTTCGGTCGGGCGCCATGTATTTCAACTGGCTGTCGCTGCTCGACACCAATGTGACGGTCATATTTATCCTTATGCTCGCGGTTGCGGGTTTCACGCTTGTTTCCAGTCTTTTTATCCTCATACTCGAGAGGGTGCGCACCATAGGAATCCTGCGTGCAATCGGCGCTTCACGGCGACTGGTGCGCGGGATTTTCGTCGATCTCGGTTTCCGTCTTGTAGGACGTGGGCTGATTATCGGTAACATTATTGGAATTGGCCTTCTTCTGATTCAGGAGTATTTTCATGTGATTCCGCTTGACCCCGACATGTATTATCTCAGCTCCGTTCCTGTGAGGATTGTGGCATGGCAGTTTGTGGTTCTCAATATTGGCATAGTATTTGCTTCATGGCTGATACTGATGATCCCTGCACGGGCAGCCGCAGACACCGATCCGTCGAAGGCGATTGAAACAGAATAGAAGACTACAACCTTTTCGACTGTTAATTGTTAAAAAAATATATCACTTTCAGCCGAAAATGGCTGTTACCGTGAAATTCATTACTTTTGCATAAATTTTAAAAAGCAATCACAGACTAATGACTCCTACAAAGGAACTTGAAACACTCATCATAGAAGGCATCCACGAGCGCAAGGGACGAGGCGTGACCATAATCGATCTCAGCGATATTCCCACCGCAGCAGCCAGCACATTCATCATAGCCGAAGGCACTTCTCCCACTCATACCTCAGCAGTAGCCGAGAGTGTCGGAGAATATGTATTGTCAAAGTCGGGCATAAAGCCATATAATGTCGATGGCGAGACTGCCGGCGACTGGGTTATCATGGACTATGGCAGCGTATGGGTCCACATCTTTCTCCCTGAAGTAAGGCAACGCTATAATCTGGAAGATCTCTGGAGCGATGCTCCCGTCACAACTGTTGCCGATCTCGATTAATATTTAATTCAGCACATCATGTCTCTCACCCCACAGAATAACGATCCTCAGAGGAAGCGTGGCTCTTTCTCGACTCTCTGGTGGATGTATGCGGTAATAATACTCTTTCTTGGCGGTATCTACTATTTCGACACCAATTCGGTGACGAAAGAGGTGAACTACAGCACATTCGAGAGCTATATCGAAAAAGATCACGGAATCAAGAAGATCGTGATATTCTCCGACAAGAAACAGGTCGAAGGCTATCTTACCGATTCTCTCGCCGCGAAAATATTCAAAGGCAGCACTTACAACGCCAGCGAAGGCGTCGAGGCGAAAGTAAAAGCCAATATACCGTCGGCCGATGCTCTTGCGAAGAAAATAGAAGACTGGCGAGCCAACGGTTATTTCACCGGTGAGGTGGAATACGAGCAGAGCAGTGCATGGGGCGGATTATTCATCTCCCTGCTGCCTTTCCTCCTGCTTATCGGTGTATGGTTCTTCCTGATGCGCCGCTTCTCAGGCGGAGGCAGCGGTTCGGGCGGTCCCGGCGGAGGCATATTCAGCGTAGGCAAGTCGAAAGCCATGCTTTTCGATAAAAACAACGCCAATAAAGTGACATTCAAGGATGTCGCCGGCCTCAACGAAGCCAAGACCGAAATAGAGGAGATTGTCGAATTCCTCCGCAATCCCCAACGATATACCAACCTCGGCGGCAAGATTCCCAAGGGCGCACTTCTCGTAGGCCCTCCCGGAACCGGTAAGACCCTGCTTGCCAAGGCGGTTGCAGGCGAAGCCGATGTGCCTTTCTTCTCTATGTCGGGTTCCGATTTCGTGGAGATGTTTGTCGGCGTAGGCGCATCGCGAGTGCGCGATCTTTTCCGTCAGGCAAAGGAAAAAGCTCCGTGTATTGTGTTTATCGACGAAATCGATGCTGTGGGACGTGCCCGCGGCAAGAACAACATAAGCTCGAACGACGAACGAGAGAATACCCTCAATCAGCTTCTGACCGAGATGGACGGTTTCGGAACAAACAGCGGTGTCATCATCCTTGCCGCTACCAACCGCGCCGATATTCTCGACAAGGCCCTCATGCGTGCGGGCCGTTTCGACCGCCAGATTTACGTCGACCTTCCCGATCTTCCCGACCGCGTGGAGATTTTCAAAGTCCATCTGCGTCGCATCAAGACTGCTCCTGATCTTGATGTCGATATGCTGGCCCGCCAGACTCCGGGATTCAGCGGTGCTGATATCGCCAATGTGTGCAACGAGGCTGCCCTTATTGCCGCGCGCCACAATAAAGAGAATGTCAGCAAGGAAGATTTCAATGCTGCCGTCGACCGTATTATCGGCGGTATGGAGAAACGCAATAAGATTCTCACGGTCGAAGAGAAGAAATCCATCGCAATCCACGAAGCCGGACACGCTACTGTCAGCTGGCATCTGCGCTACGGCAATCCGCTCGTGAAGGTTACCATCGTTCCGCGTGGCAAAGCACTCGGTGCTGCATGGTATATGCCGGAAGAACGGCAGATTGTACCCTCGCAGGTTCTGCTCGATGATATATGCTCGCTTCTTGGCGGACGAGCTGCCGAAGAACTGTTCCTCGGGCATATCTCGACCGGAGCCGCCAATGACCTCGAACGTGTCACCAAACAGGCGTATGCGATGGTTGTATACTATGGCATGAGCGACAAGCTCCCCAACCTGAGCTACTACGATTCCACAGGACAGAACAGCATGTTCACCAATCCTTACAGCGACGACCGCGCCAAGGTGATAGATCAGGAAGTGTCGCGTATCATCGAGGAGCAGTATGAGCGTGCCAAGGCAATACTGAGAGAATATGCCTCCGGCCACCACGAACTTGCCGAGACTCTTATCACACGAGAAGTGATATTCACAGAAGATGTGGAGTATATTTTCGGACCGCGTAAATGGACTTCGCGCACTGACGAGCTCTTCGGAAATCCTGATGCCGGCAAGAAGGATAAGGAAAGCGGAGAACCTGTCCCGCCGCCTATCGATGATGAAGACGACAGCAATATCACCGATGTCTCTTCGGAAGACATCGATGATGAAAAGAAATAAGAAGAAGCCGGTTGCCGCAAGGTGACCGGCTTTTTCAACTTTATTGCCTCCCGGAATGTTCTTTACTAAGAATTATTCGAATTATATGGAAAAGAAACATAGCCGGGCAAATGTGCCTGTCATTATTGCGATTGTGATAATCGTGCTTGCCGTCACCGGAATGGCGCGGCGCTGTGCTGACGGGAAATCGGATGTAGCAAAGGAGTATGTCAAACCTCAGGGCGATACACTTGCCGTTGCTATCGAGATGAGTCCGCTGACGTATAACCTCCGCAATGATACCGCCGACGGCTTCGATTATCAGGTGCTGAGGAATATCGCTGCCGTTCACGGACTGCAGGTGAAATTCTATCCGGTCGCTGATCTCGAGGCCGCTTTTCAAGGTCTGTATGACCATAAATACAATATCCTTGTAGGCTCGCTGCCTTCAACATCGGCATTGAAGCAATATTTTCCGCTTACCGATGCAGTGTATTACGACCGTCAGGTGCTTGTCCAGCGAGCCGACAGCGCCGGAGGACGCGGACCGGTGCTGTCGCAGGAACAGCTTCTCGGCGATACGGTATGGGTTGCCGAGGGCTCGCCCTATAAAACCAGATTGCGCAATATGTCGCATGAACTCGGGGATACTATATTCGTGGAGTGTGTACCCGGATATTCTTCCGAGCAGCTTGCCATACTGACGGCCCTCGGCGAGGTCCGGCAGGCTGTTGTCAATAAGGCTATAGCCGGGCGTATAGCCGCGCATTATCCGCAACTCGACGTGTCTACGCCTATATCGCTGAGTCAGTTTCAGGTTTGGGCAGTAGCCCCGCACGACACAGTTCTCCTCGATAGTCTGAATAGCTGGCTCGCTGAATTCAAAGGAACGGACGCCTACCGTACTCTCGCTGAAAAATACGACGTTGAATAGTTTTTTCCTTTTGAATAGAAAGGAAAAATCACTATCTTCGCGTAATAATTCAGAAAAATTTGTAATGAAAGCAACGTTTATTGTTCCTTTGCTTGCTTCGGCATTACTTCTCGGGTCGTGCGGCCGCAGCGGTAATGACAGCGAGAGATTAGTGATACTCCATACAAACGACACACACTCGCAGATAATGCCCGGAAACGATGGGCTGGGCGGTGTGATGCGTCGCAAAGCTATTATCGACAGTGTGCGTGCGGCCGAAAAGAATGTGCTGCTTGTCGATGCCGGCGATGCCGTGCAGGGCACTTTGTATTTCTATCTCTACGGCGGCAAGGTAGAGGAGGAAATGATGAATATTCTTGGCGTGGATGTTCAGATTCTCGGCAATCATGAATTCGACAACGGCATCGATTCTCTGGCTGCTATGCTCGGTAATAGTAAGGCTGAAAAAATATCTACCAACTATGATCTTTCCGACACGCCTTTGAAAGGTATGTTCAGCCCCTATACAATCAAGGAATACGGCGGTAAGAAAATCGGTATCATCGGCATTAATCTTGATCCTACGGGGATGATTGCCAAGGGAAACTACAACGGCCTCGAGTTCCTTCCTATTGTCGCGACAGCGAATCTCACTGCCGAGAAGCTAAAGAAGGAAGAAGGTGTCGATGCTGTGGTTGCGCTCTCTCACATCGGGTATAATCCTGCAGGGCTTATCGGAGATTCGATTCTGGCAACAAATTCCCATGACATCGACATAATCATCGGCGGTCATTCGCATGACGTAATCGATCCGAAAACCGAAAACGGTGCTCGCCGCAGCCGTCTGACAAACCTTGACGGTGAAGAAGTACTGGTTGTGCAGACAGGTAAATCCGGACGAAATTTAGGCAAAATCGAAATAAACCTCGACAGTCTTGGCCTTGGCGGTCGTCCGCATTACGAGCTTATAAAAGTTGACGGACGATATGACGGATATAATGATCCGGTCCTTGAGGCTACACTCAGGCCATATACTGAAGGCGTCGATTCCCTCATGCATGAATGGATCGGCACAGCGCCGCATGACTTGTCCAATTCAGGTGCTGAACTGCTGAATTATTTCACTGATTTCATTTACGACGAGGGCTCCAGGCTCGACGGTAAAATCGACCTCGCTATTGCAAACAAGGGTAGTCTCCGCACTGATATTCCGGCCGGCAAATTCTCAAAAGGCCAGATTATCAATCTTGAACCGTTCAAGAATTTCATAACTGTCGTAAATGTCAAAGGATCGGATCTGACTTCTGTATTTGAGGTAATGGCCTATACGAAGGGTAACGGCGTGAGCAAAAACGTTTCCGCAAAATACGGTCAGAAAGACGGAAAGCCTTATGCAACCGATATCCTTATCGACGGCAAGCCTATCGATCCTGACAGAAATTATCTTGTGGCGACTATCGATTATCTGGCCAACGGCGGAGATTATATGACAGGACTTTCCCGTGGCACACGGGTGGCAATAAGCACTACTCCGGTTTATCAGGACCTCCTCGAGTATATTGTGGAAGGTGAGAAAGACGGCCGTCACATAGGCGGTGATGATACTCCGCGATGGACTCCGGTAGCCGAATAATTTTTAGATTATCAATCATATATCATGCATTTTTCTTTGCGCGCAATTATTGCACTGGCACTGATTACAGCAGTAGGTTATGCCGGGGCGGTCACTCCTAATTTGGAAAAGAAAGAAGGTCGTGCTGCCGTGCGGTGGGCCGACTCAGTATACAATACACTCACAGAACGGCAACGTGTGTCGCAGCTTGTATTCCCGACTATCAATCCGAAGGGAGGAGCGTCGAGTAAGGCTATCATAAAGAAAGCGGTGGCTACGGATGCCTGTGGCGGCCTGCTTTTCAGCGAAGGCGCGTTGGCCGAGTATTCCGAGATGATAGCATATGCCCAGAGTCTCGCCAAAGTACCGCTGCTTATCACTTTCGATGGGGAATGGGGCCTTTCCATGCGAATCAAGGGCACTCCGCGATTTCCGAAGAATATGGCTCTCGGAGCCATTACAGATTATCGTCTGCTGTATGATTACGGGCATGAGATGGCCCGCGAATGCAAGCTCCTCGGCGTAGATGTTAATTTCGCGCCGGATGCCGATGTGAACAGCAATCCCTCCAATCCCGTGATTGGCACACGGTCTTTCGGTGAAGACCCTCAGCGGGTAGCCAAAGCGGTAACTGCTTATTCGCTCGGCCTTGAGGACGGAGGCGTACAGGCTGTGGCCAAACATTTCCCCGGGCATGGCGATACGGACGTCGATTCGCATAAGGCTCTTCCGACAGTGACGCACTCCAGAACCGGCCTCGATACTACAGACTTTGTGCCTTTCCGCGATTTTATCGGAGGTGGATGCTCGGGAGTCATGGTCGGTCATCTGAATGTTCCCGCACTTGATGCATCCAAGGCTCCTGCGTCGATGTCTAAGAAAATAATATCCGGGGTTCTCCGCGAAGAACTCGGTTTCGAAGGACTTGTATATACCGACGCGCTTGCAATGAAAGGCGCAGTCGATCCTAAAGGCCGTAACTCGGCTCTTGCGGCTCTTGATGCCGGGGCCGATGTGCTTCTGAATCCGATCACCCCAGTCAAAGCTATCGATGCCATTATGGAGGCTTTAAAGAGCGGCAAGATTTCTGCCAAGGCGATAGAGGAGCATTGCAAACGGGTGCTGAGATATAAATATCTCCTCGGGCTGGGACGCGACCGCTTTACCGGCAGCGTAGCAGCGCTCGAAGGCGCTATCAGCAATCCGGAGGCAGAGGCTTTGATCCAGAGACTCGCAAACGCATCTGTCACTGTGATCAAAAATGAGAAAGATATCCTTCCGATAGGGAATCTCACGGATCTGCGGGCTGCCGTCATAAACATCGGAGCCAAGAGCGGAAATACATTCATGAATACTATCGGGCACTATATTGCAGTAGAGCCGCATTATACTCTCGGCGAAGCTTTTTCAGGTGCTTCTTTGAAAAAAATCAATGAGAACGGAATTATCGTAGCAGCGGTATACAACGACAATGCAACGACACGCCAATGCTTCGAGCAGCTCGTGAACGGCGCTACTAAGCCCGTTGTAGCGGTTTTCTTCATCAATCCGTATAAGCTCAGCAAGTTTGCCGGAGCACTCGCGAAAGTTTCATCGATCGTATTGGGATATGAGGATATAGTTCCCGAGCAGAGCGCGGCAGCTCAGGCTCTGTTCGCCGGCATAGATGTTTCAGGACGCTTGCCGGTCAATATTAAAGGTGTTGCTAAATGCGGTGCCGGAATCAGCTACAAAAAGACCCGTCTCGGTTTCACTTCGCCAGTTGCCGAAGGAATGGCGGCATGGCTTGCCGACAGCCTTAATACAGTGATAAATGATGCAATCGGAGACGGTGCTATGCCGGGGTGCCAGCTTCTTGTAGCCCGTAACGGAAATATTGTCTACGACCGCTCGTTCGGTCGACTGTCGTCGCTCCCATCAAGCGCAAAAGTAAACAGGCAGACAGCATACGACCTTGCGTCGGTATCGAAAGCCACCGGCACTCTCGGCGGTGTGATGAAAGCATACGATCTGGGCCTCTTCAATCTCGATGATCCTATAACCCGGTTTATACCCGAGATTACCGATACAGCCAAGCAGGATATCACGGTTCGCAAACTTCTCTACCACGAAACCGGAATGCCGGCATCCATGAATATGTATGAGATGATGTTTGACCCGAATACATATACCGGGAAACTCGTCATCGGGCGCCGAGATAAAAAACACCCGGTGAAAATCTATAACAGGGCATATGGCAGCGCTACAGCCAAGCTGCGCAAGGACATCCTGAAGCGTACCGAATCCGAAAGTTTTCCGATTGAGGCGGCCAACGGACTTTTCGTTGGGGAAGAAACATACGATTCTGTTGTGGCACGGATATACAATATTCCTGTGTTAAGCAAGAAATACCGTTATTCATGCCTCAATTTCTGTCTGCTTATGGATATTGAGCAGCGTCTTACCGGGCGTCGTCATGACGAATTTGTGAAGTCCGAGGTTTTCGGCCCACTTGGGGCTTATCGCACCGGCTACCGTCCTCATGCCTCCATAGGAACAGACAATGTGCCGCCTACAGAAAAGGATACTTATCTCAGGAAGCAGACCGTGCATGGATATGTGCACGATGAGCTTTCTGCGTTCTCAGGTGGTGTTCAGGGCAATGCAGGCCTTTTTGCAAGTGCCGACGATGTCGCCAAATATTGCCAGATGCTTCTCAACGGAGGCACTTACGGCGATAAGAGAATACTTTCAGAGCAGACAGCGCGCCTCTTTACGACCGACAAGAGTCCTACGTGCCGTCGCGGACTCGGTTTTGACAAGCCTGATATGGAAGACCCCGACAGTTCGCCAACATGCGAGGAAGCTTCAAAGGACGTGTTCGGCCATCTCGGCTTCACCGGAACGGTATTCTGGGTAGACCCTTCGAAAGAACTGATTTTCGTATTCCTTACCAACAGGGTGAATCCTACCCGCGACAGCGTAAAGTTCAATCGACTGAACCTACGTCCGCATCTGTTCAGCATTGTCAACCGTGCGGTAGAACAATAGGAAACTTTTGAATAATAAGCCATAAAAAACGGTCAGGTTCAGCGCCTGACCGTTTTTTTATGGCTTTTGAATTCTATGTTTATTCTCAGTTGACGCGGAATCTATCGGTGCCGTCACGGAAGAAGGCGACAATTTGGTTGGCGGCAGCTACGCCGGCGTTGAGATTGGCTTCTGCGGTCTGTGCGCCCATCTTCTTGGGAGTGAAGAATACGCGTTCTCCGAAGAGCTCGACAAGACGGTCGGCATTACCGGGCTTGACATCGGCGTAGTAACGGAGGTCGGGACGCTCGGCGAGCACTTCCTCGAGTTCGGCTTCGTTCATCACTTCCTTACGGGCAGTGTTGATGAGAAGACCGCCCTTAGGCATGAGGCTGATGAGAGCCTTGCCGATAGAGCCGACAGTCTGCGGGGTTGCGGGAATGTGGATAGAAACAATGTCGTTTCCGGAGTAAAGAGCCTCGAGGTTCTCTGCCGGTTTGACGCCGTTGTCCTTCAGGACTTCGGCAGCGCAGAAGGGATCGATTGCGCTAACTTCCATTCCGAAGCCTTTTGCAATCTGGGCTACGTTGCGGCTTACCTGACCGAATGCCTGGAGACCGATGCGCTTGCCGGAGATTTCTGTGCCGGTTGTGCCGTTATATTTATTGCGGGCGGCCATGATAGCCATGCCGATAACAAGCTCGGCTACGGCGCGGGAGTTCTGGCCGGGTGTGTTCTCTACGACAACACCTGCTGCGGTTGCTGCCTTAAGGTCAACGTTGTCGTAACCGGCGCCGGCGCGTACAACTATCTTGAGTTCGGGAGCTGCCTTGAACAGAGCTTCATCCACTTTGTCGCTGCGGACAATAAGAGCATTGGCATCTGCGGCTGCGGCGCGGAGTCCTTCGGGCGAAGTATACTTCTCGATGATAGCGAAAGTATGGCCGGCATCTTCAATCACTTTGCGGATGGCTGCCACTGCTTTTGCCGAGAAAGGCTTTTCGGTTGCTACGAGTACTTTCATATCGTGTCGTTTTATCAGTGAGTGGCTTCAAAGTCTTTCATAGCCTCGATGAGCACCTTTACGCTTTCGAGGGGCAGTGCGTTGTAGAGCGATGCACGGAAGCCGCCGACAGAACGGTGACCCTTGATGCCGACGATGCCGCGGGCTGTGCAGAATTCTACGAAGGCCGGTTCCAGTTCCTTGTATTCCGGAGTCATAACGAAGCATACGTTCATGATGGAGCGGTCGGCCGGATCGGTTACAGTACCGGTGAACATGCGTGAGTTGTCGATAGCGTCGTAGAGCAGAGCTGCTTTTTCGACGTCACGGCGTTCGAGTTCTTTCAGGCCGCCGAGCTGCTTGTAGTAGCGGAGGGTCTGGAGTGCTGCGTAGATAGGAAGAACGGGAGGAGTGTTGAACATCGAGCCTTTCTTCACGTGTGTGCGGTAGTCGAGCATGGTGGGGATAGCGCGGTCTACGTGGCCGAGAGCGTCGGTGCGAACGATTGCGAGAGTGACACCTGCGGGGGCGAGGTTCTTCTGTGCGCCTGCATATACGGCGTTATATTTGCTCCAGTCGATAGGACGGGAGAAGATATCGGAACTCATGTCGGCGATGAGTGGAACGCGGACATCCGGATCTTTGCGGATTTCAGTTCCGTAGATGGTGTTGTTCGAGGTGTAGTGGAAGTAGTCCACATCGTCGGGAACGGTGAAGCCTTTCGGGATATATGTGTAGTTGGCGTCTTTGGATGAAGCCACAACATCGACATCACCGAAAAGACGTGCTTCCTTGATGGCGTTCGATGCCCATGTGCCTGTGTCGAGATAAGCGGCGCGGCGGGAGAGGAAGTTGTAGGGAATCATGCAGAACTGCATGGATGCGCCACCGCCAAGCCATAATACTTCGAAGCCTTCAGGTATTTCGAGAATTTCTTTTACAAGAGCTGAGGCTTCGTCGATCACAGCCTGGAATTCCTTGCTGCGGTGCGAAACTTCAAGTACCGACAAGCCGGTGCCCGCAAAGTTAATGATTGCGTCGGCGGTATTCTGAATCGTATATTCGCTCAGAATCGAAGGCCCTGCGTAGAAATTATGTTTCTTCATCAGTTTAAGGGTTTTAGTTAGTATATTTCTGTAAGAGTTTCTTGTGCCACAAATTTAAGCACAATTTTGCAATTTGCAAATTTTTCGGGATGTAAAAACGCAAAATTATGCAGTGCGTAGTTGGCTACTGCGAGAAGGAGACATTATATTGTGGCATAATGTAGGATTGATTAAAAAAACAGGAGAAAGGCGCGAGCCTTTCTCCTGCATATGGATTAGTGTTGATTGTCTTGTTATTTGAGACCGAGCTTGGTCTTTACAAGAGCGGTGACATCGGTGACATCAGTGCCGGTGTAAAGCAGAAGCGAGGGTTCCTGCGGGAAGATGAATGTGAAAGCACCTTCGGTACCTACGGCCTTTATTGCTTCGTTCATCTTATTCTGGATGGGGGCCATCAGGGATGCACGGAGGCGTTCGAGGTCCTGAGCGGCGGTGTTGCGGAACTGGTCAACTTTCTGCGACTTGTCCTGGATTTCCTGCATGCGGCGCTCCTTGATGGACTGGGGAGTGTTGGTATCGTTCTGGATTGTCTGGAACTCTGTATAGAGCTTGTTGACTTCGTCGGTGAGTTTCTGGAATTCTTCTTCGTATTTCTTGGAAGTGTCGGTGAGCTGAGTTTGCATGGCTGTGGATTCGGGCATTGCGGAGAAAACAGCTTCAAGGTCTACGACACCGAATTTCTGTGCGAAAGTGCTCAGAGGGAGAGCCACAAGGATGGCTAAAACGATTTTTTTAAGCATGGTTCTTATATTCGTATTTTTAGATTTCTGATGATTTTGCAAAATTAACAAAATTAATTGGAATAGCCTAATTTTGCAAGCACCTCATTGCTTATGTCGATTCTTGGAGACGCATATACAATGTCGGATGCGGATGCGCGGTCGAAGATTGCCTGATAGCCGCGTTCCTCGGCTACTTTCTTGACGGCGTTATAGACTTCGTCCTGTACCGGTTTGAGAAGGCTCTGACGCTTGACTGCAAGTTCACCTTCCGGACCGAAGTATTTGTAGCGGAGTTCGGTAGCTTCTTTTTCTTTCGCTACGATGGCTTCTTCGCGTTTCTTGACCTGTTCTTCGGTGAGGAACACTTTGTCGGCAAGGTATGTGTTATACATGGTTTCGGCCTGTTTGGAGACATTCTCGATTTCTTTCTGCCAGCGCACGGAGAGCTGGTTGAGCTGCTCGTTGGCCATCTCGTATGCGGGGACATTGCTGAAAATGTATTCCATGTCGACCATTGCGAATTTCTGTGCCCAGGAGGCAAGCGATGCCATTATGATCAGGGCGAGGGAAAGGATTATCTTTTTCATAATTTATTCGTTTATTAACTAAGACGTCTGAAAGCCGAAAAGGTTTAGAATTACGTCGTTAGAACTCCTGTCCGAGGATGAAGTGGAAGTGGCTGCCGCCTTTCTGGCCGCCGGGCTCGCGGTCGAAACCGTATGCCCAGTCGATACCCATGAGGCCGACCATCGGGAGCTGGATGCGTACACCGGCGCCTGCGGAACGCTTCAGAGAGAAGGGATCGAATTCGCCGACCGAGGTCCAGGCATTGCCGCCTTCGAGGAAGCCGAGGCAGTAGATTGTGGTCGACTGCTGGAGCATGAGCGGGAAGTGAATTTCAAGACCCATGCGCGTGTAGGCATAGCCTTCGCGTCCCCACGGGGTAAGTGCGCCGTTGTCGTAACCGCGGAGGGCGATAGTCTCGGTTGCTGTCGAGGAGTAGCCCGACATGCCGTCGCCGCCGACATAGAATGTCTCGAAAGGCGTCTTGAGATATTTGTTGTAGCTGCCGATGAGACCGAAGTCGAAACGGGTCATCAGGACCGGAGTCCACTGTTCAGTCTGGGTGAGGGGAGTGTATGTGCGCGAGTGGAAACGCACTTTCCAGAATTCAATCCATTCGTAGAGTTTCTGACGGGATTCTTCCGTACGGTCGCGGTAGAGCTTCTCCCAGTCGCGTTTGCCTGTGAAGAGGCTTGCGGGAGGAGTCATCTGCACATTGAGCGAGAAGCTTGAACCGCTGCGGGTGTAGATGGGGTTGTCGATAGAGTTGCGTGCCAGGGTGAGACCGAGAACGAGAGAGTTCGACTTGCCCGTGTTCATATAATAGAGGTAATCCCAGTTCTTGAGGCAATACCAGTTGTAGCCGAGTTCGGCGGTAAGGGTGAAGTAGTCGTCCGGCCATTTGAGACGTTTGCCGAAGCCGACATTGATGCCGACGAGCTGCAGGTATTTATTTGGGTCGAGCGAGTTCTCGTAGCTGTTCTGGTAGTAGTCGTTGTAGTAGTTGTTGTAGCCCGGGTAGTATCCGAGACCGGAACCCCATACCGACGAATTGGCCCATGTACGGTTGTAGAACGAGCTGTTCACACCTGTCTGACGGCTGTAGTAGGCGGAAACTGAGAGCGAATTGGGTCGTTTGCCGCCGAACCACGGGTCGAGGAACGATACGGCATAGCTCTGGTAGTACCTTGCGTTGGTCTGGGCGCTGATGGTGAATGTCTGGCCTTCGCCTTGAGGAATGATGCCTCGGTAGCTCGAAGGATAGAAGAGATTCTTTATCGAGAAGTTGGTGAATTTCAGCTGCAGCTTACCGATAATACCTGTCTGGCCCCAACCGAGAGAGAATTCGATCTGGTCATTATTCTTGGTTTCGAGGTTGAATACGATATCTACGGTACCGTCGGCCTCGTTCGGCTCGGGCTGAATATCCATGTTTTCGGGATTGAAGTGGCCGGTCTGCGCGATTTCACGTGCGGAACGCATCAGATCGCTCTTACTGAAGAGATCGCCAGGGCGGACACGAAGCTCGCGGCGGATGACTTTTTCATAAAGACGGTCGTTACCGTTGATAACCACGTTGTTGATACGTGCCTGGGGACCTTCTGTGATACGCATTTCGAGCGAGATGGAGTCGCCGGTCACCTCGCGTTCGATAGGTACGAGGTTGTAGAAGAGATAGCCGCGGTCCATATAGAGATTGGCGACTGCGTCATCGTCTTCCGAGAGGCGTTTCTTCATCAGTTTCTGGTTATAGACGTCGCCCGGTTTCATGTCGAGGAAGTTGTCGAGGAACTCGGTGGGATAGATGGTGTTACCTACCCAGCTGACATCCTTGATATAATATTTGTCGCCTTCCTCGAGAGAAATGTAAACGTCGACGGTTTTGTCATCGTAGGGAACGACGCTGTCGGTAATGATGCGTGCGTCGCGGTAACCTTTCTCGTTGTATTTCTCAAGGATACGGTTCAAGTCATCCTGATAGTCCGTATCCACGAATTTCTTCTGCGAGAAGAGCTTGAGGAGGTCGCCTTTCTCGTTGGTTTTCTTCATCGTGCGCTTCAACTGCCTGTCGGAGAGAACATTGTTGCCTTCGATATAGATTCGGTGTACCTTGACCTTATTGTGCTTGTCGATTACGATATCGACGATTGTCTCGTTTTCGTTCGAGAGATCCTCATTGAGGTTTATCTTTACGGTGACATTGCCGAAACCCTTGTCTTTATAGTATTTCTCTACTATGGCAATGGCACGGTTGACGATGTCCTGTGTAATCTGATTTCCCTTTACAAGATTAAGGCGTTCCTGCAGGTCTTTTGCCTCGCCTTTCTTTGCTCCGATGTAGTTGACCTTACCGATTCGCGGCTGAGTGCGGAGAACGATTTTGAGCCATGCCTTGTCGCCGTAGGTCTTGGCAAGCTCGATACGGGCCTGTGCGAAAAGACGCTGGCGCATGAGTCGCTTGACAGCGTTGGTGATGTCATCGCCGGGAATACCGACACGGTCACCGACTTTGAGGTCGGCATATCCGAGGATAAGGAAGTCGTCGTAGTTCGGCGCGCCTTCTATCTCGATGCCAGCGATTTCATAGGTGCGGGGCATTGAGGTGTAGAGTACGGGCGGATCGAAAATAGTGTCGGTAGGAGTGGTCTGCGCCGCTGTCCTGGATGAGACGGTGGCGAGGAATACTAAGAGGATAACCAGAATTATCTTTGAGCGCATAATGGAATGATGAGCTGTCTTTTGCGAAATGTGGAAGGAATGGAGGTTTATCAGGAGGCAATCGGTCAGGTTGCGGAGACTTGATCTCCGGTGAGCCCGAAACGCCTCTGTCGTCGTTGGAATTCAAGAATGTGACGGGCAAAATCGTCCTTAGTGTAGTCGGGCCAGTATGTGGGGGTGACTGCAATTTCTGTGTATGCTATCTGCCATAACAGGAAGTTGCTTATCCGCATGTCGCCGCCTGTACGGATGAGCAGGTCGGGATCAGGGATGCCGGCAGTCGAGAGAGCGGATTCAAATACTGTCTCATCGATCTTGTCGGGGTCGATTGTGCCGTCGGCTGCGGAGCGTGCTATGCTGCGGACCGCCTCGATTATTTCCCAACGGGCCGAATAGCTGAGGGCGAGGATAAGGGTGAGGCCGGTGCAGTGCGATGTGTCGGAAATACATTTCCGGAGACGTTCGCGGGCGAACTCGGGCATGCGGTTAAGATCGCCGATTGCTGTAAGCCGCACGTTGTTCTTAATAAGGTCGGGAGTCTCGCGTTCGATAGCCGTGACAATAAGTGTCATCAGCGCGTCGACTTCGGCCTGCGGTCGGTTCCAGTTTTCGGTGGAGAAAGTATACAGAGTCAGGAACCGGATTCCGATTTCGGAAGCGGCTTCTGTGATGCGGCGCACGGTTTTGACTCCCTCCACGTGGCCGGCCGAACGGTCGAGGCCGCGTGCGGTAGCCCACCTTCCGTTGCCGTCCATGATTATGGCAACGTGCTCCGGCAACCGGCTTTTGTCTATTTCTTCAAAGGGTGTCATATCTTCAGTCGACATAATTGCATGTTTCACAGCGTTCGCCGAACTCATAGGAAACTCCTACAGTGAGCCGTGAAAACCAGTCTGTGTTTTTATAAAACGCTGTTTTTATCATGTTGAGGTCTGCCAGCTCCGAACCGTCGAAATGGTCGGAGAAAGTCTTGGTCATAGAGAATTCTACGGCCAGATTCCAGCGCTGTGCGGGTTTGTAGCGGAATCCGAATGCCATCGGAATCGTGGGAGAGGCATAAGTCTTGCCGCTGACGGAAGCTATCGCTACGCCGGCTCCGACGGCCAGATAAGGCGTGTAACGGCGCAGTTTCTTATATGTCTCGCCTATGCCGTAGGGCAGGAAATTGAATTCTCCCCGGCAGCTGAGTTCGTAGACTTGCGAGTTGAATGAGTACGATGCTGAACCCGGAAGAACATCACTGATATCGGAAGTCTTGCCGCTTAGACCGAATGTGGAAAGAGCGGAGCGCACCGACCACCGGGAATCGCCGATGTATCGGAACGACAGATCTGCGTCAAAACCGGGATGGCGGAACGGATTGGATGTATTGGCATCTCCGAGATAGCCGGACATACCGAGGTTCAGTCCCATGTCGAACTTGTACGGCGCCGACTGGGCATATGCTCCGGATGCGCATACCGTCAGGACGCACGCCGCCGAGGCGGCACGCAACGCCGATGCCGAATGTGTCCGGAGTATTCTCATTTTGCCGTTATCTTATATGATGGGCTTGAATGTGAGACGGTTGATTGTAGCCTTCCATACAGAGCGCTCGAGTTCTCCGTTACCCTTGATTCCGCCGAAAGAATAGATGAACGGAACGTCCCAGGTTGTGACGGGTTCTGTAGCGCGACCGGATGGGGCCGACGGCCAAGGTGTCATTATCGCATTTGCCGGAATGCGGTAGCCGAGGTCAAGCGGGGTCCAGCCTGATGCCGAGCGCGAGCCGAAGACGGATACGAATGTATATGCCTGAGCATTGTATGTGGCCGGAACCGTCTTGGGAAGCTGCATGGATACCGGCGCCTTATACCATGTCATGCCGAAGTCGTAGGTCATATACACCTTACGGTTCACGCCTTCGCTGTCTGTGCCGCCGAATGCCAGAATGGCATCGATTTTGGAATCTTCCTTTTTGACGTTCCGGTAGTTATAGAACGGAACTACAGTCATTCCCTTCAGTGCTTCGGGCACGGGCTGCAGGGAGATTTCCGTCCAGGTGGACCCGTCGAAAGCCCATGTACCGTTGGTAAGAGTCCCGTCGGCACGCTCTCCGCCAACGAAGAACGCCAGCGGGAATTCCGACATCGGGATGGAATATTCCAGAAGAGCCGAAGTCCCGCGGACGGGCATGTCGGCCGGCATGTCGGTCGGAGCTATTTTGCTGGGGTACTGTGCGAATTTCCACTCGCCTGTAGCCTTGGTGGAACCTAAAACGTGGTTGGAATATATGCCGTAGATATAGTCCCACATCTGGCCGGTAGGAGTCCATACCGAAGCATCAGCCGATGAATAGAGCTGACCGGATGCAAGAATGTAGAATGTGTTGTCGGAAGCAGTGAAAGAAGATACGTCAGCACCGGCGGGAATTGAGGTCGCAATGGGTTCCCATTGACTTTCCGGCCGTTGGGCGTGCATCAGAGAGAACGATGAACCGTCGCCGGTGAGGGTATATAATCCGTTTGTGTTGCGGACTGTTTTCTGTGCGGTGGGATTCTGAAGCTGCGAGGCTAAAGGCGCTGTCGCTGCATCCGTCCATACCATCGTATCGCCGATTTCTTTATGGACATTAACCTGGACACGATACTGGAGACTGTTCGTGCCGGAATATGAAGTCACACTGACAATCACCGGACCGTTGCTGAAGTCGATGCTGTCGGTGGAATTCTCAATGTAGTTTATCGTTGTGTCGGAGCCGTTTGCACGCGGCACTCTCAGTGTGACGGCCGATGCCGATTCATAGACCCGGATAACCGGAACAAGCTTGTTGATTTTTGTACCGAAAGGCAGTGAGTCGGCATTGAAAATGCGTCCGTTGACAAGATCTATGGAAAAAACGACAGAATCAAGCCCCTGGAGGACGCTGTCATCCTGTGTAAGACTGAATGAGGATATCATGACGTTTGTCGAAGTGTATTCTGTCGGTGTGTAGTCGGAATTACATCCGACAAACGCCGCACCGGCCATTACTGCCGACAAACTGATTATTGCAAGTTTCTTCATCTGAGTTTACGATAATTCATTCTGCAAAATTATAACTTTAGCTGAAATAGGGCAAACTCTTAAGGCCAAAAGTGGAAAAATGGGCGTCATTTATATGTTTTTAACTCCCTAAACAGTATAATGCGAATAAAAATTAACGAAATTTCTTCCAATAAATAAGCAGTTTTGGGCAACAGAAGTTAACAAAGGTGCCTTTGCAGCGCCTTCCGGGCCTAAAATGCATGGTGCAGTCTCTACGTAGGCCTCGTCCCAATGTCCGGCGTCGATAAACTCCCGGAGAAGCGACGGCCCGCCTTCCACAAGCATGGATGTAATCCCGAAATCACTGTATAAGGTGTGCAGAACTTCGCCGAGAGGTCTGTTTCCGGTGATGATTATAGTTTCGGGCCGCGTGAGAACCGCGGCGTTGCCGCCTGTGAGTCGTCCGCTTCGGTCGAATATCACGGGGCGGGGCGACCGGCCTTCTATAAGTCTGACAGACAGCATCGGATCGTCCATGAGGACTGTTCCTGCACCTACAGCTATGGCATCATGCATGGCGCGGCGCCGGTGCACGATCTGTGCTGACAGAGGGGTTGAGAACGCTGCTGCAGACTGATCGGGACTGCGTCTTACGTCCATGAAGCCGTCGGCGCTCTGTGCCCATTTAAGGGTAATGAAAGGTCTGTGCAAAGTGTGAGCGGTCATGAATGGACGGTTCAGTTCCCAAGCCTCACGGGCAAGCAGACCTTCGCATACGGTGATTCCGGCTTCTCTGAGCATGGCTGTTCCGCGGCCTGAAACTTTCGGGTTGGGATCACCGGCAGCGATGACTACGCGTCCGATACCGATGTCGCAGAGCAGTTTTGCGCATGGCGGTGTCTTTCCGTAGTGGCTGCATGGCTCAAGAGTGACATATATAGTAGACTTCGGAATCAGATGACGGTCGGAATCGCGCACCGAACGTACGGCATTTACTTCGGCATGAGCCTCGCCGAAGCGCCGGTGCCATCCTTCTCCGATGACAATATCGCCGGGAGCGACAATCACGGCCCCGACCATAGGATTGGGCGACGTATGGCCACGGCCGCCTGCGGCAAGCTGGAGAGCTCGCCGCATATATCTGTAATCAGATTCGTTAAAGTTTGTCATAGTCGGGAGAAAAAGTATCGCCGAGTTTAGGGTTGCCGCTCTGAAGGCCCTTGGTGAGCCAGCGCACACGTTGCTCAGAGCGTCCGTGATTGAACGAATCTGGCATCTCGCGGCCGTATGCCTTGCGCTGGAGATAATCATCGCCGATCTTCGAAGCTGCATTGATTGCCTTTTCGGCATCGCCCGGTTCGAGCGAACTGAACATTTCGTTATCGAGCGCAGCCCAGACTCCGGCAAAGAAATCAGCCTGAAGTTCAAGCCGTACGCTTATTTTATTTGCTTCTTTTTCAGGAAGACGCGACATGGCACTGTGTGCCTGATCGAGCGTGCCGAGCAGATACTGCACGTGATGACCTACCTCATGGGCAATGACATAGGCATATGCAAAGTCTCCTCCCGCTCCGATCGTGCGCTGCATATCCTTGAAGAAATCGAGGTCGATATATACAGTCTGGTCGGCCGAGCAGTAGAAAGGACCGGTCTGTGATGTGGCCTGACCGCATCCGCTGTTGACCGCTCCGCTGAACAAAACCATCTTAGGACATTCGTATTCGCCCCAGCCCTGACGCCGGAATTCTCGGGTCCATACATCTTCCGTGCCTGCAAGAATCTGTGAGGCAAACTCGGCAAGCTGCTCGTCTTCTGCGGTGGGCTGATACTCTTGCGAAGAATAAGTCTGCTGCATGGCGCCGTTCCCCAGCACATTCGTCAGCACATCGCCTATATTTCCGCCGGAAAACAATGTGACAGCGGCTACAATGATTACGCCGATAATGCCGCCTCCGATACCTATTTTAGCGCCTGCGCTTCGTCCGCGGCGATCGTCGATGTTGCCGCTCCGGCGGCGTCCCTCCATTCTCATGTGTCAGTTATTTAGGTAAGAGTTCAAAAGTATCCACATATATTTCGGTGATATATCGTTTGATGGCATTGTGGTCTTCCCACGACCGGGTACGCAACTTGCCTTCCACAAGAAGTTTCGAGCCTTTGCGGATATATTTTTCGGCAAATTCCGCTGCCCGTCCCCACATGACGATATTGTGCCATTCGGTGAGTTCGGGCATTTCGACCTCTTTTCCGTCTTCGCCGCGGATTCTGCGGCGCTCGCTGGTGGCAAGTGGAAATTCCGCTACCTGACTGCTGTCGGCCATCCGTATTTTGGGGTCGCGGCCTACGTTACCGAGTAAAATTACTTTATTCATTGTGTTTGGTTCAGTATATTATCTTAGGAATTGAGGAGCTGTGATATAGATGCCGAGTGATATCCCGACATTGAAATGATGACGCGATGAGGTCCAGTTGCCATATGCACTCAGATCGGCGAACGGAAGAGAGAAGGCGGCGCTTACTTCGCCTATGAACTCGGCGCTGCCGAACCAGCCACCCCGGCGCACTCCGCCATCCGGAGTCATGATGAGGCGTCGTAATGGTACGAAGACATATCCGTTAGCGCGGGCTGAAAGCCTGCTGTTGTATTTATACACCGGAACTATGCCGGCTGCAGCGTAGCTGAAAGCTCGCAGTTTAGGGTCGAAGACATTGTGGAGCGATGGTGTCGGTTCGAATCCGGGAGCTGTGCTTATGGTGGAATAGTAATCGGGCATCAGTTTGCGGTTCGAGGCGATTGCCTGGCCTTCCAATCCAAGCGAGAAATGCTTGTGGAGATCGAAGTATTTGCGTATGTCTGCTTCGGCCTGCACCCACACAGGATGAGAACGTATTGAGAAAGATTCGTCTTCGCGTGCATCCCGGAAGTAACGTGAGCGCCCTAAGAATCCCATCACTTTCGCCTTATAGCTGTGGCCGGATGTGGGGAAGTTCACATTATCAAGAGAAGAAGATGTGTATGATAGGAATACCTGGCCGAGATCGAGAGCCACATGAGCCGGAGCCGTGCCGGCGCCATCGCGACGGTTGAGAAGATAGAAGGAATTATACTGTCGGCCTCCTCCTATTCCGAAGTCGAATTCGCCGGTCCTACCTGCTGCGACAGCATAACTGAGACGGCCGAAATACTCATGCTTTGTGACGAACGAAGGTTCGTCGTCCTTGAAGAAAATTTTCTCAGATTCGTAATATTTCCTTCGTGCCGCAACCGCCATAAGGCGTATTTCGGAAGGAATATGGGTAGGCAGATTGATTTGTCCTGAAAACTGGCCGGCCATGTAGCTTTGTCCGATCCATGCTTCCACACCGGCGTTAAGCGAGCTGAAGCTGAGTGAGGAAAATCCGGTACGGGCATAGAGGAAACTGTTGTTCGATGAAGTGATATATCCGCCAAAGCCGACATCGAAATTCTTTTTTACGATCGCATCCAGACTGAGAGTGAAAAGGCGTCGGTCCGGATTGCTGTAGGTCGCGCTGGCTGCGAGAGTCTTGATTTTATCAGACGACAGGGCGCGGTAGAAATCTGTCAGTGCTTCATTTTCGGTGATAGTATCTGCTCCGCGACGCGGCGAAAAGAGATGACGAATGTATTCGTTCTGTGCTTGGGTTCCTCCGCTGACAGTCACATTTTCGAATGTGAGTTGCGGATTACCTGCGATGAAAGTTTTTCGTCGGGCTGCTACTTCGGCCGGTTTGCGTCGCTCCGGAACGCGGCTCTTGATAGAATCCATCATAGCCATGGCGCTTTCATATCCGCGACGGTAAATAGTCGCGGCGTCGCTCCAGTCGAGGAGCCCGTATTCGTTCAGGTTTATGCGCACTTTGATTCCGCGGTCGGCCGGCACATCCCGATTTTGCGGGTGCTGTATCAGCAGATCGAGCTGATCCATATAAGAGTTTGGCGGAGCCGTCGAAGTGCCGGATGACACATCCACGCCAATGATAATCTTCGGGTTGAAGACCGTATCCATCGCTTCGACAGGGAAGACGGCGAAGAGACCGCCGTCGTACATCACGTCGCCGTTTATGATTATAGGCTGGAAAACCATCGGGAAAGACATAGAGGCACGTACGCAGTCGCTGAGATCGCCTTTGCCGAACACTTCGGCGCGGTTTTTGGTGACGTTTGAGGCTACAGAGCGGAAGGGTATCATGAGCCGGTCGAAGTCGTTTCCCGCCTGAGCCGAAGCCGGTCCGTAGATCTGCATGAATCCGAAACCCATCGGTGAAGGTGCTATCAACGACTGTGGGTCGAATCTCCCGTTATTTCCTCCGCTGCCGAAGTTCATTCCGAACATCTGCGGCTTCGGCTTTGGCCTGACAAAATAATATGAAAGCCTTGGATCGACCGTCCCGGCAGCCATGGAAGAAAAATAGTCGGATGCGAGGAGCGCCATCATGTCGGACGGCGAATACCCGATTGAGTAAAGACTTCCTACTATTGAGCCCATCGAAGTGCCTGTAATGCAGTCGATGGGAATGTCATTGTCCTCAAGAGCCTGGATGAATCCGATATGAGCGATACCTTTTGCTCCGCCCCCGCTGAGAACCAGACCGACTCCCGGACGGGATGCTAAAGCTGCCATGGCAGAAACTGCCATGGCAACCATCAAGGCGATAAATCTTGCAGCCTTCATAAAACTAAATGCGATAAATAGTTGAACCGTAATGTTAATTTAACAACAAAGACTGCGTCGAAAAAGTTCGGCAGACACTCAGTCTTCCGCAGGGGCGTCGGAGATGAAACTGTCCTTGAAGCCGAGGAAATACAGCACTCCGTCCAGTCCGATGGTAGAGATCGACTGCCGGGCTGTGTTCTTCACTTTCGGTTTCGCATGGAAGGCTATGCCGAGCCCGGCGGTGGAGAGCATTGGTAGATCGTTTGCCCCGTCGCCTACGGCAATAGTCTGGGCTATGTTTATGTTTTCTACCTGAGCTATGATGCGCAGCAGTTCGGCTTTGCGTTTGCCGTCCACTATATCGCCTACGAAACGGCCCGTAAGTTTGCCGTTGACTATTTCGAGGTCGTTGGCGTAGACATAGTCAAATCCGAATTTCTGTTTGAGGTAATTTCCGAAATAAGTGAAGCCGCCCGAAAGGATAGCTGTCTTGTATCCGGTGCGTTTCAGTACCTCCATCATTCTGCCTACGCCTTCGGTGATCGGAAGTTTCTCGGCTATGTCCTTCATGACGCTTTCGTCGAGTCCTTTGAGCAGCGATACCCGGCGCCTGAAACTCTCGCAGAAGTCGATTTCGCCGCGCATGGCACTTTCTGTAATTGCCCTTACTTCCGCCCCGACTCCGGCTCGCTCGGCGAGCTCGTCGATTACTTCCGTCTCGATCAGGGTCGAGTCCATATCGAAGCAGATCAGTCGGCGGCAGCGTCGGAACACATTGTCTTCCTGCAGCGAAATGTCGAATTCCTCTTCCTGAGATATCTGGAGGAAGCGACGGCGCATGGCATCCACATCGATAGGGTTGCCGCGGACGGAAAATTCGATGCAGCTTTTCGTTTTCTGCTCTTCGTCCGAGCGGAGGGGCGCACGGCCTGTGAGTCGCTGGATGCCGTCGATGTTCAGTGTCTGTTTGGCTATTTCTGCTGTTACCAGCGCTATATGGCGGGCGGTGAGCCGGCGTCCGAGGATGGTGATGATCCAGCGTTTTTTGCCCTGTCGCGCAACCCATGCCTCATAGTCTTCGATAGCTACGGGAGTGAAGCGAATTTTTACATTCAGCTCGTAGCAACGGAAAAGAAGATCTTTCAGGATGTCGCCACTGCGGTCGGGAGTGGTCCGGAACATGATTCCCAGCGACAGCTGATGGTGTATGTCGGCCTGACCGATATCGAGAATCTGGGCTTCGTGGCGAGCGAGAATTTCTGTCAGAGAGGCCGTTACGCCGGGTCGGTCTTCGCCGCTTATATTGATCAGAATCAGTTCAATTCCTTCCATGTTTCTGTTTTATGTGATTTGTCTGATTATGAGATGTGTCATTCTATAATGATACTCACTGGGCAGTGGTCGGCGCCCTCGATATCGGAATGGATCGAGGCATCGGCGAGCCGCTCGGCAAGCCTCTTCGATATGATGAAATAATCGATACGCCATCCGACGTTTTTGGCGCGGGCGCCTCCCCGGAAACTCCACCAGGAGTAAGCGCCTTTTTCATCAGGATGGAGATAGCGGAAAGTGTCGACGAATCCGGCATTGAGCAGTCTTGTCATACATGCACGTTCCTCATCGGTGAAGCCTGCATTCTTGCGGTTGGATTTGGGATTGGCAAGGTCGATTTCTTCGTGGGCGCAGTTCATGTCGCCGCAGATGATTACGGGTTTCTCTTTGTCGAGCCGGCATATGAATTTCAGGAACTCGTCTTCCCAGTTCATGCGGTAGTCGAGTCGGGCCAGTTCGCGCTGTGAGTTGGGAACATAGACGTTCACAAGAAAGAAATCGTCGTATTCGAGTGTCAGAACGCGGCCTTCGGTATCATGGCGCTCCACTCCGATACCACGGCTTACGGAAATAGGCTTGTGGCGTGTGAAAACTGCCGTTCCCGAATATCCTTTCCGCTCGGCGTAGTTATATAAGGAATCGTAACCTTCGAAGCTGAGGTCCAGCTGGCCTTCCTGCAGTTTTATTTCCTGCAGGCAGAAGAAGTCGGAATCGAAGTTGTTGAATATTTCTTCAAAACCTTTGGAGACAATGGCTCGGAGACCATTGACGTTCCACGAGACGAATTTCATATATGACTGGTTTGATTATATCAATAGTTCGTTAAAAAATTATTCATAGGCTAAGCGGCATCTACCGCCAAG
>CABRLF010000019.1 GCA_902471685.1 uncultured Porphyromonadaceae bacterium
AATTATTTTATCAAAAAAACACAAAAAAACGGTTGCAGATTATCCTCAGACTCACTGCAACCGTGAAATTTTATTCGATTTCAGCCGACTGTCACATTGTTATCGGCAGATTCAGCTCTCCGCGTTTGTAAGCTTTCATTATCGCCTGAATATCCGGGAGATCGATCTTCTGACCTTCCTTCATCATCTGGGCAACCATCTTATTTGTAGCTTCGATTTCAGCAACAGTAGCCTTATAGAGGTCAGGTGTAACACCGAGTTTTCCTGCCTCTTCTTCCGTTATTGCGACTTTATATTGATTGTCAGCGAGTTCGATATATTCGGAAAGAATAATACTGGCTCTTCTTTTTGCCCTCACTTCCGGTGACAACTGACGCAGATCCGGAACTGTCAGCATAAGTTCTTTGGCCTCGGCAATTTCCTGCTGAGTATAGGCAGTGTCTGCCGACGCGGTCTGCTTGGTTTGATTTGCCGGAGCCGGCGTGACAGTCTGCGCGCCCGCGGTCATGAATGAGGAGATGACCACATAGGTTAGAAAGCCGATGACGAGTTTGATTTTCATATTTCAGGTGATTTAATTAAGACAATGCAAATAAAGCTATTTATCTGGAATAAAACAAATTTAGCTACAAATTTTTCAAGCCGACGAAGAAAATTCCTTCCCTTCAAAATCTTCCTCAAGAAGCGAAACCGAATGACATCTGCTCGTCCTATTCAAGTTTGCATTTGTAAACAAACCGCATACAAATCCGCAACCATAAGCGACCGAGTGTTGATAACTTTTTTAATAATGTAATAAAAAAGTTCTGTTTTAATATGTAAATTATGCGCAAAAAGCACTAATTTTGGCATTTGAAACCCGTATTCCGGACGAACGACAAACTTTGGATGGATAAGTGCTTATGGACCAGAACGTTTACCATATACCCGCATTATTACCGCAAACAATCGAAGCGCTGAGCATACAGCCCGACGGCATCTATGTCGACGCCACTCTCGGCGGAGGCGGCCACAGCGGTGCCATAGCAGCGCGGCTTGAAAGCGGACATCTCTATTCCCTCGATCAGGATATAGAGGCCATCCGTCGTGCGGTACCGACTGCGGTTTTCACTCCGGTTCATGGCAATTTCCGCTGGCTGGAGAACTACTGTGACTACTACGGCATCACAGGGCACGTAGACGGCATCCTTGCCGACCTCGGAGTATCGTCGCACCACTTCGACGACGCCGGCCGCGGATTCTCATTCCGTGCCGACGGACCACTCGACATGCGTATGAATCCCGATGCGCCGCGCACAGCGGCAGACATCGTGGCAGAAGCCGACGTCGACGAACTGACGAAAATCTTCAAGGTATATGGCGAACTGAAACAGGCACGCCGCATAGCCCAGGCCATCGTCGCACGACGCACCAAAGATCCAATCACCACCACCGGTGCTCTTGTCGAGACAGTGTCGCGCCTCATCAATCCGGCCCGGGAGAAAAAAGAGCTGGCTCAGGTATTCCAGGCCCTCCGCATCGTGGTCAACGGCGAGATGGAAGCCCTCGAGACATTCCTGCGCCAATGCGTCGACGTACTCCATCCCGGAGGCCGCTTAGCCGTGATAACCTACCACTCGCTCGAAGACCGGATGGTGAAAAACTTCATGCGGTCCGGCCGCATAGACGGTGAAGCGGAAAAAGATCTTTTCGGACGCACTTCGACACCACTCCGGCCGCTGACATCGAAAGCCATAGTTCCGGACGAAGCAGAAATCGAGACCAATCCGCGCAGCAGGAGCGCTAAACTGCGCGTCGCAGAAAAAATAAACGACCCTCTCCTATGAAAAAAATATTCCGTTTCCTAAACAATGGAATCAAAGCCCTCTTTCAGGGCGACCTCGTATCCAGCAAATTCTTTGCAGCGCACTTTTTCGGCACTGCAATCATCGTCATGTCGTGTATCCTTGTCATCGCGCAGCGTTTCGACTGCGTGACGAGTCAGAATACCGTCAACCGGCTCGAACGCCAGATCAACGTGATGAGTACTGAAAAGCAGAAAGAACGTTCGCGCTACATGACCCTTACCCGGGAGTCGGCGATGCTCCGGCTTGTCGACTCGCTCAATCTTGGACTTACCATTCCCGACCGCCGGCCGGAGATAATTGAAAACGTGAACTGAGCCATGGCAGCAAACAAAGACAAGGAAAAAGAGAACAGACAGGTCAGCCCGAACCACGCCTTCGTGGTCGGACGATTCGGCTGCATCTTCATGCTCACTATCCTGATAGCGTGCGGAATCACCTTCTGCCTGGTACGTACGACCATAGTCCACGTGGACAACTGGAACGCCATGGGCGAAAGCACTTTGGCCGACAGCGTCCTCATAGAGCCACAGCGCGGCGAGATCCTCGCATCGGACGGCTCGATTCTTGCCACGAATCTCTACTATGTCGACATAATGATGGACTTTCGCACCCCGAGGTTCAAAATCGCCGAATTCGTCGACTCTCTCGACATGATCACCGATTCGCTGGCAAAATATTTCCCGGCCCACGACAAAAAAGGGTGGCGCAAGAAATTCGACGCCGAGCTGGAGAAGAAAAAGTCGGAACGCACACGCAATTTCATCATCGCCAAAGCCGTACCCGAAGAGATGCATACGCGCATCAAGAAATGGCCGTGGTTCCGGCAATTCTCCCGCAATTACACCGGACTGAAAGCCGACCCGGTGATGAAACGCTCATATCCTTTCGGCTCCATGGCGCGACTGAGTATCGGCCGCGTGGGAGTGACGAAAGAAGATCCGGAACTGCACGGCCGTTCGGGCCTTGAATGCGCTCTGGATTCTCTGCTCTACGGCATACCCGGAGTAAAACGCCGCGCCGTCACCAACCGCGGCACCGGCTATGTGGTCACCCGGGAAGCACGCGACGGATTCGCAGTCACCACAACTATCGACATCACAATGCAGGATATCCTCGAGAGCGAGCTGGGCCAGATGCTTATCGACGCGAAAGCCGACTGGGGATCCGCGATACTGATGGAGGTTGCGACCGGCGACATCAAGGCCATGTCGAACCTCGAGCGCGACAGCATGTCGGCCACTCCGCGCTATATCGAGGCGCTGAACCGCTCCGTGCAGCGCTACGAGCCCGGCTCAGTGATGAAAGTAATGACCATGGCCGTGGCACTGGAGAAAGGATTCGCCAAGCCGATCAGCCGCGAGTTCCCTATCGGCCGCAGCTACGCTTATCTGGGCCGCAAGCCGATCCGCGACACCCACTCACCAGGCTCGCTGCCGATCTCGAGATTCATCGAATATTCGTCCAATATCGGCATGGTGAAGATGTCGATGGCATATTATAACGACGATCCCTCGCGCTACCACCGCGACCTTGAGGAACTCGGATTCTTCGACCGCCTCAATACCGGCATAGCACGCGAGATACCGCCTTACATCCCGCATGTGCAGAATAACGTGGGCGGCAAGCTCGACCTTTCACGACAGGTATTCGGCTACTCGACCATGATACCGCCGCTCTATACCTGCGCATTCTACAATGCCATAGCCAACGACGGCCAGTTTGTGCGGCCGCGTCTGGTTAAAGCGCTCCGCACCCCGGAAGGCCATGACTCGACCCTTGCGGTATCGTATATCCGGGAGCGCATGATGTCGTCCGAGAATGCAGCCATTCTCCGCCAGATGATGCACGGCGTGGTCTGGGAGCAGGGCGGCACGGCCAAACTGCTCAAAAGCGATGTAGTCGAGATCGCAGGCAAGACCGGCACGGTGAAGATAGCGCTCGAAGACAAACGTCCGCGCAAGGACAAGAACGGCAACCCCATAAAACTGACCCCGTTCAAGGGCGGCTATCTCGAAGGCCACTACCGAGTCACTTTCTGCGGGTTCTTCCCCTATGAGAACCCCAAATATACCTGCATCGTGGTGATCAGCGACCCGAAAGTGCCGTTCCGCGGCCCGGCGGTAAGCTCCGGAACAGTGCTGAAGAATGTGGCGCTGAAACTCTTTGCCCGCGGAATGCTCGGCAAGGACCCCGTATTCAATCCAGCCGATGCCGGTAGCGAGGCACGACCGGTGATGTACTCGACATTCAATAAAGAACGAAATAAGACACTTAACGCAGAACTGCGGCTTCAGGCACCGCGCTCGATCGCGGCACCCAAACCCCGACAGGAAGGCTGTGTACCCGATGTGATCGGAGTGAGCCTGCGCGAAGCCCTCACGACCCTCGAAGCCGCCGGATATGCCGTCGGATTCAAAGGGGTAGGCTATGTGGCCTCACAGACTCCTGAGCCCGGCACACTTGCCGGACCCGGCACACACGTAAAACTCGAACTGCGTCACAACTGATGTAATAAAATGAGCAACTGCAACGTAAATCTCGACTCTCTCCTCGATGCCGTAGAAATATTGGAAATGCGCGGCACGCCGGCCCCCGAAGCCAGTGTGACGGCAGTCACCGCCGACTCGCGTCAGGTCGCACCCGGCGCGCTTTTCGTGGCCGTACGCGGCGTGGCAGTCGACGGGCATAAATATATACAGGCAGCACTCAATGCCGGCGCTTCCGTCATCGTGGCGGAAGAACTGCCGGAACTGCCGCATGGAATAACCGGAATCCGTGTCGCCGACAGCCGCGATGCTCTGGGACGCCTCGCCAGCCGTTTTTTCGGAGACCCCTCCGAAGCCCTCACACTCGTGGGCGTGACCGGCACCAACGGCAAAACGACAATCGCCACCCTGCTCTACGAGATGGCAAAGATGCGCGGCCTCAAGGCCGGACTCATCTCAACCGTAGCCAATATCATCGACACGGAATCAGAACCCGCCGAACATACCACTCCGGATCCCGTACTTCTCAACAGCCTCCTTCGCCGGATGGTGGATGCCGGATGTACTTTCGCATCAATGGAAGTGAGCAGCCATGCCGCCGACCAGCACCGTATCGCCGGACTAACCTTCGCCGGCGGCATATTCACAAATCTCACCCGCGACCATCTCGATTACCACAAGACTTTCGAGAATTATCTCAAAGCCAAGAAGAGTTTCTTCGACATGCTGCCGCCCGAGGCTTTCGCGCTCACAAACGCCGACGACCGCAACGGCGCCGTCATGCTGCAGAATACCCCTGCACTCCGCAAGAAAACCTATTCCGTACGCAGTCTGGCCGACTTCAGGGTCAAAATGGTCGAGGACCGGCTCGACGGGATGCTTCTCGATTTCGACGGCACGGAAGTAGACACCATGTTCGTAGGCCGCTTCAATGCCTCGAATCTTGCAGCCGTCTATGGTGCAGCCATTCTTCTCGGAGTTCCGCGCGAGGAAGTACTTGTCATGATGAGCGCGCTCCGGCCTGTAGCGGGCCGCTTCCAGCCTTTCCGCTCAGACAACGGCGTAACCGGCATCGTTGATTATGCCCATACGCCTGATGCTCTTGTGAACGTACTCGACACCCTCGGCGAAATCGTAACCGACGGCCGCATCATCACCGTATGCGGAGCCGGGGGCAACCGCGACAAGGGAAAACGGCCTATCATGGCCCGTGAGGCTGCCGACCGCTCCGACCTTCTTATCCTCACAAGCGACAATCCGCGCAACGAAGACCCCGATGCCATCCTCGCCGACATGGCCGCAGGACTGAACGAGGACCAGCGCTCCCGTACAGAAATCATTGCCGACCGCCGCGAGGCTATACGCCATGCAGTGGAAACTGCGCAGCCCGGCGACGTGATACTCGTTGCCGGCAAAGGACATGAGACATATCAGATAATCGGCGAGACCGAATATCATTTCGACGACCGCGAAGAACTGCAGGCAGCATTCCGCGCACACGATAATAAATAACGATTCCGCTATGCTCTACTATCTATTTTCACTTCTTCAGGAATCGGACGTACCGGGAGTGCGCCTGATGAGTTATATCACTTTCCGATCCGGCATAGCTTTCGTACTGGCCATGCTCATAGCCATTTTCGTGGGCATGAAAGTAATCCACCGTCTCCAGAAGCTGCAGATCGGCGAAATTGTACGCGACCTCGACCTCGAAGGTCAGCTCAAGAAAACAGGCACACCGACCATGGGCGGTGTAATAATTATCGCCGCTATCCTCATTCCCTGCCTGCTGATGGGCAATCTCTCGAACATCTACATGCTGCTGATGCTTCTTGCCACAGTGTGGATGGGCCTTATCGGATTCATGGACGACTATCTTAAACTGAAGAAACATAACAAAGACGGTCTCAAAGGAAAATACAAAATCTTCGGACAGGTCGGACTCGGCTGCATCGTGGCCATGACCATGTATCTCAATCCCGAAATGGTGATAGTGAAGAATACTGAAGTGATCAGCTCGGAGACTAACCGCGTGGAGGAAGTGATCTACGATGTCAACCCCTCGCACACGCCTCAGACCACGATTCCTTTCATGAAGAACAATAACTTCAACTACTCGAGCCTTACAGCATTCCTCGGCAAACATGCCGAGACTGGCGGATGGATCGTGTTCTTCCTCATCACCATTTTCATCGTCACGGCCACAAGCAACGGCGTGAACCTGAACGACGGGCTGGACGGCCTCGCGGCGGGACTGTCGGCCATAAGCGGTCTGGCATTGGCTGTTATGGCATATCTCGGCGGAAATATCATATATTCGGCATATCTTAATATAATGTATGTTCCGGCCTCGGAGGAGCTTGTGGTATTCATGGCCGCCTTCATCGGTGCTCTGGTAGGATTCCTGTGGTACAACGCCTCGCCCGCACAGGTATTCATGGGCGATACAGGCTCGCTGATGCTGGGCGGAGTACTTGCAGTACTTGCAATCCTGATACACAAGGAGTTGCTTCTGCCAATCCTCTGCGCAATCTTCTACCTCGAGGATCTCTCTGTAATGATACAGGTGGCATATTATAAAAAGACCCACCGCCGCATATTCAAGATGACGCCGCTTCACCACCACTTCCAGAAAGACGCGGGCATCATCGACTGCTGGATCCAGCGCCCGCTGCGTGCCATTCCGGAACAGAAAATCGTGACACGATTCTGGATCATCGGCATCGTCCTTGCGGCAATCACATTTGTTACTTTAAAGATACGATAGAATTATTCCTTATATAATATAGCATAATATATGGAAACCAACAACAGACAACGGCGGCTTGTAATCCTCGGCGCCGGAGAAAGCGGCTTCGGGGCCGCTGTACTCGCAAAAGACAAAGGCATGGACGTATTCCTGAGCGACTGCGGAACCATAGCCCCCAAATACCGCGAACGTCTGGAAGCCGAACAGATTCCTTTCGAAGAAGGCAAACATACCGAAGCGCTCATCCTCAGTGCCGATGAAATCGTGAAGAGCCCGGGCATTCCCCTGGACGCTCCGATCATCGTTGCCGCCCGCAGCAAGAATATCCCTGTTATCAGCGAGATAGAGCTCGCCGGCCGTTACACCGACTCAAAGATGGTCTGCATCACCGGTTCGAACGGAAAAACAACCACCACGATGCTCATCCACCACATCCTCACCCATGCGGGCATCGACGCTTCTCTGGCCGGAAACATAGGCAACAGCCTCGCCTATCAGGTGGCACGCGACCCGCACGAAGTATATGTAGTCGAACTGAGCTCTTTCCAGCTCGACAATATGTATGACTTCAAGGCCAATATCGCCGTCCTTCTGAATATCACACCCGACCATCTGGACCGGTACGGATACAAGATGCAGAACTATGTAAATGCCAAATTCCGCATCCTGCAGAACATGACACCCACCGACGCCTTCATCTTCTGGAAAGACGACCCTGTCATCACCGAGCAACTGCGTCATGTTGTCACCGAGGCCCAGATGCTGCCGTTCTCGGAAACACCTGAGGAAGGGTCATCATCATATATCGATGCTGAGAACGAGCTGATTTTCAACACCCCCGAGCAATCGATGAAAATGCCCCGCGCCGATCTGGCCCTCAACGGGCTCCACAACGTATTCAACTCCATGGCCGCCGGCCTCTCGGCCTGCCTCTGCGATGTGAGCAAAGAAGACATTCGCGAGGCTCTGAGCGACTTCGAGGGTGTGGAACACCGTCTCGAATTCACCGCCGACATCGACGGCGTACGCTGGATCAACGACTCGAAGGCAACAAACGTCAACTCCTGCTACTATGCACTCGAGGCCATGACCGCTCCTACAGTCCTTATCCTCGGCGGCAAAGACAAAGGCAACGACTACAGTGAAATACTTCCTCTAGTGAAAGAAAAAGTGACTGCAATAGTAGCCATGGGCAAGGACAATGCAAAGATAATGGATTTCTTCGGACCCCATGTCGCTCAGATGGCCGACACCCATTCGCTGGCCGACGCCATAGAAGCCTGCCGCCAGTTCGCACGTCCGGGCGACACGGTACTTCTGTCGCCGTGCTGCGCCTCATTCGACCTCTTCAAGTCATACGAAGACCGAGGACGGCAGTTCAAGGAAGCAGTCCGCGCATTAACTGAAAACAAATAACTCCACAGCCCCGGCCGACAGACCACTGTCGCCGAAATACAATTATGGATACAACCATCTCCCTCGAAAATCAGGCTGCTCCGTCGGTCGACACGGCGGTTCCAGTCCGAAAACTGCGCACCGACCATCACCTCTGGGGCACATATATCCTTCTGGTGCTTGTGGCGGTCGTGGAGCTTTTCTCCGCTTCCATTCAGGAAGTAAACGACAGCAGCATCTTTGCTCCGGTTGTACGCCACGGCATGTTCCTTGCCGCGGGCTTCGTGCTCATGCTCATCCTGCAGCACGTTCATTACCGGATAATCTTCAGGCTGATACCCCTCTACGTAATATTCAGCCTCGGCATGATGATTGCCGTGCAGCTGGTCGGATCCGAGGTCAACGAAGCACAGCGCGCAATCAAGATTGCCGGTGTCCCGATTCTGCCGGCCGAATTCATGAAACTTGCGGCGGCTTTGGGCATGGCGTGGATTCTGACAAAATACCGTGAGAAAGACAAGCGCGACGTGACCAGAAAAGGACTGATCATCGCCATGGCATATCTGGGAGTATGCGCCGGTCTTCTCTTCAAAGACGGCCTGTCGAACACTATCATCGTGGTGTGCATCAGCCTCGCCATGATGCTGATAGGAGGTATGGCCCTGAAGAAATTCCTGCTTGTTCTTCTTATATTCGGCACGATAGGCTGCGCTGCCGTGGGACTTAAGACGGCGGTTAAGAAAGACGTGAAGCTCACACCCCGGCAGGAACGGGTAATCGAGCTCAACAAGGAAGGTTTTGTAGAAGGCCGTGCGGACGGTCGCGGACAGGTATGGCGCGACCGCCTCAAAGATCACTTCCGCTTCAACAAGCACCTCGACAAATTCTCTGTGGAAAAGCAGCAGGAACAGCTCAGCTACATCGCTCAGGCCCACGGGGGCGTAAAGGGTGTCGGCATCGGCCGCTCGCGTGAGAACGGACGCTTGCCGCTGGCGTTCTCCGACTATATCTTCGCCATAATAATCGAAGAACTCGGTCTTTTCGCCGGACTCGGAATCCTGCTGTGCTACCTGTGGATACTCGGGCGAAGTGCGAAACTCACCATGAAGTTCAAGCACACCATGCCGGGAGTACTGGTGATGGGATGTGCCTTCGTCATAACATTCCAGGCACTCTATCATATGTCGATCGTATCGGGCGTACTTCCTGTATCGGGACAGCCTTTGCCGTTGATTTCGAAAGGCGGCATCTCGGTAATTGTAACCTCGCTCGCTTTCGGCGTGATGCTCAGCTGCGCCCGTCATGCCGCGAGGGTGACCGACGACAAGGCACGCCAGCGGCAGGAAACCGAAAGTCTGCCTGAAGATGCACGTGCCGTCAACCCTGTACTCAATACAAGCGTTGAACAAGAAAAGGCCGATGCAGCCTCGTAAACAAAATCACGACTATGACTGAAAAGACAGAAATAATACAGGAAAAGCAACCACTGCGTATCCTCATCAGCGGCGGCGGTACGGGCGGACATATATTCCCGGCATTATCTATCGCCGATGCCTTCCGGCACAAATATCCCGACTGCAATATTCTCTTTGTCGGCGCCGACAACCGTATGGAAATGAAGCGTGTTCCCGACGCGGGATATGAAATAATAGGATTGCCGGTCGCAGGTTTCGACCGGCACCGGCTGTGGCGCAATTTCGGCGTTCTCATGAAGCTCTGGAAAAGCATGCGCATAGCCCGGAAAGTGGTGCGCGACTTCAAGCCGGACATAGCCATCGGTGTCGGCGGCTATGCCAGCGGTCCGACACTGAAAGCAGCCCAACGCGCCGGAGTGCCCACCCTTCTGCAAGAGCAGAACTCGTATCCCGGCGTCACCAACAAGCTTCTTGCCAAGAAAGCGGACGCTATCTGCGTAGCCTATCCCGATCTCGAAAAGTTCTTCCCGGCCGACAAGATCATTATGACCGGCAACCCGGTCCGTACGTCGATTCTGCACCCCGGCGTGAGCAAGGAGCAGGCGAAAGAAATGCTCGGATTCAAGCCTGACCGTCCGCTTGTACTGGTGACGGGAGGCAGCCTCGGAGCACGCTCGCTCAACAATGCCATGATCGCCGCCATGGATGATGGCAAAATGGGCCGATCACCATTCCAGATACTGTGGCAGTGCGGCGGTTCCGACTCAGTACGCTGTCAGGAAGCATCGTTGGGAAAACTTCCCGGCAATGTAATCCTCACTGACTTCATATCCGATATGGCCCGGGCCTACTGTGCCGCCGATCTTGTGGTTGCACGTGCCGGAGCCGGAACCATAAGCGAGCTTGAGCTCCTCGGCAAACCGGCTATCCTTGTTCCGTCGCCCAATGTGGCCGAAGACCACCAGCGCCACAATGCTGAAGCGCTGGCCATACGAGGCGCCGCCGACATGGTGCTCGATGCCGATGCCGGAAAACGGCTATGGACGGAGATCGCTACGATAATCGAAAACCCTGACACACTGGAGGCGATGTCAAAGAATATATCGGCTCTTGCTCTCCGCAACAGCGACAAAAAAATCGTGGAGGAGGCCGAAAAAATAATAAGACGCTGAACCGGCGTCGAACCAAAAACCGAAATGGAAATCAAAGATACAAAACGAGTATATTTCGTGGGAATCGGCGGCATAGGCATGGCCGCGCTTGCCCGCTATTTCATGTCGCTCGGGCTGCCTGTGGCCGGCTACGACCGCACCCGGTCGCACCTCACCGACGAACTTGAACAGGAAGGAGCCTTTGTGTCGTTCGACGACAGCATGACTGCCGTTCCCGACGCTTTCCGGAATCCCGACGGCACACTGTTAGTATATACCCCTGCCGTACCGGAAACGAATATTCCTCTGTCATTCTTCCGCCAGGGAGGATTCGAGGTGCGCAAACGTGCTTACGTCCTCGGACAGGTGACCCGCAACAGCAAGGGACTGTGCTTCTCGGGGACCCACGGCAAGACCACAACCTCATCCATGGCTGCTCATATTCTTCACACTGGTCCTGTGGGCTGCAATGCCTTCCTTGGCGGCATCCTCAAGGGATATGACAGCAACCTTATGCTCAGTGCCACATCGCCTTACAGCGTAATAGAGGCCGACGAATATGACCGTTCGTTCCATCAGCTCACACCCTACATCGCAGTGGTGAATGCGACAGATCCGGACCACCTCGACATATACGGGACCGAAGAAGCCTATCTCGAAAGTTTCGCGCACTTCACGGAACTGATACGTCCCGACGGGTATCTGCTTATGCGCACCGGACTGAAACTCGTGCCGCGAGTGCCGGAAGGCGTCAGGACATACACTTTCGGACGCAACGACGGGGACTTCCATGCAGCCAACGTGCGTACCGGCAACGGCACCATAGTCTTCGACTTCGTCCATCCCGAAGGAACAATCACCGACATAGAACTCGGCGTGCCGGTGGATATCAACGTCATCAACGCCGTATCGGCACTCGGCGCCGTATGGCTTACGGGCACACTTACCGCTGAACTCGCCCGCAAGGCAATAAAAAGCTATCCGGGCGTAGAGCGACGCTTCGAATTCCATCTCAAGGAAAGCGGCCCGAACGGACGCGTCATAATCGATGACTACGCCCATCACCCCGATGAGGTTGCAAGCAGCATCCGGTCGGTGCGCGCCCTCTATCCGGACCGCCGTCTGACCGTGGCCTTCCAGCCCCATCTCTACACGCGCACCCGCGACTTCGCACCCCAGTTCGCCGAAGCTCTGTCGATGGCCGACGAGGTGATACTCATCGACATATATCCCGCCAGGGAGGAACCCATTCCGGGCGTAACATCAAAAATCATATACGATTGCGTTAAAACGCCCGAAAAAGTACTAATTTCCAAAGAAGATTTTGTCGATACGGCGAAAAATCGTAAATTTGAAGTCCTGTTGACACTTGGCGCCGGCGATCTCAGCCTTGAGGTGCCGCGTCTGGTGCGCGAGCTTAAACGATAATGCAAAATCCTGACCGGTAACAATGAGCAAGAAGTCAGTCTTTATGTGTGTGCTCTGCATACTTATGGCGGCCTACTACGGGTTTGCCCTGACTGTCACTGCCCGAATGTCGTCCGAAGCCCGCATGAGCGGGGTGCGGGTCACACTGACTGATCCCACCTCGAAATTCGTGAATGTCCGCGATGTATATGCCGAATGCGGCCTTGATCCCGATTCTGTACCGGGCACTCTTCGTCGCAATTTCGACCTCTACGGACTGGAATCGCGCCTCAATGCCTCCGATAAACTCCAGTATGCAAACGCCACTATCCGCTCGAACGGTTTGCTCGACATTATTGTGACGCCCATGGTTCCCGTCGCCCGGGTATTCGAACCGGAAAAGAAATCGTACTACATAAACGCCTCAGGCAAACGCATATCCGCCGAGTTGCGTTATCACATCGACGTTCCTGTTCTTGTCGGGACGTTCGATTCCGTGCATCCGGCGAGCCGGCTGCTGCCGCTTCTCGACTATATATCGGGCAATCCGAAAGTGAGCGCGATGGTAGCCACGGTGACCCAGGAACCGGACGGAAACATCATCATAGTCCCCACAATCGTAGGTCATGTAGTGAACTTTGGCGACACTTCGCGTGTTGCAGAAAAGTTCGCACTTCTTCGTGAATTCTATCGCCGCGTGTCTCCCGTCAAGGGCTGGAACACATACGACACCATAGCCGTGAAATGGCGCGGGCAGATAGTTGCGAGCCGGTGCGACAAAACCATAGCGCCGTTGCCAGTGCCGACCGAAGAAGAAATGACGGGTTCGCTCGACATAGACGACAACGAGCCCCATCCTTCCGATACCATACAAACCACATTCTAAAAAATCCTGATCTCGTCCAATGGAACCAAAGACAATCGTTGCAATCGAAATTGCGTCATCCAAAATCAAGGGAGGCGTGGCTACTGTCGGCCCGGACGGCATGACAGTACTCGCCGTCGAAGAATTGCCCGGCATAGGAAATGTGCGGTATGGGCGTGTGCAGAACATACGCGAAGTATCCGGGATGGTGAACGAGATAATACGCAAGCTCGAGAAAGCGCCGGCGGTATCTCCGCGGTCCGTGAAGGCTGCGGTAATTTCGCTTGGCGGCCGTTCGCTCACTGCAACTCCGGCAAAAAGCGGCCTGAAATTCCCCAATGAATGCGAGATAACCGAAAACCATATAGCACGACTCGAATACGAGGCATCGCAGAACGTGATGCTCGACAAGACTATCGTCGAGACCGTTCCGCGGATGTTCTATGTCAACCGCACGGCCACGCCGAAGCCTGTGGGCACTTTCGGCGAGACTGTACAGGGAGAATTCATGTTCATAACCTGCGCTAAAGAAACAGCGCAGAACCTCGACCGGCTCAAATTCGAAAAAGTCGACCACGACAGCATCAAAGTCGTCCTTCGTCCTACAGCTGTCGGCGATATGGTTCTTACGCCCGACGAACGCGAGCTCGGATGTGCACTGGTGGATTTCGGAGCCGAGACAACTACCGTATCGGTATACAAGGACGGATCTCTCGCTTTCCTCTCAGTCATTCCCATGGGATCGCGCCTCATTACCCTCGACCTTATGTCGGGGCTCGGACTTACCGAAGAGGCCGCCGAAAACTATAAAATCACACTTGGCACCCTCGGCGAAGTAAACAATGCCGAAAACACCAACGCCCAGGAAGTGAACGCATATGTCCGCGCCCGTGCCGGCGAAATTGCAGCCAATATTCTCAATCAGATAGAACGTTCGGGCTATACTGCCGACGATCTGTCGAAGATTATCCTTGTGGGTGGCGGATCGCGTCTTCCTGAATTCGCCACATTGCTTCACAACCAGTGCAAGATGCCTGTCCGCATGGCCGAAATGCCGGCGTCTGTTACCTTCAGAGTTGCCGGTCGCAACAACGCCAACAACATCGACATCGTGGCCATTCTTGCCGCAGGTGCCAGGACACTGCCTGATTCATGCCTTTCCGAACCTGTCACGATTCCTGAACCTGTCCCCTTCGTTGAGGAAACAGAAGAAGAAGTGGAAACCGACGTACGGGAAGAAACTGTTGCCGCACAGCCTACCATCGATCGTCTGCGCCGCACACAGCCTGTGTACACCCAGCGCGGCCAGCGCGTTTCCGACGATGATGACAAGGATCTCATGAGCGATGATCCCGACGAAGGCGAAGAGCAGGAAACCGACAATCATGGCAAGAAAGGCTTCTCCTTCTTCGGAATCGGACGCAAGAAAAAGAAAGAAGACAAATTCAAAGACGAATACGACGAAGAAGAGGAATACGAAGAAGAATACGACGAGGAGGATGGCGTCCCCTATACCGATGAAGATGAGATAGAGGACGAAAAGCCCCGGCCCCATAAGCAGGACGACGACCACTACAACGAGACCAAAAACCGCATAAACAGTCTCCGAGACCGTATAGTCGGATTCTTCAACGGCACCGACATCGACGAAGATGAAGACAACTAACTGATTCTCCCCCAAACAATATAAATCTCCCAAGCAATGGAAGACCCCGAAGACAACTCATTACTCGCAAGATATTCCAACAGTCCCGAAGCATCCGGACCTGAGACTCCGACAATTATTGCCATGGGCGTCGGCGGCGGCGGCTGCAATGCTATCGCCTATATGACCCGTCAGGGCGTCAAAGGTGTGGACTTCGTGGTGCTGAACACCGACCGTCAGGCACTCCTGCCGCTACCGGTACCCACAAAGATTCTTCTCGGCCCCAAGACCACCGGTGGTTTCGGCGCCGGAGGAAAGCCTGAAATCGGCGCCATGGCAGCGGAAGAGAGTGTGCCGGAAATCGAAAAACTTCTTACCGACAACGTAAAAATGGTGTTTGTCACCGCCGGCATGGGCGGCGGCACGGGCACTGGCGGCGCTCCTGTAGTTGCCGGCGTGGCCAAGAAGAAAAAGATTCTTACGGTCGGCATTGTCACGATTCCGTTCTTTTTCGAAGGTATCAGCAAAATCTCCAGCGCCATCGACGGAGCGGAGCGCCTTCAGGAGAACGTAGACGCGATGCTTGTGATCAACAATGACCGTCTCGGCGACATATACCCCGATCTGGAGTGGAGCGAGGCATTCTCGAAGGCCGACGATATTCTCACCACCGCCGCCCGCACAATCTCCGACATGGTCACGACGCTGGCGAATATCAACATCGATATGCGCGATGTCGACACCTGTCTCCGCGACGGCCGCACAGCCCTTATCTCCGTAGGCTATGGAGAAGGCGAACGCGGACAGCGTATGCGCGATGCAATCAAGAACGCACTGCACTCGCCTCTTCTGTGCAACACCGACATCATGTCGGCGAAGGAACTGCTTTTCGCATTCTATATCTCTCACGACATACAGCCTACCTTCAGCGTAGCCGAGGCAAAAGAGGCCAACCGGCTTGTGGAAGAAATCAACCAGCACGTGCATATCAAATTCGGCTGGGGCTACGACGACAGTCTTGGCAACAGAATCAAATTCACGATTCTGGCATCGGGCTTCGACATCTCTGTGGAAAGCAACGGCACCGAGATAAATGTCATTCAGGGCCACCATCCCCGTATCGGAGATACTCCGACTGATCCGCGTATAGCCGCCTCTTACGGCAAAGACAAAATCGACGAATTCACACGACGTCAGGAGACCCAGAATTACTTCATTCTCGAACCCGACCAGCTCGACGACGACAAGGCAATCGAGATGGTAGAGAAATCGCCGGCCTACAAGCGCGACAAACGCCGCGTCCTCACTCCTCAGCGTGTGGCGACCGCCAAGACCAGCGAACCGCTCATACAGTCGTCACATCCTGCAAAAGCGCCGGAGACACCGAAAGACGATCCCAACCGAATCTTTTTCTCAGCCGACGACCGCTGAAATTCCGTTGAATCTATCTATCCTCAAAAATATGAAACCGAAACTTGTAGTATCGACCGGGGCAGGCATCAGCGCCGAAAGCGGAATCACCACATTCCGCGACGCCGGCGGTCTTTGGGAAAAATATCCCGTGATGGAAGTGGCAAGTGCCGACGGATTCGAGCGTAACCCCGCTCTTATCCATAAGTTTTACAACGAACGGCGTCACGACCTCGGGCTGGCGGTTCCTAACCGCGCACATGAGATTCTCAAAGAACTGGAAGACCACTTTGATGTCTATATCATCACTCAGAATGTCGACGATCTGCACGAACGTGCCGGCTCCTCGAATATTCTGCATCTGCACGGTGAGCTGATGAAGATCCGCGCCATCGATGATCCCGACTTCATCCGTCCGCTCTCTGGCTACGACGACAAAACCGACGTCAATACTACAATCGACGGCCACCATATGCGTCCGCATATCGTTTTCTTCCAGGAGGCAGTTCCAAACTTCGAGCCTGCTACCGAACTTGTGTCTCAGGCAGATATTTTCGTCATCATCGGGACAAGCCTCAACGTCTATCCTGCTGCCGCACTGGTGCGCTATGTCCGTCCCGGCGTGCCTGTCTACTACATCGACCCGCATCCGGCTCAGGTGCCGGCGGGCGTGCATGTGATTCCCGAGCCGGCAACAAAAGGTATGGCTATTCTGGCGCACGAACTTATAGGCTAAAAGTCTCTACCGACATGAAACACAGTCTTATTATCTCCATCCTGCTTGTGCTGACGAGCCTTTTCCAGCTCAGGGCCGCGGATGCTCCCGAAAAACCGTGGAAATATGTCGACAGCGAAAGTCTGCGCATCATCAACAAAGGGTTCAATGATTCCGAGCGTACCTACTCACGCTTCCCCAAGTGGCTCAAAGACAGTGTCCGCGAAGCCCTCTGGCAGCGACAGGAAGAGTCGGCCGGCATGGGCATACGCTTTGCGACCAACTCATCGCGCATAGGCGCCCGCTATCATCTCCTGCGCAACGGACATATGCTCCATATGGCAGATACTGGACTCAAAGGCTCCGACCTCTATATTCTGGAAGGCGATTCTGTCTGGCGTCATGTGAACACCAACCGCCCGGCAGTGAACAATCCGGAGGAGAAAAAGTGCGAAACGACATACGTGAGCAACCTCGACACAACCGCCATGCGCGAGTATATGATCTACCTCCCCCTCTACGACGGCGTTCTCGATTTCGAGGTTAAAGTTGATTCCACTGCTACGATCACCAAGGGCAACCCCGAAGTGATCAGCCCCAAGGGCCGAATTCTCTGCTACGGCACCAGCATCATGCAAGGAGGATGCGCCTCGCGAACCGGCATGGCTTCCTCGAATATACTTTCACGCCGCCTCAACCGCGAAGTGATCAACCTCGGCTTCAGCGGTCAGGGCAAGATGGACTTTCCGGTGGCACGGGCCATAGCACAGGTTCCGGACCTTGAACTTATAATCCTTGATCCGGTCCCGAACTGCACCGAGATGATGTGCGACACGCTGACATATGATTTCGTGAAAATTATCCGTGAAGCACGTCCCGACGTTCCTATCCTCATGGTAGAAGGGCCGATCTACCCCTATGCGAGATATGATTCCTACTTCGGTGACTATCTGCCGAAAAAGAACAAGGCATACCGCCGCAACTACGAGCGGCTGAAAGCCGAAAACCCCGACAATTTATATTATATTGACTCAATAAATCTCGACGGACCGGAAGATGACGGTACTGTCGACGGAATCCACCTCACTGACTTAGGCTTCGTGCACTACGCCGACAAGCTCTATCCGGTGATCGTAGAGATTCTGAACTCGAAAAACAAATAGGTATAACTGTATTAACCAAAAGTAAAGAAGACTATGTGGTTTGAATGTAAAGTACGCTACGAAAAACTTCAGGAAAACGGAGCTGCAAAAAAAGTAACCGAACCTTACCTCGTCGACGCTCTCAGCTTCACCGAAGCCGAAGCACGCATCACCGAGGAAATGACTCCATATATCTCAGGCGAATTCACTGTCTCGGCAATAAAGCCTACCAAGATCGCCGAAATAATGTGGGACGAGACCGGCGACCGCTGGTATCTCACCAAAGTGGCTTTCATCACCATCGATGAGAAAACCGCCGCCGAGAAACGGTCAGTATCTCAGATCATGGTTCAGGCCGCAAACTTCAAGAATGCCGTCGCCCGCTTCGAGGAAGGCATGAAAGGCACCATGGCCGACTATGAGATTGTCCAGATCAACGAAACCATGATCATGGATGTCTACAAGATGAAAGTGGTTCAGTAATGTCTGTTTCCGAAAATATCTCCGCTATCCGTTCGACGCTCCCCGAGAGTGTCGAACTGGTGGCTGTGAGCAAATTTCACCCGGCAGAGATGGTGCGCGAGGCATATGAAGCCGGTCAGCGCATCTTCGGCGAAAGCCGCATTCAGGAACTCCTGACCAAAATTCCCGCGTTGCCGGATGATATCAGGTGGCATTTCATCGGACATCTTCAGACCAACAAAGTTCGCAAACTTGTCGAAACGGGACGGATAGCACTCATCGAGAGCATCGATTCGGAGCGTCTTCTCGACATCGTCGACCGAGAATCGGCGGCTGCCGGTGTCACATCGCGCGTCCTGATGCAGGTGCATGTGGCGATGGAGGAAACCAAATTCGGTTTTTCTCCCGAGGAGTTGCTGGACTATTTCCGCCGTAGGGCTTTCGAGAATCTGAAAGCGACACATATATGCGGCATAATGGGCATGGCCTCCAATACCGACGACCGCGAACGCGTGTCGGCCGACTTCAGGCGTATAGCGGCTCTGAAAACCGAAATCGAAGCGATTTGCCCCGACCTTCGCGGATTCGACATCCTGTCAATGGGCATGAGCCACGATTATCCGCTGGCCATTGCCGAGGGTGCGACACTCGTGCGAATCGGTACGGCAATCTTCGGCGAACGTCAGTAGATAAATAAAAAGTATTTGTGAGCGAAAAAGCATAAACGATGGAACGAATCAAAGAGTTTTTCAGACGCCCGCAGGTGTGGGGCTTCATAATATCGGTGGCAGTGCTGGCAGTGCTGTCGCTCGCTTTTTTCTATCCCGACAACTTTGAAGGCAACAGTCTGCGACAGGCCGACATGCAGCAAGGCGCCGCCAACGGTCAGGAAGCCAAGCTCTTCGAAGAAGCTACCGGTGAAAAAGCATTGTGGACCGACGCTCTCTTCGGCGGAATGCCCACATTCCAGATTTCCCCCTCCTATCCGTCGAACTCACTCTTCTCATGGCTGAACGCAGTCTACGGCCTCGGAATTCCGGCTCCGTCGAATCTTCTCTTCATGATGATGTTCGGCTTCCTCATCCTGCTTTTCGTACTCCGGTTGCGGTGGTATTATGCCCTTATCGGAGCGATAGCGTGGGGATTCTCGAGCTACTTCATCATAATCATAGGCGCAGGACATATCTGGAAATTCCTGGCTCTGAGCTATGTGCCGCCGACAATCGCGGGATTACTCCTCCTGTACAGACACAGATATGTGGCTGGAGCAGCTTTTATAGCCATCTTCGGGATGCTTCAGCTGAACGCCAACCACGTGCAGATGAGCTATTACTTCGGGCTTGTATGCGCTATCATCGCTATCTGTTACCTCATTGAGGCCATCCGCAAGAAACGTGTCGTCAAATGGCTGACCGCTACCGGCATCGCTATCGCGGCCGCCGCACTGGCTGTCGGAGCCAACGCGCCATCGCTCTACAACACATACGAATACGCCAAGGAGACAAAGCGCTCTCAGAGCGAACTGACTCCCATTACACAGCGCGGGTCAGAAACTCCGGCAGTAAGACCGACAGGCGGTCTGCCCAAAAACGATATTGTAGGCTGGAGCTACGGCCCATCGGAAATGTTCTCGCTGATCGTGCCCAACATCAAGGGCGGAGCCTCAGCGCGTCCCGAAGGAGGCGAGATGAAAGCTATGAGCCTTGACAAACTGGAAGGCGCTGCCGCATATAGCGACGCTCCGCTGCTGCAGTACATGACTCAGTATTTCAATGACTCGGAAGGCACAAACGGCCCTGTTTATGTCGGCGCCATTATCTTCGCGCTCTTCCTGGTGGGCTGCTTCATTGTCAAAGGCCCGCTCAAATGGGCGCTCGTGGCATCGACCATAATGTCCGTCCTTCTCGCCCTGGGCTACAATGCCGAGTGGCTCACCGACTGGATGATATACAACTTCCCGCTCTACAATAAATTCAGAGCCGTGGAGAGCATCCTTGTCGTAGCCGAATTCACAATGCCGCTTCTGGCCATCCTTGCGCTTGCACAGATTTTCGAGGCAGGCACGGAAGCATGGGCCCGCTACCGCAACCCTCTGTGTATAGGCTTTGGATTCCCCGCCTTGGTGGCACTACTTGCCGTCCTCACTCCGGGTATATTCGGCGGCACAATCACACAGAACGACATCTCCACCGCCGAGAGCATACAGCATCAGCTATCTCAGTACGCGCTCCAGTCGGGCTACACCGAATCGCAGCTCAGTCAGGTAATCTACCCATATTCTTTGGCCTATCCCGCCAACTCCACGGCCATTACCGCCCTGCGAGAGGGAATGGTACGCTCCGACGGACTCCGCTCTCTGCTCTTCCTTGCCATTGCCGCCGGTACAATCGGTCTGTTCATAAGCCGCAAGACGCGCCTCGGTCTCGCAGTCGGAACCATCGGCGTTGCCGTGACCGCCGACCTCTATCTGGCCGACAAACGCTATGTGTCACACAGTTCGTTCGCGCCCGGAAGTGTTTCCGGCGTTATCGCCATAACTCCTGACGCTCTGGATCAACAGATACTCGCAGACAAAGACGGGCACTACCGCGTGCTCGATATCCCCGGCTTCATGTCGCCCGACCGCTCGTATTTCCATTCCATGGTGGGCGGCTATCATGCAGCCAAACTCAACCGCTACGAAGATCTCATACAGCGCAAGATAATGCCGATGCTTCAGATGGGATATTTCCCCGATGATCCCGTGCTGGACGATCCTACCGTCGCCGATCAGGCAGCACAGCTGCGGACCGCCTATGCCGTAGCCGATATGCTCAATGCAAGATACGTGATAACAGGCGATGCCCAGGCGCCGCTGGTAAGAAACAGCAATGCCCTGGGCTGTGTTTGGCTCGTCGACAGCATCATATGGGTTGAAGGAGCCGATGCAGAGATGGCCGGTCTCGATGCCGCCAGGATGGATTTCAGTCATCAGGCCATCGCCGACCGCGCATTTGCAGGCGTACTTCCCGAAGAACCCTCGCTCGCCCCCGGCGATACCATCTATATGACCAAGTATACGCCCAACACCGTGGAATATCATGCCACCACAGCCAAAGGGGGAGTGGGCGTATTTTCCGAGATTTATTTCCCGTGGGGCTGGAAGGCCACAATCGACGGCAATCCTGCGCCTCTTGCCCGGGTCAACTATGTGCTGCGGGCCATGGCGATTCCTGCCGGATCTCACGACATAAGCATGACTTTCGATCCGGATTCGATCCACGCGACGTCGGGCGTGGCCTATGCATGTGTGACAATGATCTATCTTCTTGTCCTTGCCTCCATATTTGTAAGTCTCGGGAAATCGAAAAAGGTCTGACACAGTGAGACTCCCTTCGCCGATAAGTTACTTCAAGGGCTGGCGTCACAGCCACGGCTTCGGCATCCACTCGCCGTTCGCCTACCGCTTCGTCACCGAAGTTCTGGCGCAGCCGCTGCCCTACTACGGTTATACCGACATATCGGCAGACCGCCGCATAAGGCTCATATTCCGTGTCATCGCATATTTCAGTCCCGGACATGTACTGATACTGTCATCTCAACCACGTCTACTGAAAATGGCTGTCCACAGAGCGTATTCTCAAGCTATCATAACCGAGAGTGCCGCGTCTAAGCCTGATTTCGTCATTGCAGACGCGATGGATGCCCCAGCCGCCGGCATGAAACGCTTTGCCTCCGAAGGGACAAACATGATAGTACTCAACGCCACCTGCGAAACTCGGCCCGAACTTGCCGAAGCGATGCATCAGGGCATGATTTTCGATAATGGCCGCGGCACGCTCGTAGTCATTCCGGCCCCGGGACTACCCCGCCAGGATTTCAGAGTGAAATTCTGATAAACACACGCCGCCGGCATCCGGCGGCGTACATCACTTTAATTCAAGTTCTTACTCATATAATTAAGTTTCCATATTATGGAAGAATCCAAAAAGTACCTGCTTCAGGAATCAGATATTCCCCGCGCATGGTTCAACATCATTCCATCAATGCCGGAAAAACCGGCACCGATGCTCCACCCCGGCACAATGAAGCCGATTACCTCCGAAGATCTCTATCCTCTTTTTTCGAAGGAGGCATCCGATCAGGAACTCAACGTCACCGACAGCTGGATCGAAATTCCGGACGAGGTGCGCGATCTATATAAAATCTGGCGTCCTACTCCTCTGGTCCGTGCCCGCGGCCTTGAAAAGGCCATAGGCACAGCCTGCCACATCTATTTCAAAAATGAGAGCGTGAGCCCGGTAGGGTCCCATAAGCTCAACTCAGCCATTCCTCAGGCTTATTACTGCAAGAAACAGGGTGTGACCAACGTCACCACCGAAACAGGCGCCGGCCAGTGGGGTACCGCTCTCTCGCTGGCATGCAAGATGTTCAGCATGGATCTGGCGGTATATATGGTGAAGATATCCTATAACCAGAAACCGTACCGCCGCTCGATGATGCAGACCTACGGCGCAGAGGTTATCGCTTCGCCGTCGATGTCGACCAAAGCCGGCCGCAAGATCATCACCGAGCATCCCAACTATCAGGGTTCGCTCGGCACTGCTATCAGCGAGGCCGTCGAACTGGCCATGAGCACGCCCAACTGCAAATATGCTCTCGGTTCAGTCCTCAATCACGTGGCTCTGCACCAGACCGTAATAGGTCTCGAAGCAGAGAAACAGATGGAAATGGCCGGCGAATATCCCGATGTTGTAATCGGATGCTTCGGCGGCGGTTCGAACTTCTCCGGCATCGCGTTTCCCTTCATGCGCCATAATTTCTCGGGCGAGCACAACACCCGTTTCATTGCCGCCGAACCTCAGTCATGCCCCAAACTCACACGTGGTGTGATGCGCTATGACTTCGGCGACGAGGCAGGATATACCCCCTTTATCCCAATGCTCACCTTAGGTCACAACTTCTCGCCGGCCAACATCCATGCCGGCGGTCTGCGCTATCACGGTGCCGGTGCGGTAGTGAGCAAGCTCAAGAGTTCCGGTCTGATGGACGCTGTGGATATCCCGCAGCTGGAATCCTTCGATGCTGCCACAATCTTCGCGAAGTCGGAAGGTATAATTCCGGCTCCGGAATCGGCCCATGCCATTGCCGCCGCCATCCGCGAGGCGAAAGCCGCCGACGAAGCCGGAACCCCGAAGGTAATCCTCTTCAACCTCTCCGGCCACGGTCTGATCGATATGGCTTCCTACGACCGCTATCTCGCCGGTGATCTGGACAACTATCAGGTTCCCGATGAAGACATCTCCCGCAATATCGAGGGTCTTCAGGAGGTAAAATAAAGTATCCGATACCTTAATTCAGAAGCGCCTGAAAAGAGTATTTGAATATTCTTTTCAGACGCTGACTTTTTGTGCGGTTATCGTGACTAAAAATTTCTGAGGACCCGCAGTGTATATTCGGCGCTTTCCATCATCGTATCGAGCCAATAGCGGATCCATACTGAAATATCGCCTGTTTCGTGGACATGCTGTATTTCTTCGCAGTAGTGATTATAGTCTCCTGAAATGATATGAGAGAGCAACAGCACCGGGGCTGGCAGAATGCCATTCTCAAAAAGGAAAAGGGTATTTAGCAGCCGCCCCGTTCGTCCGTTACCGTCGATAAAAGGATGGATCATTTCGAAATAATAGTGGAAAATTGATGCTTTTACAAACACATTATCCTCCGAATAATTGATATAGTTCTCGAGGTCTGAAATGGCCGAAGTCATGTCTTCGTGGACAGGAGGGACAAAACCGGCATCCGCCAGGCTGCTGTCTGGCTTTCCGATCCAGACGGGCGATTTGCGGTACTCTCCGCGATATTTCCTGTCATAGTCTGACCCGGCGCAAATAAGATAATGTATGTTACGGATTAGACGGGTACTCAGCGGTAACTCCTGCAGAGCTTCAGAGCCGTAAACTGTTGCCTTGACTATATTCTCAACATTTCCATTGTCGGCAGAAGAGACAAATATGACCGGAGAAGCTTTTTTATCCTCTGCAAGGCGCCATGAATCATTCGCCTCCATTCGTACCAGCTGCATCCGGTCGTCTTCCGGGAGTGTCTGCAGGTGCAGTCTAAGATCTCCGAAGGCAGAGGCAAGACTCTGCAAGGCGGCATCGTCCTCATGATATTCATATTCTTCTATGGGTACCGGAATGATGGACTTGAACCCCATCCGTCCATTAAGATTATTGCGCAGATTCATGTTAAGGTCTGTTTAGATGTAATACGGAGCTTAATCGTTGTCGAAAAGCATATGGTCGTCACACGGGCATCCGTCCGTTTCGGCCTCAACCGTGGAGTGGCCGACACCATATTTTTCAGCAGTGTGCTTTATTTCGGTAATTATGTTATTGAGTCGGGCTGTATCATTTATTACGACATGGACAGTGAGCGCATTCTCAATGGTCGAGAGCGCCCATACGTGCAGATGATGAATCGATTTGACGCCATCTACGCCGGCAAGCGCTTTCTCCAGACCATGCATATCCACTCCTTGCGGAACAGCATCCACGGATAGCCGCGTACTTTCTACGAGAAGCCCTTTGGCAGACCATGCAATTATCAAGGCAATGACAATGCCGATAATCGGATCGAGGATATAAAATCCGGTGAAATGGATTACTATACCAGAAACGACAACACCTACAGAAACAAGAGTATCGGCTGCCATATGAAGGAAGGCGCCTTTGATGTTGATATCGCGTTTCTTCCCCTTGACGAACAGCCATGCAGTCACTCCGTTGACAACCACACCGGCAGCAGCAACCCACGCGATAGCATCACCGTCCACTTCTGTAGGATGCATCAGTTTTCCGACCGATTCGACCAATATGGCACCGACGGCCACATACAGGAGAAGCGCGTTGATGAACGAAGCCTGAACAGAGAATTTTTTTAAACCATATGTGTGCTTCTCATCTGGCCTACGGTTCATCAGTCTGAGTGCAACCATCGCTATTACCAGCGATGCTACATCCGACAGATTGTGGCCTGCATCGGACAGCAAGCCCATCGAATCATAAAAAAATCCGCAGACGGCCTCGACAAGGACATAAGCACTGTTAAGGCAAATGCCGATGATGAAAGCAGCATTGAGCGATTTTACAGCATCAGAAGTATGATCATGATGCCGGTGTTGTTCCAGATGTGCCATAAATCAACAATGTTTCTGTTGCCGGACAATTCTCTCCACTTCCTCTTCGGTATCTTTCAGAACGCCCGGAGGAACTGTCTCTTCGACGACATGACGTGAATACTCCGTCATGTTTTTCGCAACTGAAGTACGCAGGAATCGTGAATCAAGGCCCTTGCTTCCGAGACGCCAGCGGTCGAGCGCGTCGGCATCCTTGAAAATCTCATACAGCTGTATTACGCGAGGTGCCTCTTTCCCGAAAGCGAGCCGGATAGCATTCATACCTCTGGAATCGTCCATGTCGTGATAGCGCATGAGAAAGACAGTCTCAGGGTGAAAAGTAATGTCGGGATTGACATGGCAGAACTTTTCGTAGTAAACCGCCGCTCTTCCTCCGTGACCTACATCGAGATAGTCATCCTGCCGGCGTGTGTCGTGGAATACAGCCGCCTGCGCGAGGATTTCAAAATCCTCCCGGGCCTCTCCGAAAATCTTTTCACCGATAATCAGAGCGTAGAGAAGCACGCGTTCACAATGCCCTTCGGAATGGACCACACTTCCGGACATATTGAATTTCACGCGCCGGACCATAAAATCCTCCCAGCGCAGGAACATCTCTCTGACAAGAGGCGAAAGATTCCGTAGGTCTGATTCGGGGATGTTCATTTTCGTACTGCTTTTAATATAACGTTATAATTATAACGTAGTCCACAATGTTCTGTTTTATCAGTTGTTCTTTAAAATAGAAAGAGCTGAACCAAGCTTTATGCATTAGCCCAACTCTTCCAAAGATCTTTTGAACTTCTGACAGAAACCTGAAATATCAGAGGACTCCGTCGGTATATTCACCGAGAGCTTTAAGCTTGCCCGCAAGCACAAGACGGAAGATGCCGAAGCAGATCAGCGAAAGACCTAGCCAGAGCCATACAGTCACACCGCCAACAATAGGAGCGGACAAGAAGATGACTACAAAAATAATGGTAAAAATCAGAAAGATAACCGACACTATTGTCCAGCCAACATTTCCGGCACTGACTGCAAAAGATTCGCAGACAGCGTTTATAGCAGCAAAAAGCAACCAGAAGCCTGCGATGAAAATAAAGGCAAGAGTGAGCTGACCTGCAGGCAGGCACAAGAGCCACACCCCTGCAATGACTTCAATAAGTCCTATCGCGAGGCTCCACCCCCAGTCGGAACTCCAGCGCGACGAGAAGCATGCAAAGGCGATGTAGAACATGCCTACTACGGTAAAACAGATGGCAAAGGCATATGCCAGGACTTCGAGCGACTCTGCGGGACAGCAAAGGGTCCAGATGCCAAAAGCGATGGAAATGAGCCCCGTAATAAGAGGAATCCACCAATAGCGTGAAAAACCTAAGATAGGCAGTTTGTCCTGTGACATATCAATAGCATTATTAA
>CABRLF010000020.1 GCA_902471685.1 uncultured Porphyromonadaceae bacterium
CACTCTTCCGATCTCGATAGTTTTTGTAGGACGTGTTTGTTCTACCGACGAATCCGGCAATATCTACAAGAATATCGTCATCCAGAGCCGCGATGAGAACGGACAGCAGGTGGCTCTCACATTCTCGGTCAACCAGTACGACATCTACGAGCTTTTCCCTTTCGGACAGGAAGTGGCTGTGAAGGCTACCGGACTGTCGATCGGCGGTTACCGCGGCCTTCTTCAGTTCGGCGCAATCAGCGGCCAGGAGATGACATTCATGGATCCCTCCGAGTTTACCGCTCACGTGACCCGCAACGGTTCGCCTCTTCCCGAGCCTTCGAAAGTCGATACGACGCTGGCTACAATCCCGCAGCTTAACGCTGCCAAGGCTGATGCCGGACAGCTCATGCTCTGGCAGAGCCGTCTCATCCGCATCGATGGAGTGAAATGGCAGGATGCCGGGCAGCCATATGCCGGTGCTCAGACTTCCAACCGTTATATCACCGATGGCGACGGCAACCGCATCAATGTGCGAAACAGCTCATATGCTTCCTTCAAGAACGCGATTCTGCCTTACGGTACCGGCTCTGTGACTGGTATCCTCAGCTATTTCGGATCGGACTGGCAGATTCTTCTGAACGACACGACCGGTGTCACCGGATTCGACAACATCAAGCCCGATGTTCCCGAAGTCAAACCTGAGGGCGACGGCACTCAGGCAAGCCCCTATAATGCTGCAAAGGCGCTTCAGGTCGCTCAGGCTCTTCCCGCTGACGGCACCACCGAGAGCGAGGTTTACGTGAAAGGCAAAGTCATGTCGATCAGCGATCTCAGCACCCAGTTCGGCAACGCTACCTATACCGTCGGTGACGGCGAAGGCAGCACAGGGTTCAGCATTTACCGCGGATACTGGTTCAACGGCGATAAGTTTACTTCCACCGACCAGCTTGAAGTGGGCGCGGATGTCGTGGTATGCGGTAAACTCGTCAACTACAAAGGCAATACACCCCAGATGGCGCAGGGCGGCCGAATTATCAGCTACAACGGACAGACTTCCGGCGGAAACACCCCCGTGGCCGGCACCATAGTGTCGATGCTTGGAGAGGACGATGCCGAATGCAACTGGACATACGACAACGGCACTCTTCCCGAAGGTCTTTCCTACGTATGGCAGTGGAAAGAATACAACGGCAAGCATTATCTCAACGGAAGCGCTTATGCCAACAATACGTATTTCGCAGCCACGGCTTATGCGATTTCGCCTGTGATCGACCTTTCAGGTGTAACCGGTACAAGCGTCACATTCGACCACGCAGCCAAATTCCAGACTACGCTCACCAAGCTCTGCAAGTTTGCTGTCCGCATCGAGGGCGCCACGGCATGGACAGAAATCGATATTCCCGCATGGCCCGAAGCCGGCGCGTGGACATTCGCCAATGCCGGAACCATCGACCTCAAGGCTTACGACGGCAAGAAAATACAGATTGCCTTCAAGTACGGTTCCAGCGCCGACGGAGCCGATACATGGGAAATCAAGAATGTAAAGGTCAACGGCACCAAATAATAAAATCTTACCGAAATGAAAACTATCAGACAGCATATCGCCGCACTGGCATGCATCACCGCGCTGTGGGGCGGCTTCTCGGCCTGCCAGGATGATATTGACGCTCCCGGCGTGGACGTGCCCGAGGCCGGCCTGGAACCCAATACAACCATCCTCGAACTTAAGGAAAAGTTCTGGGACGACGCCACTAACTACGCCAAGACTATCGAGGATCCCGACGATGCCTCGAAGCGCTTCATAATCCATGGCCGTGTCATTTCCTCCGATGAGGAAGGCAACGTTTTCAAAAGCCTTATCATTCAGGATGAGACAGCCGCCATGGCATTCTCGATCGATTCCTACAACCTATACCTGAACTATCGTGTCGGCCAGGAAATCGTGCTGGACGTCACAGGCATGGACATAGGCAAGTACGCCGGTCTCGAGCAGATCGGACGCCGCTCATGGTATGAAAACGGTTCGTCATGGCAGGTTTCGTTCATGTCGCTGGAATATTTCCAGAATTATGCCCGTATCAACGGTCTCCCCGACCGTCCGGCTATCGACACGCTTACAGTGAATACTTTCGCCGACCTGAGCACTACGCCCGAAGGTCTTCAGAAATGGCAGAGCCAGCTCGTAAGATTCCGTAATGTCAGTTTCCCCGAGGGTGGCAAGCGTAAATTCTCGGCATATCATGCAACTACAAATGAAGAGCAGAACACCACGCTTCAGGACCGTAACGGCTCAAGTCTCACTGTCCGCACTTCAGGATACTGTACTTTCTGGAACGAGACTTTACCGGTGGGAAATATCGACCTTGTAGGTATTCTGAGCTACTATAACACCGCATGGCAGATTATCCTTATCGATGCCAACGGTGTAATCAAGGTCGGTGAGCGTCCCGGTACGAAGGTCAAACCCTTCACTGTCGGTCAGGCCATCGAGGAAATCGACCAGAATATCATGGAATCCGGCTGGGTCAAGGGTTATATCGTTGGCGCTGTGGCTCCCGAGATTGAGGAAGTGAAATCCAACGACGATATCCAGTGGGAAGCCCCGACTGTTCTCGGCAACACCCTCGTAATAGCTCCCGACGCCACTACACGCGATTACTCCAAGTGTCTCGTGATCCGTCTGCCTATGGGTACGGCGCTCCAGACAGCAGGTAACCTGCGCGATCATGCCGACAACCTCGGGCGTCAGATTCTCATCAACGGTAAATTCGGCAAGGTCTTCGCTACATACGGCATCACCGATGTGACAGGCAAGGCTGATTCCTTCGAAATCGAAGGTGTTGTGATCGGCGGTTCCGATATTCCCGAAGGCAGCGGCTCGTCCGAAGCTCCCTACAACGTCGGACAGATCGTGGCTATGAATCCGCAGAGCACCACAGCCGCAGTAGAGAGCGGAGTATGGGTCAAGGGCTATATCGTCGGCTTCATGCCTACCGGTGGTTCGTCGACGACTCTTGCCGGAACGGAATTCAGCAATGTCAATGCCGCTACAACGAATCTTGTGCTCGGTCCGACTGCCGACTGCACGGACGCTACCAAATGCGTGGGTGTCCAGCTGCCGACATCAATGCGTGCCGCACTGGCTCTGGCCAACAAGCCGGATAACCTCGGCAAGGCTCTTGCTGTCAAGGGCGATATCATGAAGTACTGCGGCGGCCCAGGCGTGAAGGCCCTCACCGAGTATAAGCTCGACGGAGCCGGGAATCCAGATGTGCCAGCCGAGAAACCTGAGGGCGACGGTACTCTCGCAAGCCCCTATAATGCGGTTAAGGCACTTGAGGTGACCCGTGCGCTCCCGGATCAGAATCCCACCGCCACAGAGTATTATGTGAAGGGTAAGATTCTCTCTGTCTCAAGCATCGATACCGGCAACTTCGGTAATGCGACCTACACCATCGGCGATAGCGAGAACGGAGCCGCATTTACCATTTTCCGCGGTTATTGGTTCAATGGTGACAAATTTACAGCTGCCGATCAGCTTGCTGTAGGGGCCGAGGTGATTGTGCTCGGCAAGCTCGTCAATTATATGGGCAATACTCCCGAAATGGCTCAGGGTAATAAGATCGTATCCTACAACGGCAAGACCGGCGATGATACTCCGACACCGCCCGCCGAGGGCGATGGCACTCAGGCAAATCCGTATACACCTACTAAGGCTCTCGCGCTCGCTACAGCTCTGGACGAAAACGGTAAGATCGAGAATGTTTATGTGAAAGGGTATGTAGCCTCGATCAAAGAGATCAGCACGCAGTACGGCAACGGAACATATACCATCGGCGACACAAAAGACGCCACCACAGGTCTGAGCATTTATCGCGGCAAATGGCTTAACGGCGACAAGTTCACCGCCGAGGATCAGATTGCCAAGGGTGGAGAAATTGTGGTGTGCGGCACGCTCGTCAACTTCAAGGGAAACACGCCTCAGATGACTACCGGCAGCAAGGTGATTTCATACACCGCGCCTCAGGGCGGTGACACTCCGACACCTCCCGCAGGCGACGCTGTGACTATATCGGCAACGGCTCTCAACGTGCCTGGCACTACAACCGACCAGGGCTACACAGTCGTTATCGACAAGGCTTCCGGGACCTCGAATCCCATCCTCCATTCGTCCGGCAGCGTACGCCTCTATGCCGACAATACCATACAGATTAGCGGCTCTGCCAAGATTGCAAAGATAGTATTCACTATCAGCGACAGCTCTAAATTCAAATATACGACTCTTGATCCGAGTGTGGGTAAAATGGATCCCGCTCAGGCTGCCGGCGATACGACAGCAACTTGGGTAGGTGACTCCGATACCGTTACATTTACTGTAGGTCACGATGCCACTCTCGGCTCTGACGGCAGTTCGAAACGCGGTCAGGTCCATTTCTCCAAGATAGAGATTTATACTGCTAAGTAGACCTCTGATTATATCTTATTTTGCAGCGCGGTGCCGGTGATTCCGATGCCGCGCTGTTATTATTTTCCGGAGTGCGTCATGTTGTTTTGAATTATCGGCATTGTTGTGTATCTTTGCAGGGAAAGAATCGAAGTCGATGAAAAAACTAATAATAACATGTGCGTTAGCGGTTGCCTCAGTCGCCGCCGGCGCGCAAATCAATAGTCCCGGCAACGCCGGTGCCATAGCCCTCGGACGGCAGATGGCGCAGCAGGGCAATTATACAGGTGCGCTTGATCAGTTGCGGACTCTCGACCGCAACGCGCTGGGTCTTCGCGAACAGATCAACACTTCCTACGACGAATGCTGCTGGCTATACGGCGCGGGCCGATATGCCGATGCCGCTGATGCTTTTGCGCGTTTTGCTGCCGAATATCCGTTCGCACCTCAATATATAAACGCACGGAAAGGTATTGCCGACAGCTATTATGCCCAGGGTGAATATGCCGAAGCGCTTGCGCAATATCGTCTTGTGCAGGCTTCCGGTCTTTCCGACGAGGCCGCAGGCGAATGTTATTACCGGAAAGGAATCTCGGCGCTTGAGTGCGGTAATGAAAACGAGGCAAACACTGCTTTTGCTTCGGCATCGCGCTATCCGTCGGTGCGTCTGAATGCGCTTTTCTACCTCGGAAAGATTGCATTCGATAAAGGAAACTACAGCGAGGCTGCCGGATTTTTCCGCCAGACAGGCGGGACCAAGGCGCCCGCCAGTCAGGCCGGTGTATATCTCGCATCCATCGATCTCATTCAGGAGAATTTCCGTCAGGCTCTGTCCAGAGCGCGTCAGGAACTGGCAAATAATCCCTCCGACACAGCCGTCCGTGCTGAACTGAATCGTATTGCAGGCGAATCCCTTTTCCGTCTCGGCGAGCCGGAGGAAGCGGTGGAATATCTCAGGAAATATGTTGAAGCGACCGATCATCCGCAGCCGACGGCGCTTTATGTCCTTGGCGTTGAGGCGTTCGGCCGAGGCGATTATGCCGCAGCTCTCGGGTATTTCCACCCCGTGACTCAGGATGGCGAGGGAGCGGTGCAGCAGTCGGCATATCTTTATGCCGGACAGTGTCTCCTTGAGGAAGGCGAGACCGATTCTGCCGTTCTGGCATTCGACAAAGCCGCAGGCATGGATTTTGATCCATCCGTCACCGAAGCCGCGTTTTTCAATTTCGCGGTTGCCAAGTTCAGCGGCGGCGCTATGCCGTTCGAATCTGGAATCGACACATTCGAGGAATTTCTGCGCCGCTATCCGCGGAGCATATATGCCGACCGCGTATCGGCGTATCTCGCCTCGGGCTACATGGCCGGAAATGACTATGAGCGCGCCCTCGAACGCCTGAGAGGTGTCTCTAATCCCACCAAGGAAGTGAATAGCGCCCGTCTGCGTGTGCTTTATGTGCTCGGTACAAAGGCGCTTCAGGAAGGCAAAACCGATGCGGCCGACAGATATCTGTCCGAAGCCATGACGCTGAGGGGCGCCGATGCCGTAATGGCAGAGGAGGTTGAGCTTGCGCAGGGCATTCTCTATAACCGCCGCAATGATTATGGGCGAGCTGTAGGAAAACTTCGTTCCTATCTGCGTCAGGCTTCCCGTTCTGCTGCCAACCGACCCGTCGCACTCTATCAGCTTGCATATGCTCTCTATGGAGGCGGCGATGCCAAGGGCGCGAAAGAGTATTTTGCTCAGGCTGTCGAGTCGCTCTCAGATCAGGCGGCCAAAGCTGATGCGCTGAACCGACTCGGTGATATCTCGGCGGCTCATGCCGATTTCGGTGAGGCCGCGGATTATTACCGCAAGGCTTTTTCCGCCAATCCCGAGGCGGCTGACTATGCCGTGCTCAATGAGGCAAAAATGAAAGGGTATCTCCGCGATTATCAGGGTAAACTGGATGCGCTCGATGCTTTCCGCCGTGATTTCCCCTCGTCGGTGCTCCTGCCGGACGCACTTCTTGAGACTACGGAGGCGCAGATTAGCCTCGGGCACAACGATGATGCTATCCGGACGTACAAGGAGCTTATATCCACTTATCCGCGTACGGCTCAGGGACGCCGCGGATACATACAGATGGCTATGACATACCTCGATATGGGTCGTTCCGCCGACGCGGAGGACGCTTATCGCGCAGTTATCAAACAATATCCCACATCCGAGGAGGCCGCTCAGGCTGCCTCGATTCTCAAGACTCTTTATGCCGGTTCAGGACGCGGCGATGAATATGTGTCGTTTATCGGCTCGGTTGAAAATGCTCCGCAAGTGTCGGCCGGAGAAGCCGAAGAGCTTGAATATTCGTCGGCCGAGTCGGCGCTCAAGCGTGGTTCGGGTGTGACCAAGATGGAGCGATTTATCGAAGCCCATCCGTCATCGTCCAGAGCGGCTGCTGGCCTGGGTCTTCTCCTGCGCAATGCGATGGCCGACAACGACAGCAAGGCCGATGCATATGCCTCTCAGATTCTCGACCGCTATCCCGACAGCCCTGCTGCCGAGACTGCACTGGAATATAAGGGCGATGCGGCATACGCCTCAGGCGACCTTCCGAAGGCTCTGGAGCTATATACCTCTCTGGTGGAAAAAGCATCGGATGCCACAGTAGCTACTGCCGCACGTCTGCGCATGATGCGCACCCAGCGTGATCTGGGGCAGTATGCCGAAGCCGGCGCTACCGCTGATGCAATCATAGCTTCATCGGCCGGGAACGCCGAAATCAACGAAGCCAAATTTACCAAGGCCAAGTCTATGGCTGAGGCGGGGCAGAACGACGCTGCCGTCAAACTGTGGCTTGAGCTTGCTGCCCGGCCTTCCGATCTTTTCGGTGCCAGAAGTGCTGTCGAGGCGTCGGCCACGCTCCTCGAGCTCGGCAACGCACGGAGGGCTCTTGAAGTTGCAAAGAAGTTCGTCAACTCCGGTTCGCCTCACAGCTACTGGGTGGCCCGAGGGTTTATTGTGCTTAGCGATGCCTACAAGGTGCAGAAAAAGGACTTCGAGGCAAGACAGTATCTTGAGGCTCTGCGCGACAATTATCCCGGCAACGAGCCTGATATTTTCATGATGATCGAAAGCCGTCTTGATGAATTGAAATGAAACAATGAGCAACAGATATATTACTTCCATTCTTTTTCTTGTCGCTGCGGCATCTGTATATGCGCAGGATCTTACGACAGAAATTACCGTCGACCGTACTGTAGTGACAGAGCTTCCGGCTGCGGCGCCGCTCTCGTCCGTATTTCCGTCTCTGCCAAAAAACAACGGAAACATGTTCGGCGTCAAGCCGGTGATGTATACCCAGTGGACCGAGTTCAAACCGGTGGCATCGGATCTGAACACTCCGCTTTATACCGGGTTTACTCCTGCGCCGGGATATCGCGGATACGTCCTTGGCGGATATTTTCCCGCCTATAATGCCGAGGCGGCTGCCGGATACCGGTTTATCGATACGAAGGACTCCCAACTCGGAGCTTCGGCCCGATTCAATGGCTATTCCTATAAATACCAGGAAAATAAAATTACCGACAATACTTTTTCGACTCAGATCGACGGGTCGCACCGCTTCTCTTCCGGTGCTGTCTTTGCTGCCAATGCGGACTTTATGCATGCCGGTCTGAAGAGTTTCGGTACTGATCGCGGTGTGAACGGATTCCGCTTCAATGCCGGGGTATACAGTCAGCAGAAATACCGGCTGAAGGTCGGATTCGATTATTTCGGTCTCAATGATGATATTCCGGTGAGCGTAAGCGGACAATATGACGGCAAACCGCGCGATATGCGTTTCACTGCCGAAGGTGGATATGTTTTTTCTTTTGGCGACGCCACTGATTTCGATTTCGGCGTAAAAGGCGATGTTCTCAACCGCAAGGACTTCATGGATAATTTCAACGAGACAGGTGACTACAGCTTCACCTCTTTCCTTCTCACGCTGAATCCGGCGTTGCGTTATTCCACCGATAATTTCAAGGCACGTATCGGTGTCAGTCTCAGCATGGCGCATAAAACGGCAACCGGCAAGTTCTGTCTGGCTCCCGATGTGATGCTGGCATGGATGCCTTCCGGCATTGTCGATATCTACGCTCTTGCCCGTGGCGGTCGCGATATCCGCGGCTTGCGCTGGCAATACGAAATATCGCCATTCTCGACTGGTGCGGAAGCCGAAAGCATGGCGAAGTCTCCTGTCGATGCGCGTGCCGGAATCAACCTCCGTCCATTGAACGGGCTGAAGATAGGCGTTTTCGCCGGCTACAGCTATTGGAAGAATCTTATGGTACTTCAGCGCTACAACGCATGGCAAAGCACCGGCGATTTCACCCGCCTTCCGCTCAACTACCACGACTTCGAACTCAAAGGATTTAATTATGGTTTTGAGGCATCTTATGAGGTTGCACCATGGGGCAGCGTCAGGCTCGACGGCACTTTCTATGCCGAGGGCGATCCTGCTTTGGCCGACCGCGCCAAGGCTGTTTTGAATGCCGGCGTCACTCTCCGGCCTGTCGATCGTCTTACGGTCGATGCAGATTACCGCCTCCGTTCCTCACGCAGGTATATCAGCTATAGCTATATCCATAATAATCTTGACAACAGCAATACTCTCCAATCCGACTACTCGGCTAATCTCGGCAGCGTAAGCGATCTCTGCATAGGCGCCAACTACGAGGTAACACCGCAGTTCTCCACTTTCCTCAGGCTGGAAAATATTCTGGGGCATAGATACCAGATAATCCCCGACCTTTATAGCCGAACCATTCACGGGCTGCTCGGAGTTTCGTACGTCTTTTAAAATCATAACTGAATAATCTGATACATATGGGAAGAATTTTCTTTTTGCTTTCTTTCAGTGCCGTTTTGTGTGCCCAGGCAGCCGAAGTCACGGGACCCGACGGCCGGCTGAAAGTGAATGTCGATGTTGCCGATGGCGTTCCCTGCTATTCGGTGACTTACGACGGCAAGACTTTCATTGGCAATTCTCCGCTTGGATTCACCTCTAATATCGGCGACTATTCAAAGGCTGTGGCCATGAAAGCTTCTCCGGTCAAGGCGATCGAGGAGAGCTATAGCCTTGAGACTATCAAGAAGAGCCATGTCGATTATCGTGCCAACGAGATGCGATGCACTTTCGAGACTGCTCAGGGCCGTCATTTCGATGCTGTTTTCCGCGTGAGTGACAATGATGTTGCATTCCGCTACGAGATTCCGAAGGAGACAGAGACCGGCTCGATCTATATCGATGCCGAGACTACCGGTTTCAGGCTTCCGGAGTATACCACCACTTTCCTCACTCCCCAGAGCGACGCAATGATCGGCTGGAAGCGCACCAAACCGAGTTATGAGGAGGAATATAAGGTAGATATGCCTATGACCGAGCCTTCGAAGTATGGCCACGGCTATACATTCCCGGCGCTTTTCCGTATTGGCGACGACGGCTGGGCGCTCGTAAGCGAGACAGGTGTCGACAGCCGTTATGTGGGATCTCACCTCTCCGAATACAACGACGGCCTCTATACCATTGCATTCCCTATGGCAGAGGAGAATAACGGCAACGGTCTGACCGGAGCTGCCGCCGCACTCCCGGCTCTTACGCCCTGGCGTACCATAACCGTAGGAGAGACTCTCGCGCCGATTGTTGAGACTACCGTGCCTTGGGATGTGGTGAATCCGCTTTATTCAAGCAATTTCAAGAAGGTCTACGCTCCCGGTACATGGAGCTGGATTGTATGGCAGGACAACTCGATAAACAAAGAGGATCAGAAAAAATACATAGATCTGGCCGAGGCCATGGGATACAAATACTTTCTGGTCGACAACTACTGGGATAATAATATTGGCCGCGAGGGGATGAAGGAGCTGTCCGACTATGCAGCCGCCAAGGGCGTTTCTCCTCTGGTATGGTACAGTTCGTCCGGCTACTGGAATGATATCGTGCAGGGGCCGACAAACCGTATGGACCGTGCTCTGGTGCGCAAGCCTGAGATGAAATGGCTCAACGACATCAATGCCAAGGGTATCAAGGTCGACTTCTTCGGCGGTGACAAGCAGGAGACGATGCGCCTGTATGAAGATATCCTCAGCGATGCCAACGATCATGGACTGATGGTGATATTCCACGGTTGCACCCTTCCCCGCGGCTGGGAGCGCATGTATCCCAATTATGTCGGCAGTGAGGCTGTGCTTGCTTCGGAGAATATTTATTTCGAAGAGCATTTTGCCAATGAGGAAGCATTCAACGCAACCTTGCATCCTTTCATCCGCAACGCAGTGGGTTGCATGGAATTCGGCGGCGGCTTCATGAACCGCTACATGAGCCGCGACAATAAATCGCGCCATGCCCGCAAGACTACCGATGCAGCTGAGCTTGCTACTTGCGTCCTCTTCCAGAATCCTCTGCAGAATTTCGCCCTTACGCCCAACAATCTTACCGATGCGCCCGCTGTATCGATGGACTTTATGCGGAACGTGCCTACAACCTGGGATGATACCCGTTATATTGCCGGTTATCCCGGCCGCTACGCGGTCATCGCACGACGGCACGGCGACACATGGTATATTGCAGGTATCAATGGCTCGAAAGAAGAGATTCCTTCGCTGAATCTCTCCATTCCCATGCTGAAGAAAGGTGATACTTATACCATCCTCCGCGACGGCAAGGACCGCGAGCCTGTTCGCGAGACTCTTCGCATGAAGAAGGACACTCTCAAGATGTCCCTTATGCCCGACGGCGGATTTGTGATAATCTGCAAGGCAAAATAAAGTACAGTTAATTACGACAAATACAAAGGGGCTGCTTCGACGCGGCCCCTTTGTATATGAATAAAAATCTATATAATTCGGTCAGAGTATATCCATGCCTGCGCGTCGGCATTCTTCGAGCTGTGCGGTCGGCCAGATTGATGCCTGTACCTCGCCTATGTGTGCTTTCTGAAGCATGAACATGCACAGTCGGCTCTGCCCGATGCCTCCGCCGATCGAAGGAGGAAGTTCTCCTGCGAGCAGTGAGCGGTGGAATGCCAGATTGCGGCGCTCAGGGCACCCGCGGGCCTCGAGCTGTGCTGTGAGGGATGCAGGACTGACACGTATTCCCATCGACGACAGTTCGAACGGAGTCTCGAGGATATTGTCCCAGAAGATAATATCACCGTTGAGTCCCTGATAGTCATCGCTGTTTGGCGAAATCCAGTCGTCATAGTCCGGCGCGCGCCCGTCGTGAGGTTCTCCGTTGCTCAGGGGTGCGCCGATACCGATGATAAAGATCGCGCCGTAACGCTTTGCCGCCAGTGCCTCGCGTTCTTTCGGAGTCTTGTCGGGATATTGCTGCAGCAGCTCCTCCGAGTGGATGAAAGTTATCTTTTCAGGCAGACGGGGCGTGATATGCGGGAAACGGCGGTAGATATGTTGCTCTATGCTTCGAACGGCATCGTATATTTTCACGACTGTCGCCTTGAGATAATCAAGGTTTCGGTCCTCCGGGCGGATGCTTTTCTCCCAGTCCCACTGGTCGACATAGAGGGAATGAAGATTATCCAGGTCCTCGAACGTGCGGATGGCATTCATATCGGTGTAGAGGCCGTAGCCGGGCGCAATGTCATAGGCGGCAAGTTTCGAGCGTTTCCATTTCGCCAGCGAATGGACAACTTCGGCATGTGCGCCGTCCATGGCATCGATGTTGAACGATACGGCATGCTCAACGCCGTTGAGATCGTCGTTCAGACCGGTGCCGGAAAGGAGAAAGAGCGGGGCAGTAACGCGGCGCAGATTCAGTGCTTCTGCGAGACTTTGCTGGAAAAGGTCTTTTATTTCCTTGATTGCTACTTCGGTAGTCTCCGGCAGGAGCTTCTGCTTATATTTTTTTGGAATAATTAGTGGCATGGTGTTGAGATATTTACTTAAAACTTTGCAAAGGTAAAACTAATATTTATATTGTGCAACATTTTGTATTGTAATTATTAAAATTTATAACATAATGTCATTTGTTACTCCTGTATCTATAGTCGATGCCGAAGAGGGCGCCGACGAATGTCATTGTCTCGCCGAAGGCAACAAGCACCGACGAATGTATCTCTCCTGTGGGCGAGACTATGAAGCCGGCTATGAGTAGTCCGGCTCCGGTGGCAGTCAGGGCGGCAGCTGCAATTAGCTGAAAACGGTTATTCATAATGACTGTATATTGATGTTTACCATATGTCATCCTTCCAGAAAAACTGTGGAGGAGAATAAACAGGTACTGCGCCTTCAGCAATGACGTGCAGAGCGAGAGCTCTGGTCATGAGTATGTCGTCGTGACATCCTGTTTTGGCGGCGAAGGAGCCGTTTGAGTGCTGTTCGTAAGTCAGTAACTCGTTGCATGCCTGCGTATCATGTTCGATATAAAGAGAGTCGCGGACTGCTTCGATCAGACCTGCGATAAGCATCGATTTGGTGAGCCGGTTGGTATGGAATCCGATTTTTGTAGTTTCGGTCCGTCGTTCCGTGTCGTAGCTCCTGCGTCTGTAGACGTTGCTGTAGGCGTCGGCAACGCGATGCAGGATGAAGAGCTGCGAATCTGAGTTCCCTCCAACATTGTCTGTTTCGAATGTATTGCTTTCTATCACAAGGAGTGCGCCGTTGTAGAATTGCGCTACATCTATGCATTTGCGGGCGAGAATATCGTGGTCGGTATGCCCGCGCCACTGGCCGACTACTTCCGGTTTCGCTCCCGAAGCATCGAGTACTGCAATGACGGAGTAATCGGCTTTTGCCGAGCGGCCGCCGACATCTACCGTGACTACATAGCGGTGATTCAGCTCCGGAGTTTTCCACATGGCGAATCGTCCGGAGGAATCCTCGGTGAATGAGCTGCCTCCGGATGTTATCTCTCCGATATGCCGCGCCGGGCCGCACTTGGCTCTCAGGGCTTCGACTTTGGCTGGATTGAATACTGCCGAAGTCGAGCTGCAGAAAGCTTCCGTGTCGTCCGCCGGAAATTCGGAGGCCATCTGCGTGGCGTCTTCGACTTCAAGGCGCTTTAACCTGATCCAGCCCAACGCTTCGGAATCGGCTCCGTGATTCCACAAGGCTGTTTCTTCTTCCGTCATCGACGAGAGAATCATGTGCCGGTCGGAGGAAGGCAGATGATAATGCTCGATTTCGTGCCACGGTACGAAAATAGCCCGTTTGTCGCTGCGTCCGGCCCGGCTCCTTATCCATTCTGAATGGAAATAGTCGCCTACGCCGTTTGCTGTCGACTCGATGGCAATGAACGAATAAGGAAGAAGACTTACCGAGCCGCAGACCGCAGTTATTACATCCCGCGGTGACCGTGTCGGCGTTGCCGGCCAGTAAGCTGCTTCGCTCAGATGCGCCATTGCGAAGTCGTTGCCCCGGATACTGTCAGGCTGCTGCCCCGATGCAATGGTGATCGTGCAGTCGCGTCCCGATATTCTGCGTATGTTCTGGCTGCTTTCGTAGGCGAGCAGACGTGGTGGCTCTCCCTCAGTCCATAAGTCGGGAGGATAGTCCTGAAGAAGTCTGCTGTACATGCCCCGGATAGTGGCCGAGGTGTCCTTGACATGGGCGCATATCACAGAGTTCCAGTTGCGCCGGTGGCAGATCTGAATCCATGCCATATACATCTGAATAAACGTCGATCCGCCCCATTGTCTCGCTTTGAGAAGAATGAGGCGGAGCGGTCTGTCGGCCCGTCGGTCTTTCTCAAGTATGGAGAGCAGCCGTTGCTGTGGCCCGTTCAGGATGAATGGTTTTGTTTCCCATGTGCTCTTGTATTTGATTCTGACGCATGAAAAAGCCCAGAATTCGAAATCGTGACGACACCGCAGGCGTCGCCATTTTCCGGGGTCGGCGCCCGCAGCGGCATAGGCCGGATCTTCTGTCATTGAAACCGGAATATATGCCTTGGGCAGCCCTTCCACCGGAGTTGAAACAGCGACTCTATGCCCGGTGCAGTTCAAGCCCTTCTTTGGATCGATTTTCAGATTGCGGAAACGACACCGCAGTTCGTCGATGGTCTCGAGTACTTCTATGTTGTCTGTCATAGTGTATGGAATCGGAATGTTTTGAACCGGAAGTCTGAACTTACGATACCTTCGAAAGTTATTATCGCACTTCGTGCCGGTCGTGCGAGGGGATGAACGATCACCGGACTGCGGATCTCTCCACGTATATCGGCTTTAAGCATAAGCCATCGTCCCGAGTCCGTGATGCCGCAGCCTTCAAGTTTAAGCATGGCATTGACATCCGACGAGGCGATAAATGTTTCGAGCATAGTTATGCGACCGTAGTCCGATGCGCAGGGGTTGATGAAGAAACTTGTTGTAACCGGCATACGGGACGTTGTCTCCATGTCGATACGGAAAACTCCCGTATCGGTCACGATATAATTGCCCGTTGCGGCGAGGACGGGTTCTCCGCTTCTTGTATAGCTGCCGCCGTTCTCGTCTAAGCAGAATACTCTGGCAGAACCGTCGGCGCGGAAAGCGGTCAGCTCATTGCGCTGTGTGTTGAATGCTATCGCCTTATAGTTGTCCGGACCGGCATATACTCTGGCGCTTCCAGTAGCCGGGATTTTAACTAATGATGCCGGATTGCCTGCGAGTGCGAATACCGACGTTCCGGCTGCCGCAAGCGAATGCGTTAATGAGACTTCTTCGTTGAAAATATTCCTAAGCGACAGAGATCTCCGGTCGGCACTGACACCTATGGAACAAAGTCCTTTTGTTGTGCCTGCGACAAAGCGGCTGCGCCCGAATTCCCACGATTGCGAGGCAATCCGGAATGCTTCCACAGAACGGATTTTTCCTCCTCCGGGACATCCCGAGCTGATTATGGTCAGGGGATCGGAGGCATCGGCGATTGCTACGATGTCGGGCAGATGGTCCTGCGGGGGATTGGTGAAGGATATGTCGCTGATAACTTCATCCTTTGGTGTGAATGGCTTCACTGCCGGAGCGATATAGACGGCACAACGGCCGCTTTCGTCAGGCGTAAGCGGGAAACGTGCTGTTGTTTCGGTTCCGCCGGCGGTGATCTGCATATCTATTTCCACGGCATCCGGCGACGGATAGGTGAGGATCGGGCTGAAAAGATCCGGAGCGCCGGAAGTACCCGAATCGGTGCGGGCGAGCGATGTTCCGTCCGAGAATCTCACTTTTGTATAGATGCGCCAGGGAGTTGCCGTTCCATTTCCTGCTGCGATTGTCCTGATGGCATATCCGGTGAATCGCCGGATTGTGATATCGCCCCATGCCACGGTCGCGGCATCAGTTGCAGCTACGGAAGCCGAAAATGAATGAGGTGTCGAAAGCAATACATCTTCGGCCGTAAAGCGGCGCACCGGTGCTTTCAGTGCGGCGGAGAGACGGCGCGACACAGATGCTACATCAGGATCGGGCGAAACGGCTATATCGATGGTGCGTTCCGTTGAGCCGAACGGTTCAGTGATGACGGCAACACGCTCCTCGATATCATCGATTCGGGCAATCGCCTTCATGATAAGACTGGAGGCACGGTCTTTCCATTTGCTGCCAAGTCCGTTTTGCAGACCCGGCACACGGGCCTGAAGATAGGGGTTGTCGGCGGAAGTCCCGCGACTGACCGTGACTGTCCCGGCTCCTCCGGGTTCACAGGGATGGAATTGTGGTGTGAGCCATATTTCTGCAGTCGCCGCTTCGGAGGCAAGCCCGGGAGTCGCGGCACTGAATGTTGCAGACAGTCTCCAGCTTTTGGCTGCTATGGAATAGGGTTTCAAGGTCTTGCGGTCGTCGGAATAGATGCTGACTGTATCGCAGCACTGTGCTCCCGAACTGTGACACAGAAGCACAGGCCCTGAAGTGTACAGGATGTGTCCCTCTCGGTCGCGCAGCTTGTATCGGGCCAGTACCGGCTGTACAAATAGCCCGGCAGCAGACGATTCGGCGGCGATGTGGAGATAGGCTGCTGTAATATCCGCTATTACATCGTGGCTGTCGGCAGTCCCGAGGCGCCCGGATGTATAGCTACGGCTCAGACTTCTTTCCGCGATATCGGCCGTGACCGGGCTGCTGTCTGTTGCCGAGAGGATAATGGGTGGGAAAGGATCGTAAAGCCTTGTTACCTTTATGTTCTCGTCTTCTATCGTGATTCTTGCCGGGCCGGCCGGAGTCATTGCAATGAGAGTGCCGTCCTGACATGATACGGCATTAAGTGCTTCTCCAGGCAATGTGTCTTCGGCGTTAAGCATGCTGGCGTCTCCCTCTTCCGATACTGCCCTGACCTGAGTTCCGGATACTGCGACGAGACGTTGCCCTATGTGTCCGAGAGGCAGCCAGATGCCGTCAAGGCCTTCTATCGCCCGATATTTTCCTACCGGAACAAGGTAGCCCGATGAATCGTGTCGTAAATTCTTCATTTCTATTGTCCGGACAGGAGCCGAGCTGCCGTCGTCGGCACATCGCCCGGCAAGTGGCGCACCGGTGACGATGACTTTTGTTTTTGGATTTTTCATATTATTCCCGAAAAAATGATTTTTGCGCAAAAATATCAGCCGTTTTTCGGGAATTGTCTGTATTTTGAACCGTCTGCGAAAATAAATGCTTATATTTGCCTTCCGTAAACCGTCATGAACAATCATGGCATCGTGTGAGTTAATCTGACATAAAACTTAATTTCAAAGGCAAATGAAAGACTATAAGATGATCATTTCTGCAGCCATTCTGGCTGTATCGGTTGTCATTCTGGGACTGTGCCTCAAAAGTGGCATCGATAGTTTCGTCAACCGCGACCGTCAGGTCACTGTCCGCGGACTCTGTGAAAAGGAAGTCGAGGCCAACAAGGTGACATGGCCTATCGTGACAAAAGAGATGGGCAACGATCTCCCCACAATCTACGACAATATCCAGAAGAACAACCAGGCACTCCTTTCTTTCCTCAAGCAGAACGGAATCGAGGAGTCGGAAATCTCCATCAATGCACCTCAGGTGACCGACAATATGGCCAACTCCTATGACGCAAGTCGTATCGTCTATCGTTATTCAGTCACCAATGTGATGGTCATTACATCCTCGAAAATCTCCAAGGTCCGCGATCTCATGTCCAAGCAGGCAGAACTTCTGCGTCAGGGTATCGCTGTGGTGGCCGGCGACTGGAATTATCCCACCACTTACGAATATACCGATCTGAATTCAATCAAGCCTGAAATGATCGCCACAGCTACGGCTAATGCGCGTGAGGCCGCCGACAAATTCGCCGCGGACTCGCACAGTCATCTGGGCAAGATCAAGACTGCCAGTCAGGGCCAGTTTTCGATCGAAGACCGCGACCAGTACACTCCTTATATCAAGACAGTCCGCGTAGTGACTTACATCACCTACGAGCTACGCGACTAAGTCGAGTTAATCGGGATTAATCTCGATGATTCCCGATTAATCTCGATTAGTCCTCAATCGAAAAAAACAAGCGAAGCCGCTTCCGTGGGGAAGTGGCTTCGTTAGTTCTCTGTGGATTCGTGCTTAGTCTTTCTTCACTACGCGACGCTCTTTGATACGGGCTTTCTTGCCTGTCAGGCCGCGGAGATAGTAAAGTTTTGCACGGCGTACCTTGCCGTATTTGTTGACAGTGATAGAATCGATAAACGGCGATTCGATGGGGAAAATACGTTCTACGCCGATGTTATCGCTCATCTTACGTACGGTGAAACGCTTCTTTGCGCCTTCGCCCGAGATGCGGATAACGACGCCACGGTACTGCTGGATACGCTCCTTGTTGCCTTCCTTGATGCGATAGGATACTGTGATGGTATCGCCGGGGCCAAATTCGGGGTGCTGTTTGCCGGTTGCAAATGCTTCTTCGGCAACTTTAATCAAATCCATTGATAGTGTTTATTATAATGTTAACATTACTCGCAATATTCGCAGGCTGCTTGTCCTGCCAGAGATTGCGAAATCGACTGCAAAGGTAGCAATTTTTTTTGATTGAGCAAAATTTATTCCATCAGCTTGCGGTAACGGCGGCGTGGAGGTTCCTTGCCTCCGTTCTGCGCTTTCTTGAATTCCTCGTAGTCGGAATATGAGCCTTCGTAGAATACCACATTTCCGTCGCCTTCGAACGACAGGATATGGGTGCAGATGCGGTCGAGGAACCAGCGGTCGTGGCTGACTACGACAGCACAGCCGGCAAAGTCCTCGAGGCCTTCCTCAAGAGCGCGGAGGGTATTGACGTCGATATCGTTGGTCGGTTCGTCCAGCAGGAGCACGTTGCCTTCTTCCTTGAGCGCCATGGCCAGATGCAGGCGGTTGCGCTCGCCTCCGGAGAGTACGCCTATTTTCTTTTCCTGGTCGGCGCCTGTGAAGTTGAAGCGCGAAAGATATGCGCGGGCATTCACGTCGCGGCCACCCATGCGGAAGGTTTCCACGCCCTGACTGATAACCTGGTATACAGTGCTTTCGGGGATGAGGTCGTGATGTGTCTGGTCGACATAGGCGATCTTGACGGTTTCGCCGACATCGAAAGAGCCGTTGTCTGGCTTTTCCTGACCCATGATGAGACGGAAGAGGGTGGTCTTGCCCGCTCCGTTGGGGCCGATGACGCCTACGATGCCGTTGGGCGGCAGCGAGAACGACAGGTCGTTGAAGAGATGCTTGTTGCCGAATGCTTTTGCAAGGTGGCTGGCTTCGATCACCTTGTTGCCCAGACGGGGACCGTTGGGGATAAAGATTTCGAGGCGTTCCTCACGCTGCTTCTGGTCTTCGTTGAGGAGCTTGTCGTAGGAGTTGAGTCGTGCTTTGCCCTTTGCCTGACGTGCCTTGGGAGCCATGCGTACCCACTCAAGTTCACGCTCGAGGGTCTTGCGGCGCTTCGATGCCTGCTTTTCCTCCTGTGCCATACGTTTGGTCTTCTGGTCGAGCCAGGACGAATAGTTGCCTTTCCAGGGTATGCCTTCGCCGCGGTCAAGTTCGAGGATCCAGCCTGCCACATGGTCGAGGAAGTAGCGGTCGTGGGTAATCGCTATAACGGTGCCGGGATATTGCTGGAGGTGAGCCTCGAGCCAGTCGATCGACTCGGCGTCGAGGTGGTTGGTCGGTTCGTCGAGCAGGAGCACGTCGGGCTGCTGGAGCAGAAGTCGGCAGAGGGCCACACGGCGCCGCTCGCCTCCCGAGAGGGTGGAGATTATCTGATCGTCGGGCGGACACTGGAGCGCATCCATGGCGCGTTCGAGCTTAGAGTCGATGTTCCATGCGTCGGCGGCGTCGAGGTGATCCTGAAGTTCGGCCTGGCGCTGGATGAGTGCGTCCATCTTGTCGGGATCCTCGAGTACATCGGGATCGCCGAATGCTTCGTTCACCTTGTCGAATTCGGCAAGAAGATCCATGATGGGCTTCACGCCTTCGCGCACAACTTCGATCACGGTTTTGTCGGGGTCAAGTTTGGGATCCTGTTCGAGATAGCCCACGGAATATCCGGGTGCCCATACCACTTCGCCGCGGTAATCTTTGTCGATTCCGGCGATAATTTTCAGAAGTGATGATTTACCGGAGCCGTTCAGACCGATGATGCCGATTTTCGCACCATAGAAGAACGAGAGGTATATGTCTTTGAGTACTTGTTTCTGGGGCGGGTAAATCTTGCTAACGCCCACCATTGAGAATATTACTTTCTTGTCGTCGGCCATAGTATGGATTATGGTTTAAGGATTATGGTTGAGACAATACTATCTTTATTGTTTTGTCAGTGTTTGTGAGCCGAAGGAGCAAAGCGGACGGGATAGTCTACCGATACTTTGCCCTTTACTATGTCGTTGAGCTTGCGGCGGATAAGTTGACGGCGGATGCCGGAAATATGATCGGTGTAGACGATGCCTTCGAGGTGGTCGCATTCATGCTGCACGATGCGGGCAAGAAATCCAGATATCTCTTCTTCATGCTCTCGGAAGTCTTCGTCGACCCATTTCAGATGTATGTGCTCGACTCTCGGCACATTCTCCGACAGGCCGGGCAGGCTCAGACAGCCTTCGGCACGCGTCACGGTGTCTCCGTCGAGTACAGTCACTTCCGGATTGATGAGCGTCAGCTTGCGGCCTGCGCATTCAGGGAATGCCTCGCTCACAGGATCGGCATCGATAACCACAAGACGGATGCTGCGCCCGATCTGGGGTGCTGCCAGACCCACTCCTTCCGATTCGTACATCGCGGCATACATGTCGGACACGAGCTGCTTCAGATCCGGATATTCGGGCGTTAACGGTTCCGCTACTTTGCGGAGTACGGGATGCCCGTAGAGGTATACAGGTAGTTTCATAACTTCGTATTTTCTTGATATTCCCTGCTCTGCAGGTAATCGTTGAGGATAATCGTTGCGGAAATTTCGTCGACAAGCGCCTTGTCGCGGCGTGCCATCTTGCCCAGACCTCCGTCGAGCATAGCCCGGTGGGCAAGGACAGAGGTGAATCGCTCGTCGAAATTCACTATTTCGAGGTCCGGGAGCGCCTTGCGGAGCCTCGCTATGGCCGGCCGCAGAAACCGTGTCGATTCCGACGGATCGCCGTGCATGTCGCGCGGTTCGCCTATCACTATGTAGTCAATACCGTTTTCCGCCCGGTATCGGGTTATGAAATCGACAAGTTGAGCCGTCGGAACGGTGCATACTCCCGATGCCACGATGCGCAGAGGATCCGTCGCGGCTATGCCGCAACGTTTGCGTCCGAAATCTATAGCGAGTATTCTTCCCATTTTATTTGCAAAGTTAACGATTTTTTTCCATATGGCTCCTCTATCTGTGTGCCTGAGTCAAAATAAATCTCAAAATATTTGCACGGATTAAAATTAATTCCTAACTTTGCCCTCGCAAACCGCGATAGGGTACCATGGCCGAGTGGTTAGGCACCGGTCTGCAAAACCGTTTACAGCAGTTCGATTCTGCTTGGTACCTCAAAAAGAGCGACTTCCCCACGGAGGCCGCTCTCTTTATATATGTATTGTTGCTCTACTGCACCACTATTTCATCCGTAAAGAGGAATCCGCGATGGTCCTGCATGGCGTGGAATCGGATATAACGTGCCTCTATGGGAGTCCCGGTCCATCCGAAGTCGCGGAAAAGAACATCAGGCGCAGTTTCCTCCTCGCTTGGAGTTTCGCTTTTAATCAGAGTGTAGTCCGAGCCGTTGGTGGAAGTCCAGATTTCTACTTTCTCAGGCAGGAATACCGACGGCGTGCGCATCTGCATGAAGTTGGCCATAATCCTGTGTACCGGCATTGTCTCGCCGAGATCTATTACCACATCCATGTCTCCGGGACAGAAACCCTGCCAGCGCCCGTCGACGTATGTTTTGCCGCCGCGGCGTCCGTCGGTGAGCGCTGTGTCGCCTCCGCCTTTGTAGACCTCGTTGTGCATGTAGTAGTGTCCTTTAGGCAGATATGTCACCTTTTTGCCGATAGCCTTGTGGTAGTCGGTGCGCATTCGCACGACATCGCCGAGCGGCTTCCCGTTCTCGAAAATCCGGGTGGCAAGGAAGATCGAGTCCTTGACGGCTATCGGGGCGGTGTAGAGCGCTGATTCCGCCGTCGGTTCGCTACCGTCGGTCGTATAGCGGATTTCGGAAGGCATCCTTTCGGAGGTGAGTGTCACAAGTATGCGCTCGTTCTCCCTGTCGACATCCTGCGCGACCTGCACGCGCTCCGAGAGCATGAAGGGATTGTAGCCTATGGCTTTGAGATGCTTCACTTCACTGTTGATGCGCCGCATGAAATCGACGGAATCCTTGCGTTCCTGTGGGGTCCAGCCTGTTTCGGCAATCGCTATGATTCGCGGATAGATCATATATTCGGCATGTTGCGGAGTCGGAATCTGTTCTGCCCAAGTATTGCCCTGAACGCCTATGATGTGCTTTGCTGCTTTTGCGCTTGCCGATGCCGGAACGGGATTGTATGAGTATGTGCGCCCTATAGTGACTGTCGGACCGAAGGCTCTTGGCTGCGTCTCGGGATCGGCCTGCGGGGCATCGAGGTAGTAATTGCTTCCGGGTGTCATAATCACGTCGTGTCCTTCTTCGGCTGCCTTGATTGCTCCGTCAGGACTACGCCAGCACATGATGGTGGCGTTCGGTGCAACTCCTCCGTCTATAATCTCGTCCCATCCTATTATGTCGCGCCCTTTGCTGTTGACGTATTTCTCTATCCGGCGTATCATGTAGCTCTGCAGACCGTCTTCATCGCCGAGACCTTCATCTTTGATTCGTTTCTGGCATTTCGGACAGTTTTTCCAGTGCTGTCGGCTGGCTTCGTCGCCTCCGATATGGATATAGTGTGACGGAAATAGACGTATCACCTCGTCGAGCACATCCTCGAAGAATTTGAACGTCGCCTCGTTGCCTATACATACTTCTCCAGCGCCAGTGGGCTCGCCGGTGCATGAAAGTTCGGGATAGGCTGCGAGTACTTCTTCGGAGTGACCGGGCATTTCTATTTCCGGAATGACGGTCACATGCCGCAGACGTGTATAATCCAGAATGTTGCGAATGTCATCTGCGGTGTAGTAGCCGCCGTATGCGCCTTCGGTGTCGCGGGTGCAGAATTTTTCATCGAATTTGGCCAGACTGTCGAGGTCGGAGCTGCGGCGCCACGCGGCATAGTCTGTGAGTCGAGGATAGCCCGGAATTTCCAGACGCCACCCCACGCCGTCGGTGAGGTGCAGGTGCAGACGGTTCATCTTGTATGTCGAGATCAGATCTATCTGGCGTTTGACATGTTCGGGCGTGAAGAAATGTCGCGATACATCGAGGTGCAGTCCGCGGTACGGGAAACGAGGGCTGTCGGTGATTGTGCCTTCGTGCAATTTTCCGTTGCGGACAAGTTGAGCGAGAGTCTGAAGACCGTAGAAGATTCCGGCGGGAGCGGAGGCCTTGATTTCGATTCCGTTTTTACGGATATCCATTATGTAAGCCTCGTCGGAATCCATGCTTCCGGCTACGACACGCGCACGTATGAAGCCGTTTTTCTTTACCGGATTGGTTTCTATTGGATAGTCGCGCAGATACTCCATCAATGCCGCGCGGTCGCTTTCCGGCATCTCGGTCGAGATGGTCAGAACCTTTTTAAGTGGTACTGTATTTCCGGTCATCGAGATCTCTGCCGGTCTGGGAATGAGATTCAGATTGTCGGCATGGATGCAAGGAATCGCCAGTGCTATGGCAATGGATAGAAGGATTGTGCGTAGTTTCATTTTTCTGTCTTGAAAAGAGCGCTTAATGGGAAAGTCTGGAACCATATACGGTAAGCCCAGCTGATGTCGGCTTCGTGGCAGCCTATTTCGCTGGCGATGCCTATATTTTCGCCGTCAGGCATTAGCACGAAAGTGGAGTAGGCTCCGGGTCCATCGGTTACTTTGAGGCTGTAGGGCCATGTTTTGCCGCCGTCGGCACTGGCATAGACCGTTATGTTCTGACGGTCCGGTCCTGCGGGAAGCGACTGCAGCAGATAGTCTGTGCCTTTGTAGTTCACGGCTATGAAATCGCCGTTGCAGCGCACGTCGCTGAGTGTATTGTAGTCGGGCAGCTCAGTCCAGGTCTCCCCACGGTCGTGCGAAACGGAGAAATGGCGAGTATTGTCGGTATGTGCGCGGATACTCATCAGTAGGGAGCCGTCTGGCAGTTCGGCTATTTTGGATTCGTCGCCGTTGACTGTGGCGGGCGTACGGCTTGCGTTCCAGATATGGCCGCCGTCATCGGAGTATATGGCGTAGCATTTGAATAGTTTGTCGCCTTTGGCGCGTGTGACCAGAGCGAACATGATTCGTCCGTCGTGCAGCTGGAGCGCACGGCCCGAGGTGGCGAATGCCGAGCAGAGTTTGATGGGCTGAGGCCCGTCGGGATCGGTGGTGAAAATCTGCGATGAAATATCGACAGGAGACTCCCATGTCAGACCTCCGTCACGGCTGCGCGACACGTTGGTATGGCTCGGAGTATCATCCCACGTCCCGTTGCCATGCGACGATATAACCAGCACATCGCCTGTGCGGCGGTCTGTCACGATTGCCGGATCTCCATAGCCGCCGATTGAATCGTACTCTACAACAGTCACGAACGGACTCCATGTGCGTCCGCCGTCGGTGGAGCGTCGTGCTACCACGTTGATGTCGTTCGGCAGGTCGTTCATGCGTTTGAGTCGTGCGTCGGCAACAAGAAGCAGTGTGCTGTCTGGTAGGAGGGTCAGAGCCGGAATGCGGTAGAATTTGGATCCATAATCTCCAGGAGACATGACAAGCGAGCGGGCCGGAGCGTCGTCGGTAGGTTTGTTTTCCTGAGCGGAAGCTGTGAGGCAACCGGAGAGAAGAGATAATGCGAGAATCAGGGATAGTTTTTTCATGGTGTTGGGTTATTAGTTGTTTTACAGCATGTCTCACAGTCGCCGGAAAAGGACTTTGAGTGTGCGGATGAATGTACGCAGGCGCGTGGTGAAAGGCGATGCGCCCACACCTGTGTCTCCGGCAAGCGGATCGACAAACGATGTTATGTTGGGCGACTCTCCGAATTGCTCAGGATATATTATCATCAGATTATTGCGCGAGAAATTTCGCTGGAGGAACATCGGTATATCGGCCATTTCAGCGCGGTAGGACACCGACTGTTGGCGAGCGGCGATGATTACGAAGAGATCGTCGTCCAGAACGCGGTTGCTGAGCGGGATGAAGTCATCCCACGATTCAGTGGTTCTGAATTCGCAGCGTATTCCGAAGTTCTCGGTGATGATCACGCCGCGGATGAATGGCTGGATGTCGGCAGCACAGCAGAAAATGACGCGGCAGCCTATCTGACGCGTAAGGCGAGATATGGCACGTACCCAACGGCTGAATCCGGTTTCGTACTGCGCGTCCTTCGGTACCCATACCACCACACGGGTGACTGTATTGACCGGTATGAAACACCGCACAAGCATCACCATTCGGTTGGTCGAGCGTAGCAGCTGTTCTGTTTTATTCCCGAAGAATGAGTCTATGACCGTCGTGCGGCGGTGAAGGCCGAGCATTACTTCGGTGATGTCGCGTTCCTGAATTGCATTCAGCATTCCCGTGACGGTATTCAGGTCGTAGCGGTCGAGCGTCTCCATGGCGATGTCGGCGGCTGCTGCGCTCCGGCGTGCTGTTGCGAGGGAATTTTGCGAAAGCTGACGTGCCGACGGCGACTGTTCGTTGCGCACATGGATGGCGTAGTAGCTGTGCCGCCCCGAGAGATTGCGCATCAGCGTCGCCATTTCAACTACGGCCGGCGCTGTCACGGGATTGTTTACCGCGATGAGTGTATTGTTGGTGCGTATTCGCTTCATCGCGTCGCCGTTACCTTCCTCGTCCATAAGCCGCACTTTAAGGCGAGCCGCGGCAGGCGAGGTTATGATCGGAGCGATGGCGCATGTGACAAGAATGACGGCTATGGTGCTGTTGAGGATCGTCTCGTCGAACATTTTCAGCCGATAGCCAACCGAGACCACTGCAAGGGCGACTGCCGTATGCGCCACGGTAAGACCGAACATCACGTTGCGGCTGCTGCCGTCCAGATGGTAGATTTTCTGTGCGATGAGCGACGGAAGCCATTTGCCTGCCAGTGCCACCGAGAGCATAATCGATGCTATGATAATGGTGTTGGTGTCGCCGAACACCCTCACGTTGATCATCATTCCGACGCTGATGAGGAAGTAGGGGATGAAGAGCGCGTTGCCCACGAACTCGATGGACGACATGAGCGCCGAGCCCATCGGTACGTATCTGTTGATGAGAAGACCGGCGAAGAAGGCTCCGAGAACCGGCTCAAGGCCTATCATCTGAGCTGAGCAGGCGGCGAAGAATACCAGGAGCAATACGAATACGTACTGAGTCACTTTGTCGCTGTATTTCTTGAAGAAATAGCGGGTCAGGCGCGGATAGGCGTACAGCAGAATCACTACCCATATCGACAGACGGCACATGAGCAGAGCTATGGCGTTTACGCTGAAATATCCTTCCTCGCGGATGCTGACCGTAGCAGCCAGAACGAGCAGGGCGCCGATGACGGCGATGATAGTGCCGACGATGGCGATCAGTACTGCCGGAGCACGCGAAAGTCCGAATCGGGCCGCCACAGGGTATGCGAGCAGGGTATGTGAGGCATACATGGAGCCGAGCAGCCACGATGTCGTCCAGTCGAGCCGGAGCAGAAGCACGCTCGTGAGGACGCCGAGCAGGAGCGGGATAATCAGGGTGAGCGCGCCGAAGACAAGGCCTTTGCGGATATTGAGCCGCAGATGGTACATGTCGATTTCAAGTCCCGCAAGGAACATGAGGTAGAGGAGGCCTACCTGTCCGAAAATGGCGAACGACGAGTCGTTGTCAAGAATATTGAAGCCGTAGGGGCCGATGATGACCCCCGCGGCTATCATTCCTATGATGTGCGGTATCTTAGATCGGAAG
>CABRLF010000021.1 GCA_902471685.1 uncultured Porphyromonadaceae bacterium
TCCGATCTTTGGTTGGAATGTGGAGGAGATATCATATATAAATTAAGTTTCGCAAGTTCAACTTGCGAAACTTAATTTATATATGATTGAAGATTTAGAATTCAGCGTTGTTCGGAGTGCGCGGGAACGGAATCACGTCGCGGATATTAGTCATGCCGGTTACGAAGAGTACCAGACGCTCGAAGCCGAGTCCGAAACCGGAGTGGGGCACTGTGCCGAAGCGGCGGGTATCGAGATACCACCACATGTCCTTCATCGGGATATTGAGCTCTTTGATACGGGTGAGAAGTTTGTCGTAGTCTGCCTCACGCTCGCTGCCGCCGATGATTTCGCCGATCTGGGGGAAGAGGACGTCCATGGCTCGTACGGTACGGCCGTCTTCGTTCTGCTTCATGTAGAAAGCCTTGATGTCGCGGGGATAGTCGGTGAGAATTACGGGACGCTTGAAATGCTGCTCTACGAGATAGCGTTCATGCTCGCTCTGGAGGTCAGTACCCCAGTCGACGGGGAATTCGAATTTTTTGCCCGAAGCCTTGAGGATCTCCACGCCTTCGGTATAGGTGAGGCGCACGAAATCGTTGTGGAGCACAAATTCAAGACGGTTGATAAGGTCTTTGTCGAAATGCTCGGCAAGGAATTCGATATCGTCGCGGCAGTGATCGAGAGCGTAGCCGATGCAATATTTCACGAATTCCTCGGCCAGATCCATGTTCTCGGTGATGTCGCAGAATGCGACTTCCGGCTCAACCATCCAGAATTCGCTCAGGTGGCGGGGGGTGTTGGAATTTTCGGCACGGAATGTCGGACCGAAAGTATAGATAGCTCCAAGAGCTGTAGCTCCGAGTTCACCCTCGAGCTGACCGGAAACGGTAAGAGCAGTAGACTTGCCGAAGAAATCTTTCGAGTAGTCGACAGTCCCGTCCTCGTTCTTGGGAAGATTCTCCAAGGGGAGGGTAGTTACCTGAAACATGGCGCCTGCGCCTTCGCAGTCGCTCGCAGTGATGAGCGGAGTATTGAGGTAGAAGAAACCTTTCTCCTGAAAGAACTTGTGGATTGCGAAAGCGAGAGCGCTGCGCACGCGAAGAATGGCTCCGAAGGTAGCAGTGCGGGGACGCAGATGTGCTTTCTCGCGCAGGAATTCGAGAGTATGGCCTTTTTTCTGAAGGGGATATTCATTAGGATCAGCAGTGCCGTATACCTCGAGGGAATCGGCCTGCACTTCACAGCTCTGTCCTTTGCCCATCGATGCTACAAGCTTGCCGGTGACACAGATCGACGAACCGGTGGTGACCGGTTTCAGCTGCTCGTCCGTAAACTTTGTGAGGTCGAAAACAATCTGAAGATTGCGGACTGTCGAGCCGTCATTCAGGGCTACGAAAGCCACGTTCTTATTGCCGCGGCGGGTACGTACCCACCCTTTGACGCACACCTCGCTGTCGAGGAGTTCCGGCTGGAATATATCAACGATTTTAGTACGTTTCATTGCTTAATTAGCTGTTTTTCCGTTTTTAAAGCGCAAAGATAGTGATTTTTTCCGAGTTTTGAGGCTGTTGGGATTAGATTTGGGATATTTTTCTTATTCCATACGGCCGGAATATCCTAATTTTGTGCAGTAATTTTAATTTCTACACGATGAAAAAACAGTTTCTCATTCTTGCATTTCTCATGCTGGCGACAGCCGGCATTCACGCTCAGACGGCTGATTGGGCGAAGTTCGGGCGATACCATAACAGTAACGTTGAACTTGCTTCGAAAGCCAACGACGGTGACCGCGTGATATTCTTCGGCAATTCGATAACCGACAACTGGCCTCACCGCAGCGCTGGCTTCTGGGCTGCTCATCCGAATTATGTGGGGCGTGGCATCAGCGGGCAGTCGTCGTACAATATGCTGTCGCGCTTCCGCGAGGATGTGATAAATCTCAGTCCGGCCGCAGTCGTTATAAATGCCGGCACGAACGATATCGCCGAAAACTCACATCCCTATAACGAAGATGTCACGATGGGAAACATTCAGTCGATGGCAGAAATAGCACGTGCCAACGGCGTAATGGTCATTCTCTCGTCGGTCCTTCCTGCAGGCCATTTCTCTTGGCGGGAAAATATCACCGACGGTCCTGAAAAGATTAATGCTCTTAACACCAGAATTAAAGCATATGCCGAGAAAGAAGGGATTCCATATGTGGACTATTACTCAGTCCTGATCTCGACAGATGGCCGCAATATGATTCCCGAATATACGAACGACGGTGTACATCCGGTTGCCGAGGGCTACGCAGTGATGGAAGCCGCTGTGGTTCCCGTAATCGAGAATGTCCTGAAAAGCAAAAAATAATCAGGGTCTCTTCGGCAATTCCGCCGGGGTAAGGGTGAAGGGAACGTTGCGCTGCGTAGGCGAAGCATTCTGAGAAGCATTCGACGGCAGCGAATAACCGGTTTTTGCTGCCGCTTTTGCAGCTTTCTTGCCAACATATCCGGCGGCAGTGTAGCCGTCTTTGAGGCATCGCTTCTGCATGTGCTCTATACGAGCCTGCGTGTTGGGGTGGTCGGAGAACATCAGCGCGAGATAGCTGTTTTGGGCTCCGCCTCCCGACTGCTGCTCGATTGCCTCGAGCTTCTGGAATGCGCTAACCATGCCATATGGATTGCGGCCGTGTTCCTTCAGGAATTCATAGCCGCAGTCATCGGCCTGTGTCTCCTGTTTGCGTGAATATTTCGCTCCGATAAGTGCCTGTCCTATCGCTCCGAGCTGAGAGTCGGTGAGCGCCGCAACCTGACCGTTGGCCGAGGCGAGTTCGTCGCATAGGGCGCCCGTCAGCAGCTGTTGCTTGAGTGCCTTCTTGGAATGGCGCTTGACGACATGGCCTATCTCATGTCCGATAACACCGAGCAATTCGTCATCATCGAGAAGATCCATGATGCCGGTGTAGACGCGCACGCTGCCGTCAGGACATGCGAACGCATTGATTTCGTCTTTCTGATATACCTTGAAGTTCAGAGGTATGCCGTCGGCATCGGTAAGACCGGCCGTAAGGCGGTTGAGTCGCACTACATATGGATTTCCTTCGGGAAGCACTTTGTTCTGAGCGTCCATCTGGGCTACGGAAGCCTGAACGTATTGCGCCATCTGCTCATCGGTGATAGATGCTGCCTGAAAAACTTTTACAAGTCCTCCGAGAGCCCGCTGGGAATTGAACTGCGCCGACAGAGAGACTGCCCCTGCAAAACACAGCAGACACAGCGTCAGTATTCGTATAAAGCTTTTCATAACTGTCGCTTATATTTTTATTCAAGAGGAATAACGAAAATAGAGGAATGATGGTTTAGCGGAATGTATAGGTGATTCTCGCTGTAGCGCGGTCGGGCGCATTGTCGTCGTGGCGGGTAAATATATGGGCGCGGACTTCGGCTTTGCAGCGTGCTACAAGCGATGGATTCGCCGATGCCGGAGCTTTGCCGCCGATCTGCTCGACTGAAATCACCTTGCCGGACTTGTCTATAACTGCCTGAAGAATGATGCTGCCGGTCTGGCGGGAATCGACTTTGGCATAGCGGGGCATAAGCCATCCGCCGCCCACGGTTCCGCTGCCCGATCCGTTGAGGGAAGATGCTTCGCCGTCGGGATTCCCGCTGTCTCCTTTATCTCGGCCATGATCGGTGGTATTGTCCTGGGCTTTTTCCGCAGCCTTGAAGGCATCCGAGACTCCGCGCCGTGCTTTGCGCCGCTGCTCTTCCTGAGCCAGTTCTTGGCGGGTAGGACCAGTCTTTTTCGGAGCTTCCTTTTTGGGCTCTTTTTTGGGTGATTCACGTTCGGTTGTCACAACTGTCGGCGCCGGGGCCGCTTCTCCGGCATCTTCAAGATCTGTGCCGCCAGCCGGAGCGGCTTCTGACTCATGTCTCTGTCGGACAGGTGAATAAGATGGTGCTGGATTGGCGTGTACGGGTGCGGGGTCAAGGAAATCGACAAATTCCTCTTCAATCTCTGCCAGTTCGACAGTTTTCTTTGGGGGAGGCCAGTTTCCGGCATCAACCGACAGATGGGCAACTATGAGTAGCAGTGCCAGCAGCAATGCCAGAACAACCGTTGCGACAGCGGCTATAGTCCGCGAATCTTTCATAGGCGAGAGGAGGGGGATTACTTCGTATTTCCTGAATCCCGGGCTTTCTCCGGAGATGCCGGACGAGTGGCCAGAACCATCTTTATAGAACTTTCAGCCCCGATATTCAGCACTTCCACCACTTTTCCGTAGGGGACGGCGGCATCGGCGTAGACAGCCACTGCTCCAAGAGAATCTGCGGGGGCGATAGCGGTAAGGGCTACCGCAAGAGAATCGGGTGCTACGGGAACAGGAGCATCGGCTTCGGGTGCTGCAACATAATATGCTCCGAGGGAATCGACGAATACACGTGTGGTCGGTTTCAGGGCTGTCTGCCGGTCGCTCTGGGGAAGATCGATTTCAAGAGCTGTAGGGAAGACAAAAGCCGATGTCACCATGAAAAACACAAGAAGTAGAAACACGACATCGGTCATCGATGCCATAGAGAATGTGGCCAGCATTTCCTGCTGTCGTTTCAGTGCCATGTCCGTATTATGCTGCCGGTTCGTTGAGCAGGTCCATGAAGTCCATGGTACGCGCTTCAAGCCGGTTCATGATTTTATTGATGCGTGCCACGAGATAATTGTAGGCGAACAACGCGATGATGCCCACAATCAGACCGGCGACAGTAGTCACCAGTGCGGAATAAATGCCGCCTGCGAAAGAGTCGATCGATGCCGACGACCCTGCCTGCGCTATGCCGTAGAATGCCTGTACCATGCCTATGACGGTTCCTAAAAAGCCTATCATGGGCGCTCCGGCAGCTGTAGTGGCAAGCCAGGGCAGACCGCGGCTCAGATTAGCGATCTCAAGATTGCCTGTATTTTCGATAGCGACGAGGACGTCGTTCATCGGGCGCCCGATGCGCGATATTCCCTTGGCGATAAGCCGGGCATAGGGAGTATTGGATGCGGCACATAAGTTGAGAGCGCTCTGCATCTCGCCCTCATGGATATACCCTCGTATGCGGTTCATGAAATTCACATCTTCGCGGTTGGCGTTGTTGATTACTATCAGGCGCTCCACGAAAACGTAGATGCTGAGCAGAAGGAGGAGCACCAGAGGCACCATGGTCCATCCGCCCTGAAGACATAGTTCCCAAAGGCTCACCGACGGAACGGCTGCTGTGACTTGTTCCATAGAATCTGTTTTATTGCGGTTTAAGGCATGCTTTGTAGCGGCGAACAGTCTCTTCAAGACCCAGATAAAGAGCGTCGCAGATGAGTGCGTGGCCTATCGAGACCTCGCTCAGAAAAGGAATCATGCGGCTGAAGAATGCGAGATTCTCCAGACTCAGGTCATGACCGGCATTCACCCCCAGCCCGAGTTTGCGGGCTACTGTGGCAGCCTCGACGAAAGGCTTTACAGCTGCATCTGGATTGGAGGCGTAGCTGTCGGCATAAGGCTTGGTATATAGCTCAATACGGTCGGCTCCTGTCGCGGCGGCGGCACGGACAACCGCCGGATCGGCATTCACGAAAATCGAAGTACGCACTCCGGCTTCCTTGAATCGCTCGACAAGTGTGGTCAGGAAAGCGGAATTGGCCTCCACATCCCATCCGGCCGACGAAGTGAGTGCATCCGGCTTATCGGGAACGAGGGTCACTTGCGTGGGACGTACCTGAAGCACAAGGTTTACGAAATCATCCGAAGGATAGCCTTCGATATTGAATTCGCTTCGCAGCAGAGGCCGGAGACGGTATACGTCGCTGCGGCGGATATGCCGCTCGTCGGGCCGGGGATGGACTGTGATCCCGTCGGCGCCGAACCGCTCTATATCGAGCGCCACAGCCTCGACATCAGGGTTGTTTTCCCCCCTTGCGTTGCGTAAAGTAGCGATTTTATTTATATTAACGCTCAGATTTGTCATTTGATACTGTAAATATCCGGTTTTATTCGTATATTTGTAATTCGTTTCGGCACACTGCCGAAGAATAGAGAATCATACTGCAAAAATAATCAGAAATTATAAAACCGCGAAAGAAATTGCCCTCAAATAATCATTTTCCCTCCAACGACTATTTCTTTCCTGCAGCCGGAGATACCTCGCGTATGCTTGTCGGCTGCCGCCGGGAAGACTATTCTGCATCGCGCATTGCCCGCGCTGTGGAGGACTGCGACGCGCATCTGTTCAACCTGAATATCGTCTCGATGGGAAACAGCAGTGGTGCCGCGATTCTGGAGGCGGCATACGATGACATTCCTTTTCAAGTGATTTTTGACATAAGGGTCAGCCACCGGAATCCCGATTCCATACGGCGCTCGCTGGAGCGATACGGCTACACGGTTCTGGAAGTGATGTCCGGCGATGGCTCTGACGACGACGATGTGACGCGTCGCCGTATTGACGAATTAATCCGATTCCTCGAGATATGAGAATAGCGATCTATGGCAGCCGGCGCCAGCAGGCCGCGTTCGGCAAAGTGGCAGAATTCCTGCGGAATCTCGCCGAAAACGGCGACTCTGTCGTGATGCACGGCAAACTTTACGATCACCTCATGGATGCTATTCCCGATGCATTGGGCGTGGTCGATACGGTATGCGACACCGGTGACTTCGAGGCCGACCTGGCGATCAGTCTCGGAGGTGACGGCACGTTTCTGCGCACTGCTCTCTGGGTTGCCGACAAGCGTATTCCGATTGTGGGTGTGAATACCGGCCATCTCGGATATCTCACAGCTCTCTCGATCGATCAGCTTATAAATCTCCCCGGCCTCATCTCGTCCGACCGGCTGCGCATCGAAAGCCGCTCCCTGCTCGAAGTGACGTCGCCGGAGCTTCCGGCATCTACCGGACACTTTGCACTCAATGAAGTGGCCGTGCTGAAGGAAGAATCAGCATCCATGATTCAGGCAGAGGTTAGTCTCGGCGGACTCCCGATGGCATTGTACCGTGCCGACGGGCTTATCATATGCACCTCGACGGGATCTACCGCCTATAATCTTTCCGTCGGCGGCCCTATAGTGCAGCCGACGCTTGATGTCTGCGTCATCTCTCCCATCGCCGCACATTCGCTGTCGATGCGTCCGCTTGTATTCGATGCCCGCGAAAGCGTGGAAATTATACCCCGCAGCCGCGCACGGCATGTGCGCATAGCGCTCGACGGCCGGTCCACGGCCCTCGACGTGGAGACACCCATCGTTATACGTAAAGCTCCGTTTAAAGTAATGGTGATGCAGACCTCCGGACATACTTTCGCCGATGCTCTCAGGGAAAAACTGCATTGGGGCGAAAACTGATACTGTAATTCAAAATGACCTGTAACAAACTATGACCGAAACAGATTGTATTGCCTCTGGACGCTATTCCCATCCGGTCCTCGGAGGCATTCACGTGCGGGCACACGCGCAGAGCCGCTCCATCAAAGCCCGCTGGAACGGACAGGAAGTGCTCATCACTGTTCCTGTCAACTGCCCCTTCCGGGAATTCAAAGGTTTTATCGAGGATGCCGAAGTACAGAAAAAGCTCCTTGACATGCGCCCGGCGCCGGCTTTCTTCGTAGGCATGATACTCGATACACCCCTTGTAGACTTCTCGATCGTATACGCCGACGATCTCCCTGCGGGCCGCGACGGCGCCTTCGACATAAACATTACGAATCCTGTGCGGGGCAAACTGGCCAATTATACCTTCAGGGTCAACCGCCGCCTCGAAAACGAAGACCATACATCGGCTCCTATCCAGCAGTTTTTCAACGATAACATATTCCTGCTGGCCACACACGCCACAAATAAATTCCTGATTCCTCGCGGAAAGGAGCTCGCGGCCGGCATCCATGCCCTGGTTATGGGATGGTCAGTACGGCGCATCAAGCGCGCTTTGGGCAAGTGCAGCTCAAAGGGAATCATCGCACTTTCGCCGCTGCTTATTTTTTTGCCTTCCGATCTGGTGGACTTTGTCATCTATCATGAACTGGCCCACCTCTCGGAAATGAACCACTCCCAGGCCTTCCACGAAATCTGCAACCGCTACTGTGGCGGTCGCGAAGCGGAATACGAGTCAAGGCTCCGTGCCTTCCGTTTTCCGGTTGTGTGAAGCTTGATCACGCAGACGCAGAAGTATGAAATTATTTTTGGCATTCCCATAACTTTTTCCCATCTTTACGCCAAAAATAAGGCATATGAAAAGACTCTCGCTTATTACAGCTCTGCTGTTATTTGTTCTTCCGGTTTTTGCTGACAGCCCGCAGGTTGTCGCCCATCGCGGCTATCACAGGGCGCCAGGTTCGGCACAGAATTCAATCCGTTCTCTTGTCAAGGCGGATTCGATCGGGTGCGAAAAGACGGAATTCGACGTGTGGATTTCGGCAGACAACGTGCTTTACGTCAATCACAACCCCGATATCAACGGTGTTGTAATCGAAACATCGGATTCAACAGCGCTTGACAGCCAGATGCTGAAAAACGGCGAGCGACTGCCGCGGCTTGATGTCTTCCTCGACACTGCCGCCACGCTGAATGTCGGTCTGGTATTAGAACTGAAGCCCCACAAGGACAGCACCCGCGAGGATGTGGCAATTCCCATGATTATCAAGATGATTTCCGATCGCGGTCTCTTGGAGCGCACGGAGTATATCACATTCTCCCGGCATGCATACGACAATCTGATCGCTCTTAGCGGTCGCCCTGTTATGTTCCTCAGTGCGATGTCCCCGGAAGAGGTTAAGGCCACAGGCGGGGCCGGAGCAGACTTCAACATCAGCGTATACCGTAAGAATCCGACTTGGATAACGCAGTTGCATGAGCAGGGAATGCCGGTCAATGTATGGACAGTCGATAAGCCTGAGGACATCGAGTGGTGCATCGGTCAAGGGGTGGATATGATCACCACCAATGAGCCGGAACTGACGAGAGAATTGATTTCACGTCAGACCAAACCATAAGCGACAGACATCTATATAGAAATATGAACCATTTGTCCATCATCATTGTTAAAGATGTGGAACTGTAATAATGACAGACCTGAATTCATTGCAGTTCTATGCTGACCACGAGATTTATTCACGATTAAAACAACCCTGACTATGGACAAAGAAAAATATGTATGCGAAGTTTGCGACTGGGTTTATGACCCAGCAACCGGAGACCCTGACAACGGTATCGCTCCCGGCACATCGTTTGCCGATCTTCCCGACGACTGGGTATGCCCGGTCTGCGGGGTAGGCAAAGATCAGTTCAAACCCGAAGACTGATTCTTCAGGAAATCCGGAAACCCATAGAAAACTGCGTCGTTTTGAGATTCTAACGGCGCAGTTTTTTCATCTTTGTAGGCGCCGGAAAAACAAGCGTCAGTATGTGGTCAGTTGCCGCAACCATATCGGGATGGTTAAATTCATTCAGAAGAATCTGAAGTAATCATAAAGTCAGAATAATTCGGAGTGTGTACCGAAACGGACAAGTTTTATGATGCCGGCTTCCTTATCCCACCAAATAAGAAGGGTATCACTTTCGACATGGCATTCCATATATCCCTTGTAATTTCCGGTCAGTAAGTGAGGCCGGTTTTCATCCGGCACAGGCGACCCTTCTGCCAGCAGTTTAAGTATGACCTCAAGCTTGTCTATGACTTCGGCTTTGTGCTTATACCGCTTAAGGTCCTTCTTAAACTGAGATGTCAGCTTAAGAGTGTTCATAGAGAGTCCACGAAACTACGGAAGTTATTTAGATCGAGAGTTTCAAGGTTCTCTGAAGTCTCAGCTTCTTTCATCGCAGCCAGAGTAGTTTTGTTAGGTCTTTCAGACACAAATGCCATAAGAACGCTCTCCACAAGATTGTTCAGGCTGCGGTTATGACGTTTTGCTTCAGCTTGTAATCTTGCAAGAAGATCTTCGCTCAGTCGGAATGAAGTCTGTTTTCTGGGAACGGATGCTGTATTCATATTTATAAGTCTATTGTAGTGCAAAAGTAATACATTTGTATAACAATATGAAATAAAAATGGTTAAAATGACAATACGCACGCTTCCAAAATTCCCGTCATTTACCTCAAACCGCGTTAGCGATGCCTGAAGTAATCACTCCTGATAATAAGATCCGAGATTTTCCATGCCTCGGCTTTCAGCGAGTCGATTTCCGGGGACGATTCTCCGTATTTCTTTCCGTCTATGCCGACCGAAGAGGCATTATCCGGATTCAGCATACTCATCCCGAGTCCCGGCCATGCACCTTTCTTATTCATTATCTCGAGAATAGTGGGGTAGACGTCAATCTGGCCGATCGGCCGCGTAATCCTTTCGGAATGCCCGGTATTCAGCGCCAGAAAAGCGATAGGCTGATGTCGTTCATCTTCATTCTCTGCCTCGATCCACATGGCATGGTCGGACGCTATCACCACTATTGAGTTGTCAAGCATCCCGGTCCGCCTCAGTCCCTCCAGAAATGCGCCCAGCGCCCTGTCGAACTCATGGAGCATCTGCATATAGTTCTTCTTGGTTTGGCTCAGTGAATTATCACGGTCAATCCAGGAAGCACGTGGAAATTCGTTGTCGTCAAACGGACTATGCATCGTGAGTGTCGTCAGTTCCGTCAGCGAAGGCGCTTGTTTGGTCTTGATTTCTTCCAGAGCTGTTTCAAATAGTTTCTGATCCTTGCTTATTCCCTCAAGACCCTTTCCTAAATTCTCGGTCATACGGATATAATGGAAAGATCGGGAGGTGGTATAATGATTCCAGCAGTCCGATTTCTCGACAATCAGTTCGGTCGGCTCGTTTAATCCTGTTTCGGTGGCCAATGAATAGAAACGATTGTTTGCGAACGATATGGATACAGCTCCCGTGCGCAGAGGCAACAGTCCGCTGTTATACATCAGCTGACCGTCGGAAGAACTGCCGTCGCCGATCTGTGAAACCATCGTCAGGCAACTTATGGTTCCGGGCAACGATATAAGACTGTCGAGAACCGGAGTCAGTTTATTCCCGGCAATCTCAAGCCCGATATATCGTGAATTAAGCGATTCAACAATTATCAGAATCAGATTCTTGTCCTCATTGCCCGAAAATGAGATCTTCCGCGTCAGAGTTCCTTCGATTCTGTCCCGCGACGCCATATAGCTTTCTATCCTTGTCCGGATTTCTTCAGTATATGGGATTGGCTTTTCAGTGTCCTTGGTGATTTGGTTCGCAAGGTAAAGAATGATGCCGTTTCCGTTCCAGACGCTGATTCCCTCGGCGAAAGCGACATTGAACTTCGAAGAAATCAATTCAGGAACGGTCGCCGGAGTTGTCGTTGTCCGCCAGTATCTGTATGCCGAGATGACTGTCACGGCCTGGGCGCCGCACCAGATGATTATCAGACCGACAAAGACGATCCATCCGAAACTGTGGCTATTATGGCGCACCCTGCTCATGCCGAGATATCGGTATGCAGCGATAAATACTGCGGGAATGATCAGATAGACAATATCCGCCCACCGAAGAAGAGATGGAACCGAATTCAGAACAAAGGCATTATAGCTTCCGGCCCTGAATATCAATGAGAAAGGTATCAGACCGCCCCAGTATCGGAAATACAGGACATTGCAAAGCAAAAATAGAGAGACCGCTCCGAGAATCCACGCGGAAACAAACCGCCATCTGTACCTGAATATCCATAGGGGAGCCATCAGCAACGCGCCGTCGCCCATTGCGACAGCGACAGTTAGCCTGATTTTATAATCGCAGTGGACCTGATAGCCGAATATCAGATAAAGAGACACGTAGCAGAGCACTCCTATAGCGGAGAGGATAATCTCGCTTCTGTAGTTCCGGATGGGCATTTCTTTGTGTTCGGTGTGCAAAAATAATACTATTTATGGCATAGTCCCCGCACATTGGAGTTTTTTCTTGTGAAATTCTTTAATGCGCATCTTGGATTGCCCCCCTCCGGTGCTTATCTATCTTATTACAATCAAAATAGTCCCTTAGGGACAAGAAGCCTCGTTAGAGGCAATACGAATTGTTTAGCGCACGGTGAGAGCCTGTAAGGCTCGAAACCGTGTGATTCCATCACGTCCTCGGTGAGAACACCCGGTAGGGGTGACCCAAGGGTGGATTGGGACGCCCATATCAGGGCGTTATTCGTTGATGGTTTTGTTAACCCATGGCTTTGAGACCTACGGCCTCTTCGCCATGGGCTAAACAATTCGTGATGTCGCTACGCGACTATTTGCGCCTTACGGCGCATTTTTCGTGGGATGCAAAAACGCCCCCGACGTAGTCAGAGGCGTTGATATGAGATGGTTCGTTATTTTCTTACAGGTTTGATGCAGACTGCATCACAGGATGCAGGGTTGCCCCAGCGGTAGCTGCCTTTGTTGGCCCCGACATCTGTAAAGGTCTTAGAACCTGATTGATAGTTGTAGTTGCCATGACCCGGACCTACGTAATAGAATCTGTTTTCGGTATATTCGCTTTGTGTGTACAGATTGTCCTGGCCGAGAACACTGGTCATGTAGTTGCCATAGTTGAAGTCGGCTGCAATATTGCTGCCGTCAGGTTTGCCGAACCAGTAAATACCGCCTTCCTGGTCGGGAAGGTTGTATGCCATCGGGCGGTAGTCGTTGTAATCTCTCTGCTGGCCTAAATTTCCACCGAGACGTACATCGAGGCTGCCATAACGAAGGATGCCGTTCCCTTTTCGGGTTCCGAGAGCTGTGCCGTTCAGATACCATTCTCTTGCCTTTCTTCGGGCATGGCCATATTTACCAAATGGAAAGAAGATGTTATTGGCTGATTCTGATGACCCTTTGTTACTGTTATAAGCTATTACGCCTCGGGCACCGTATTTCGAGCTGGTGAGATTGTTGTCGGGATCTGTGAATGCAAAGGCATCGGTAGTGGAAAGTGTCTCTGTGGCGCCGTTGCCATAGACGATGCCGAAAGCGAAATCAACGCCTTTATTGCCGATAAGATCCGCATATCTTTTGCCATCCGGAGCCATGTATTGAACACCGTTATCCATAGTGAAGGTGCCGAAGGCATCTCCTTCGCTTGTACCCCAGGGCATGTAGGGTATATATGAGGCCGGTTGATTGTATGTGCCATTTACTCCTTTGTTGAGGATGTCCGAATTCCATCGTTTTGTTTGATTGGAGGTCAAAGGAGACAATTTAAAACGCACACCATATTCCGGCACTGTTCCGAAACCATAGTCTATGTTATTGTCCGTGGAAATAGGATCCTCTATCGTCCAGTATCTTCTGAAGAGGCTTCCCGAAGACAGAGGGTTGACCGTGAGGTGCGTCTTGTCGAAGATATTGTATGCGCTCCAGTTCATACCGCCTGCGACTAACTGAGCCGGACCATAGCCTTGCCGCACGATTATATTGTGCACACAGCTGTTATTATGGTAAGTCACCCTGATTACGGCTCCTTCCGCCATAGAATTGTTAACTGTATGCCGCGGAGTATAGGTGAAACTGATTTCCGTATTGGTCCGTCCGGTGATATAGTTTCCTTCGCCTGTAGCTGTCTGACCGTTGCCGGTCAGCTGCACAAGGCCGTGAGGGTCGTTCTCGATAGTGGCAGTCCACGGGCCGCGGGATACCACAGACCTGAAACCATTGACATGGTTATTGGCATCAATGGTAGAATAGAGGAGTCTAACTTTGAAAGGCTCCGTATTGCTCCCTTCGCGAATGATTCCGCGTGGATTGTCAATGCGTCGGGCCTGGAGCACATTGGTGTAAGAAACATCGGTGTATTTGTCCGACGGGTCTCCGACCTTTTCGTAGTGGGCTACGAATTTGATCTTTGCATAGCGGTAGTGCTGATAGTAGGCGTTCGCGCCAGAGTAGACGCACCAAGAATCGAGCGACTTGGCGCGGGTGTAGAGCGGTATGGTGAAAATATAGTTGTGCTCGTCATCGGCCGTGGTGTTGGGATCGCCTTTGGGTACGATATCATAGCTGACCTGAGCGTTGCCATCATCTGTTTCATCGGCATCTATCTCAGCGGCGACAGGCATGGGAGTCGGAGTGCCGTATGTAATCACATTGTCGATTTTATATGTACGACGTCCTTTTGGGTACTTGCCGGGACCATTTCCGCTTATGCTGAGCGGGTTCCCGGCACCTTCCTTGATGTTTCGTGTGTATGACAGACGGAAACGCTTTACGCGGTCTGCAAGATTATTGTTAAAATGTGTTTTGCCGCCCATATCGATATCTACGTCCTTGGTATATCTGAGCGAGAGGAAACCGAACTCACAGTTCGGATCTTCTTCATCGTGGTTGTCAGATACTTTCCAGGCTGAGCCGCCGGCATAATTGCCGTTTCCCTCTACCTGCATATCCCAGGCTTTATTGTTGTATACCGGTTCGGCGAGTACTGTGCCGTCGTCGCTGTGAGGACGCCATTCGTTCTTGAGGATATAGACATCGAGAGAAGTCATCTTGTAGCCCTGTTTGGGCGTTCCGCGGAAGACGGTATGTGCCGGCTGATTGTAAGAGTAGGACACATAGGTCGTATCGGGAGAGTAAGGACCAGGCTTGCTCTCCTCGCGGTAGTCAATATGGAAGTCAACATCGTTGGCGTAGCCGTTGAAGTGCATCGTGAGCTGATAGTGATAGTTACGCTCGGCGTCATAGTCGGTAGTTGTGTTCTTGCCGAGCATGAAGCGGTACAGGATTTCGCCTTTGCCGGGACGCACATTGTCTTCGCATATGTAATATCCCTTTACTTCTACATATGAGCCATAAGGGCGTGCGTCTTTCCATGCAGGGTTGTCGGGCTTTACACCATCGGGATATGTCACTTGTTTATTCTCTCCATGGACGTCCTGACGTTTGTCCGATTCGGTACCTTCTGTGCCTTCCGGCTGTCTGTTTTCATAGAAATAAAGGGCTTCGACGCTTTCGAGATGTTCGTTTTTGATGCAGTCTTCAATGGAAGCGCTTTCGGGCAATTTGTTATTGGCCTCGGAATTCATGCCCCACACGCGGTTGCCTCGTGCGAGCATGCGCCATTTGCCGTGGTCGGTCTTGGCGACATCAGTTGCTGTAGCTTTGGCGAGATAGAGCGTCTCTCCGTCGACGAGATCGTCGGATATGGTGCGGTCTTTCTCTCCGGGCTGATTCCTGCGGCCAAGATAGTTCTCGGTGGGGATATCCTTGATCGTTATCGACTGTAGGTAGATAAATACATTTTCCTTGAGGTTGTGGGTATCAAAGGCAACGGTGAGCTTTGAAGCCGCACGTTTGATCCATGCGTGTAGCGGCAGAGAACCGTTTACAATCACTTCCCCGGCCTGAAAACCCTTGGTGGATTCCATATCGCCCTTCTCGGAGTTGGTGAAATAGCCGAACATTTCGGAGTTGGGCTGGCCTTTGGTGCCTGCCAGTTTCTGGTTCTGCCAGGTGAGTTTCTTGTTCTGCAGCGCGGTCTCGGAGATCACATCTTCGGCAGTGAGATCGCAGTTGGCCACGGCATAGATGCGGTATCTGCCGTTTGGCAGACGCATGGTGAACTCGGCATGACCGGTCTCCACCTCCGACGATTCGCTGCCGTCGGGACGACTGTTGGGGGTGAGCTTATAGTCGCCTATCTGTTTGTATTCGTAGAGAGTTCCGTCGGTAGTGTATATCACCACCCAGAGTTTGTCAATGCTTTTGATGGCAGTGCCCGACGAGCGCGAGTTCTCCAACGAAGGTGTGAAGTTGTTGAAGCTAAGCTGAAATCTGGCATCGGAAACGCCGTCGGGTATTTCGCCGGGGTATGTGAGCCTGTCCTCGCAGCCGTATAACGAAGCGAGGAGAAGAACATAAAATATGTAGTATATTCGTTTCATTGGCTAAGTTAATTCTGAGGCTGACTTGGGTCTATGCCGAAGCTCGGGTCGAGATGTTTCACTCCATACGGGAGGACATCTACTTTAGGGTTAATCTCATGTGTGGTACGTTTTACTTCGAATTTGTACCAGTAGTTCCTGAGAATGTCGATGTTTACGTTATTCTGGGTAAAATCGATATAGAATATATCTCCGTCATTGTAACTTACCGATATTCGGGCACGCAGTTCGTCGGTGAGGCGTCCTTTGTTTCGGAATTCCGGAGAATAGATTATGAAGTGGCCGTTGTCATTCCGTATCACTTCTACGGGTTCGGTAATCTCATTATCTATCTTCTCAAGTTCCGGAGAGAACGACGGGTTGAGCACGTAGTCGCCTTCGTAGTTGTTTTTGATATAATCGTTCTGATGTGTTACGCCCTGCGGCATGGGCATCGCGCCGTTCTTATAGCGTGTGAGCCATACCTTCTGTATCTTTTTTACGGTTTCGGGCGAATCCCATACTTCGATTTTGGCGAGGGCGCGGAGGAGGTGGAGGGTGCCGAGTTCTTTGACGATATTGGGCTTGAGTTCTATATTATCGTACTGGCAGACGCCGAACATGGCAATCTTTTCCTCGCGGGTGAGGACCGGGCCGGGAAGGCCTTTGGAGTAGTCCATGGTTGTGGCGGCGTCGAAGAGTTTGGTGAGGTCGGAGTTTTCACCAAGCTCGGGGTATGTGTGGTGCCAGTTGGCCATCATAACGAGCTTGATCGACTTCTTTTCGTTGATGGCGTCGGCGGTTTCGCGGTCGATGTTGCACTGGAGGAGATAGCGCTTGGCGCTGAGGAAATCATCGCCGTAAGGCACTATCACGGCACTTTCCACATTGGCCATCCATGCGTTGTCTTTGTCGTATATGGCTATGCGGAAGTCCTCGCCGCTGATGTCGATGTAGTTCTCGAAACCGGCGCCGGGATTGTATTCGCCGTCGGAGGGCGCACGCGAGCCGGCACCGTCGCCGGTGCTGATGTATATGCTGAACGAGCACATCGGCGCATCGTTCCCTCCTGGCGCTGGTGCCGGTTCGTCGCTGCTCTGGCATCCCGCCAGAGCAAGCACCGGAATCAGGGCGAGAAAGATTAGTTTGTGCAATATTCTGTTCATCGAGGAGTTGCGGTTAGTGTCAGAGTTCGATATCCTGAAGAACGAGCTTCCAGGAGTTGATGTAGATGTAGGCGTTCATCCAGCGGTCGCCTTCGTCGAGGAAGAATACGAGGTCGTACTTGTCCTGGCGGTCGAGATATTCCTGATCGTCCATGTCGGCGTAGCTGCCTTTCACGAGGAGAGCGTAGTCGATCAGAGGAATCGAGAGGACTTTCTCGCCTTTTTTGTTGTAGACTGTCACAAGGACGTCTTTCTGCTGTTCTTTTGTCAGGCGGGAGATGGTATGCGATGCCACGCATGCGCTCATCTGGGTGAGGGGAGCGCGCGACTTGCGTTCTACCGATTCATCGTCGGGCCCCTGTGGCCATACGATGCCCGCGGTGCCGCTGAGGGTCTTGTGCGCGTAGTAGGTAATGGTCTCGTCTTCGCGAAGGGTATTGTCCCAGTTCATCGAACCGTTGGCGGCGGTGATGGTGAAGGTAAAGTCGTCTTTGTCGACTGGTTCGCCCGAAAGATGCTGGAGGACGACGTTCACCTCGTTGGTGTTCTTTATCAGGGGCACGGTGTAGATGTGTGTGCCTTCATCTTCGGTGAAGACCTGATCGTCGACGCGTCCGTGATAGAGACGTTTTATGTCGTTGCGGATCACGCCGCCGGGATGCCCGTCTTCATGAGCGCGGATCAGCGTGCAGGTGAGATCGGTGTGGCGCTTGCCCGCAGGGACAGTGAAATGCGGACCTACGCCTTCGCCGCACCACGCCATGAGATTGTATGTGCCCGGTGCGAGTCCTTCGACGTCCATCAGATAGCCGTCGGCCTTGAGTGCGTCGCCGCTCTCGCTTTTCTGCCAGACGATATTGCCTGTTGCGGGGTCGACGATGTAGAGGGTCACCGCATTGACCTCGCGGGGGAATGCGTCGGCGTAGTGGAGGTTCCAGTCGAATCGGAACCGTATTTTATAGTGCGGGTCGCAGTCGCCTTCGTAATCGTAGATGAAGGAGTCGCAGGAGGTGAGGCCTACGGCGAGGACGGTCATGACGACCATTGCAAGACGACGGACGATATTAATTGCTCTCGAGCGTTTCATCGTATGGTGTGGTTTATTCTTTATATTAGAGTGAGAAGAAATCAAAAATAATTGTGTTATGCTATGTCGAGCGTGACATGATTCTGAATTTTATGAATGATGGGTTTGAAGATAAATACATAAAATAAGGAGAGAGGAGAAAGGGAATAGGCAGCCGGGCTTCCGGGCTGCGGTGCCCGGCTGTCTGTTTGGTATCTAAGAAAGATTAGAGTTCGATTTCCTGTTTTACAATCTTCCAGGAGAGGATGTTCACGCGGGCAGCGAGAGCATATTTTTCGGGCTTGGGATCGGGATCGGGAATGATGATGTCGCCGTCGTCACCTCCATCAGGATTGAAGACGCCGTCACCCATATTCAGGATCTTGGTAACGTCGAAGTTATACCAGTGGTTGCGGACAACGCCATATTCGCCGTCCTTGGTAACTTCAAAGGTGGAGTTGTTGTTCGAACCGAGAAGATGCTCAATAGGACGGGTATAGACAGTGTAACCGTTGTAGCGGACAGGATATGCACCGTTGGAGGCAGCCGTGAAGAAGTCTTTGATTGCAGCATTGAGTGCTGCGGCACCATCGGCGATGAGAGTGAACTTCTTGCCATCCTCAGCATTTGCGTCGTAAGCGTAGAGCTGACCAATGTTCTTGACTGCAGCGAGAGTCATGTGTGCATCTTTGACGTCGGGATTCGGGCGGCTGGCTTCTACATCGGCAGGACCTACCTGCACATATGTTGCACCGTTCTCAATGATGCCATCGGTTTCTGTGGAAGTAGACGATACCTGCTTGTAGAAGTTGAGATCGCCGGTCTGCTGCATGCGGAAAAGAACATATTTGATAAACTGCTCTTCCTTGAAGTAAAGACCGTTGAAATTGACGAGTTTGAGATCGTTGCCGTTTGCGTCTTTGATGCTTGCAGTGAAGACCACGTTGGTGGTGAGATTTGCTTTCACGCGGTTACCTGTTCCCTGAAGAGTAGCGAAAGGCTTGGTGTTCTCATTAGAGTAAACTGCAGATGTAAGGTTGCCGTTGCTGGCGGCAAATTTTGTACCTACGAGACCTGTTTTGTCTCCGTTGTCATAGTAGAGCGACTTAGCCCAGAAGCTGCGGAAGTAATCAGGGTTGTTCCAGCTTTCAGGAGTTGACCAGGGTGTAGTGGCGTTGAAGCCATCGATATTCTTGGTGATATATGACTGGTCTGCGATGTTGGTCACACCAAAGCCGGTGATTTTAAGCTTGATATTTTCGTATGCTTCATTACCTGTCTGTTCGTTGCCAAATCCGGAAACGGTAATCTGCACAGTCTGTTCTTTGTTAGCAGCGTTCATTGTGTATTTGACAGCAAGACGCTCAACGTATACGTCTACGGGAGTAAGTTTGGTGGGATCAACTTTACCATCAGCGTCAGGAGCCTGTGTAGAGAGATTGTTCGGGGAAAGAGTTGTTGCTCCGTATTTGAAGCCTTCGGAGTTGTCGTAATAAGAAGTTGTGCTCATTACGAAGAGATTGTTTTTCTCTGCGTCCTTAATCTCAGTATAGTTGCAGATCTCTTTGCGGAACTGGTCGAGGGTTGTAACATTGGCCAGAAGCTTGGCCTTCAATGCAGTATTTGCATTGAGGACAGTCACCATGTATTTGGGAGTCTGCTTTTTTGTAAGGCCCTTGAGAACGAGAATATTGTTGCTGATATATTCAATGTTCTCGTCTTCGGTAGAAGAGTTGCCGCCGTTCCATACATTGGCCTGAGCTACATAGATGCCCGCTTCGTCGAAGAAGAAGAAATCGGCTGTACTTACTGCGTGTTCGTCGGATTTGCCCCAGTCGTATTTCCATTCTTCATTGCCGGAATTTGTATTTTCGGCACGGCTACCTCCCATATTGGCGCTTTTGATGCGGACGTTGAGGTACATAGTAGTACCGTCGTTAACATCGGGAGTCGAGGGGGTGGGCTCGTCGGAGGAGCATGCTGCAAGAGAGAATGCGGCGAGTCCCACCATTAACTTTGATAAATTGTTCATGTTGATAATAAAAGAAATGTTTATTAATTTGATTATGAATAATTCTGTGATAATGACGATATCCTTATTTCCTTTTCGGATGAATGAAATACGTCACAGGATGGTAGTCTCGGATCGCTTCGGTATCGGATATGACGGCGTCGAGGCCTGTCATGCCGGCAGCCTGAGCTTTCCGGAAGAGTTCGATTGCAGCGCGGCTGTCACCGCGGCGTGCGGCGAGGATGCCGCGTGCATAGTCGGCGATGGGTGTGTTGCCGGCTTTCAGAAGATAGCTCTGAGCCTTATCGTATTCGCCGCGCTCAAGACTGATGTTGGCGGCGTTGAGGTTGAGCATGGGGTCGTCGGGGTAAACGCCGACGGCGGTTTCAAATACGTCGCAGTAGTTCTTCGATCCTTCGGGATAGCTCTGCGCAAGGGTATAGAAGTCGACGTTGCGCAGACGGGAGGGATCGGAGGCATAGACGCGCCGGATATCTTCGAGCGACGTATATACCTTAATTATATAGCGGACTGTGTAGTCGGAGTGACGCAGCCAGGGATATATCTGAGTGAGGATCACCTTGTAGTCCTCGGGGAAACGGGTCTGGATGGCCTTGTTCTTGTCGTCGTATCCGAGCGGGCCGTCGATTATATCGATGATCTCGGCGCGGTGGGCGATGTTGAACTGCAGGGAGTCGGTCATATACCGGCGCAGACCTCCCCAGTCCTCTGGCTCGTAGTTCGAGGTGACCGTGGTGTCGGGGAACTTATAGAGGTCGCGCACATATCGGCGGAGGGTCTCGGTACGGCCTTTTGCGAGTCGCTCATTGTTGCTGTATGAGCCTTCGGGAGATGCGAAGCCCTTGATATGCACGCGGGTGATGGTGGCATCGGTGTCGCGGCGGACATACTCGATGGAGTTGATGATCTTGTTCAGCTCCGGCCGGTTGTTCATGTAGTTCTGGAGCAGTTCGGTGCGGTTCACCACGAATGTTACGAATGCGCTGCCGTCGATTTCCTTGGTTACGGGTCCGGCGTCGACCGGTGGTGCGAAGCGGAAGGGTGCTGTAAGGACGGGGCGTTCGGTGTCGATCGCAGCCATGGGCACCATGCCATTGGGCGACGGTCCGGGTACGACTGCGGGCTTGTCGCAGCAGTTCGCATTGGCTACCCGCATCTCGAGGGTGGAGTGCTTCATCCAGGGCTCGAGGGCGAATTCAGCGTCGTAGCGTGCTCTGGCAGCTTTGCCGGAGCGGTAGATGTTCGACTCGGGGTCTTCGAGGACGTCGTTGCGGAGGTAGTAATACCACCGGTTGCGACCTGCGATAGTTATGGGGTCGAGTGCGAGGCTGTCCGAGCGGTCGTCGGCGATAAGTACGGGCGTGAGGATAATCTCACGGTCGCGTCCTACGGAGAAGGACTTCGTGTCGACCCCGATACTGATTTTCACACGAGCAGCGCCCTCATCGACGGCAACGGATAAATCAGAGAGATTGAGAGTAGTGCTGTCGGCGCGCATGTCGATTGCCCATGCGGCCTGAGCGGCGAATGCCGCAGCGGCAAGAATGCCGAAAATGCGTTGTATGGTCATGACTGATGCGGCTTAGAAAGTGTATACGAAGTTTATGGCTGCCTTTGTGGGACCGAAGTAGTTGTGAGGGGTGTTTGCCTTCACTTTCTTTCCGCAGTCGGCGCAGCGGTATGTGTCATAGCGGGTGTAGATCCATCCGATACCGATCTCAGCCTCAAAGTTCCAGTGACGGTCGAGAATCCATGAATAGCCGTAGGCAATGCCGGCGCCGACCATCCATCCCTGACGGCGGTACTCCTTGAGTTCGCGGAAATCGGTGCCGAGGAATTTGAACGGGAGGTCGACGTGTCCGAAGTTGTACTGCCCTCCGAGCGCGTGGGCGCCGAAGAAATGACCGGAAAAGCGCTGACACAACCAATAGCGAGCTTCAGGCTGGATTACCCACTGCTTCCAGAGATGGTTGTTGACATCCCAGTTGTTGATCTGACCGGAGACATCGACAGTCCACTTGGGTGCCAGTCCAATCTCAATTCCGACAGACGGCGTCAATAAGGCATCGTAAAGAAGATTGGTTTTAAGTGCCACATCCTGAGCCCGTGAGGGAATCAAGGCTATGATCATGGTCACAAATAAAATGATTAGTCTCATTATGTGTAGTCTTGGTTTATTTTTCCAAACTCTTTTTTCTCCGTCATACTGTCGGGCGGCGGACCGTAATCAAGGCAGTCTCAGCGAGATATAGATTTTTAAAGTGCAATAAAAGCTCTCATGACTCTTATGGCGCTGTCTCTTCCGGCGGGATAACGGCGCAAGGCGTAATAGTGATCAGTCGCAAGAACCTTGGATGCTGGTTCATATCAAGAATTCCCTATATGTCCTTTGAAGGGGTTTTGAGACTACAAAGGTACTAATATTTTTTGAGTAAAAGCATAAAAACCAAATTTTTTTTGTGTTTTTTCTGAGTTTTCCCTGCTTTTTTACAGAACTTTTAGTAAAAACGGGTTTAAACAGCGTTGCCGATGCTGTTTCTCAGACGATTGGCGCATAGCTATTCTGCCGGCGAGAGCAATCTTGCCGGCAGTCGTGCTGTCTGCAGGGGATGAGCTGAATCTATCTGTGGAAGATGATGCTGTTCTTCCCCGCCGGGCTGACTTTGAGTGTGATTTTTGCAGATTCTATCAGCGGAATATTGTGGTCTACGTGTCCTATGGGCGCGTTGAAAGCTATCGGCATGTCGTATCCGTCGACAGCGTCGCGGATCATAGCTTCCATCGATTCGTGGATCCCGTCGGGCTTGTAGTCGGTAAACTGGCCGACGATCAGGCCGCGGATATTGCCCAAAAGGCCGCTGAGACGCATCTGGTAGAGAATGCGTTCTATCTTGTAGATGGGTTCGGACACATCTTCGATAAAGAGGATGGAGTCGGGCAGCAGAAGGTCGTATGGCGTCGAGAGGAGTTCGGCAAGAACGGCGAGATTGCCGCCCCGGAGAGTGCCGGTGGCGATACCCTGACGGTCGTAGTCGTGACTGTCGAATATATGTGCCGGACGGCCGCCTTCAAGGATGTCGAAGAGGGCGGCGTTGTCGGGGTCGTTTTCACCTTCTTTTATATGTGCGGCCATCGAGGAGTGGATGCTGGCTATGCCTTTGGAGGTCATCAGGGCATGGAGGGCCGATATGTCCGAGAAGCCGATCACCCATTTCGGATCTTTCTCAAGGGGCAGTTTGTTGAGGCGGTCCATGATATGCACAACTCCGTAACCTCCGCGTGAGCATAGGATCGCACGTACGTCGGGATCTTCGAATGCCGCCTTGAGATCGGAGAAGCGTTCGTCGGGAGTGCCGCTGAAACTACCGTACTCGCCGTATACGTGAGGCATGATTTCCACTTTCCATCCGTGGCGGCGAAGTACGTCGACGGCCGGCTCGACCACTTCGGGTTTTATTTTTCCGGCAGGGGAGCAGACAGCTATTTTGTCGCCTTTCTTAAGCGGCGCGGGGAAGATTATTCTGTCGTTCATAATGAATTAATGGTTTAAAGGGGGAAGGGTTAAGGTTTAGATTAATGTCTGGGTGAGTTCAAAGTCTAAACCTTAAGCCATAAACTTTAAACGTTCAAGAATTAAGTTGTTTATAGAATTCCCAGAGGGCGACTGCTGCCGAAACGGATACGTTGAGCGAGTGCTTTGTGCCGCTCTGCGGTATTTCGAGGCATATGTCGGCGCAGTCGACGATATCCTGTGCCACGCCGTCGACCTCGTTGCCTACCACCAGAGCATAGCGTGCCGAAGAGTCGGCCTTGAATTCATCGAGCGAAACGCTGCCTTTCACCTGCTCGAGGCAAACCACTGTATGTCCTTCGGCGCGCAGCGCGGCGATGGCATCGGCCGTGGCGGGAAAGTATCGCCAGTCGACCGAGTCCTCGGCGCCGAGAGCTGTCTTGTGGATTTCGACGCTCGGAGGTGTTCCGGAAACCCCGCAGAGGGCTATGCCTTCGGCGGCGAATCCGTCGCAGGTGCGGAAGATCGCCCCGATGTTGTTGAGGCTCCGGACGTTGTCGAGCACTACGGTGACGGGAATTTTCTTCCGGGCCTTGAACTGGGCGATGGTGTCGCGGCCCATGTCGCGGATAGTTTTCTTGAGCATGAGATCAGATGGTTCTGCCCGGATATGCTTCCAGAGCCTTGCGCAGTACGGTCATGGCGCGGGCCAGATCTTCTTTTTTCAGGACATAGGCCATGCGCACCTCGTCGCGTCCACGGTCGGGTGAAGTATAGAACCCGGAAGCGGGAGCCATGAAGACCGTCTCGCCTTCGTAGTCGAATTCCTCGAGGCACCAGCGGCAGAAGCGGTCGGCATCGTCGACCGGCAGTTTCACCACAGTGTAGAAAGCACCCATCGGAATGGGGGAGTAGCAGCCCGGAATCTTGTTTATCTGGTCGATGAGGAATTTGCGGCGCTCCACATATTCATTATATGTCTCGAGCATATACTCCTGCGGAGTGTCGATAGATGCTTCGGCTACGATCTGACCGATGAGGGGCGGACTGAGACGAGCCTGGCAGAATTTCATGACGTTCTGCTTCAGTTCCTTGTGCTTGGTTATGAGGGCGCCGATACGTATGCCGCATTCGTTGTAGCGCTTCGAGACGGAGTCGATGAGCACCACCTTGTCCTCGATGCCGGGGAGGTGGAAGGCCGAGATATATGGCGCGCCTGTATAGCAGAACTCGCGGTATACTTCGTCGGAGAAAAGGAAAAGGTCATGCTTGAGTACCAGATCGCGGATCTGGAGCATTTCCTTCATCGTATAGAGGTATCCGGTGGGATTGTTGGGGTTGCAGATGAGGATGCCCTTGGTGCGGGGCGTGATGAGCTCCTCGAATTTTTCTACGGGCGGAAGCTCGAATCCGTCGTCGATGGAGGAGGGGATTGTGACGATCTTTGCTCCTGCCGAGATTGCGAATGCCATATAGTTGGCGTATGCGGGCTCGGGGACTATTATTTCGTCGCCTGGATCGAGGCAGGCCATGAAGGCGAAGAGGACGGCCTCGCTGCCGCCGGTGGTGACGATGATGTCGTCGACGTCGACTTTGATATTAAAGCGTTTGTAATATTGCTGGAGTTTTTTGCGAAGTGAGAGCAGACCTTCCGACGGGCTGTATTCGAGCACCTTGCGGTCAATATTCTTAAGGGCGTCGAGGCCTGCCTGGGGAGTCGGCACATCGGGCTGGCCGATATTGAGCCGATAGACTTTTATTCCGCGGTCCATCGCTTTTACGGCAAGCGGCACGAGCCGGCGGATAGGAGAAGCGGGCATTTCGTTGCCCCGTTGCGATACTTGTGGCATATTTGTCAGTTTGTTTCGACTGCAAAATTCCGAAAAATTTATGGCATACGAAAGTTTTTGCATAATTTTGTGCCGCGAACCTTAGATAAAACGAATCCTGTATGAAGTTTACTGTTGCTCCTCTTAAAGATGTATGGATAATTGATCCTGTAAGACATGCCGATGCCCGAGGATATTTCAGCGAGGTATTCAGGAAGGATGAATTCGAGCAGACCGTCGGCAGGCACGTGGATTTTGTCCAGGAAAACGAGTCGTTCTCTACTCGTGGCGTTGTCCGCGGTCTTCATTTTCAGGCCGGTGATGCCTCGCAGGCCAAACTTGTCCGTGTCAGCGAGGGCTGCATAGTGGATGTGGCAGTCGACATGAGGCGCAGTTCCCCCACGTTCGGGCGCTATATCGCCGTGGAGCTCTCGTCCGACAACGGGCGTCAGCTTTTCATACCTCGCGGATTCGCCCACGGATTCGCCGTCATCTCCGATACAGCACGGTTCCAGTATAAGGTCGACAATTATTATTGTCCCGCAGCCGAGCGGACCCTCCGGCCCGATGATCCGTTTGTGGCGGTGCAGTGGCCGTTCGACCTTGCAGATGCAATACTTTCGCCCAAGGATGCCGCCGGTGTGGCCTGGAACGCTGTCGAGAAATTCGACTGAGGAATATAGACGCGGAGACAAGAAAAATTAAGAATAATCTTGCCCGAGATATTTCCGACTTTCCGATTATTTCGCTACTTTTGCCCACGAAAAACACTATTATAACATGTTCGACAAAGAGATATATATTAAGCGCCGCGAAGCGCTGAAAAAGCGTGTAGGCAGCGGTCTGCTTCTGTTCTTCGGCAACGATGAGGCAGCATGTAATTTTGAAGACAATACCTATAATTACCGTCAGGATTCCTCTTTCCTATATTTTTTCGGTCAGGCATATGCGGGGCTTAATGCCGTGATCGACATAGACAATAACCGCGAGATTATTTTCGGCGATGAGCTTTCCATCGACCATATAGTATGGATGGGCAATCAGCCTACAATCCACGAAAAAGCATCCTGCGCCGGTATTTCGGACACCCGTCCTGCCGCCGCTCTCCGGCCTTATCTCGACGCGGCCCGTGCCGCCGGGCAGCGCATCCACTATCTGCCTCCCTACC
>CABRLF010000022.1 GCA_902471685.1 uncultured Porphyromonadaceae bacterium
GCCGGTATTAAGTTTATTTTTAGCACCTTAAAGTTAATGCTTTTCTTGCAAATATACAAGAAGGGCGTTCTCTTTTTTGTGGAGACTATGAATTATTCAGGTTAAATGCCGTTGGCGGCGCACAGTTTCAGGAAACGCACTCCAAATCATACGGATTCGGCGTACAGGGCTACACCAACGACCACTTCTGGAATCCCAACTTCTCCAACGGATATCCCGAAGGCGGAAAACCCTCATCGCGCGACAACAAGACCCGCAACGCAAGCTTCTTCGCCAACCTCAACTACGCATACGACATGCGTTACCTTGTCGACTTCAACTTCACCCGTTCCGGAGCTTCGCAGTTCGGTATCGACGACCCATTCACCGACACATGGTCGGCAGGTCTCGGCTGGAACATCCACAACGAACCATGGTTCAACAACGCCGGCTTCTGCGAGTTCCTAAAGCTCCGCGCATCCTACGGTAACCCCGGCAACCAGAACTACGATGCCAAACTTGCATCGAGTATTTACGGTTACTTTAACAACTACACCAACCCCTTCGGTCTCGCCGGCATCGTACAGCAGTGGGGCAACAACGGCCTGAAATGGCAGAAGACAAAGACATACAATATCGGTGTGACCGCTACCATTCTCAACCGCCGCCTTTCGCTCAACGCCGACTACCAGATTCGTAAAAACGAACCGCAGCTTGTCCGAATCGATCTCCCGTCATCGACCGGTGTAACCACCACGCCCATCAATCTCGGCGGTACCGACAACCGTTCCATCTCCGCAAGCGCAACTTACTATATCTTCAACCGCCCGGATATGAACTGGTATGTGAGCGCCAACGTAAACCACTACACCACCAAATACTACGACATCGGCAACACTCTCGAACAGTACAACGAAGCCGGACGCGCCAGCAAGTCGCTCGTCCGCATGTACGACGGCGCCAGCACCACCGGCATGTATGTGGTCCGCTCCGCAGGTATCGACCCCGCTACCGGTAATGAAATTTTCATCCGCAAGGACGGCACCTACACATACAAATACAACAGCGACGACGAAGTTCTTTACGGCGATTCTAATCCCGACCTGACAGGAGCGTTCTCCACATCGTTCCTCTACAAAGGATTCTCGATCGTAGCTTCCTTCACATTCCGCACCGGCGGCGACATTTTCCTCTCCACTCTGATGAACAAAGTAGAGAACATCTCAAAAGAGAGCATCAGGTACAATCAGGACCGCCGCGCCCTCACCGACCGCTGGAAAAAACCGGGTGACATCGCCAAATACAAGCGTATCGACGACAAAACCGAGAGCTACACCACCAGCCGCTTCATCGCCACCGAGCACACTCTCGAATGCTCGTCAATCAACATAGGATACCGCTCAACCACATGGCCGTTCCTGCGCTCCATCGGAGCTTCTTCCATCGACATCCGCGCTTACATGAACGACATTTTCCGCATTTCCAACATCAAGGAAGAACGCGGTCTGGACTATCCCTTCCAGCGCTCTTTCTCCCTTTCCCTCGGTATCAGTTTCTAACTCCTCTTTCCGAATACGACAATGAATATCATACGAAAAATAAAACTTCTGGCAGTCTCCTCTTTGGCCGTTCTTTCAATGTCGTCCTGCAACGACTGGCTCAATGTGAGCATGGAGGACAAAATCATGGAGAAAGACCTCTTCAGCAACTACGAAGGCTACCTCATGGCTCTCAACGGTGTATACATGAGCATGAACGATGTCTACGCAAGGACTCTTACCACCGGCGAAATCGACGTCATGGCCCAGTACTACAACGTCACCGAGAACAACAACCACCGAATGAAACTGTTCTCAAGCTATTCGTACTCCGACGTCAGCTTCGAAAGCCAGAACTACACCCTCTGGTCAAGGATGTACACTCTGCTCGCCAACCTGAACGCAGTCATCGAACATACAGATATCGACGATGCTCCTCTGACGGCACAGCAGTTTGCAGTCATCCGCGGTGAGGCTCTCGGCCTGCGCGCGTTCCTCCACTTCGACCTTCTGCGTCTATACGGCCCGATCTTCTCGGTCAATTCCACGGATGAATGCATCCCCTATCAGAATTCGACCGACCGCGAAATTCAGCCCCTTCTCCCCGCCGACAAGGTTCTTGACCTCATTATCAAAGACCTTCACGAAGCCGAGGCGCTCCTTCGCGACCATGACCCCATACTCACCGAAGGTACCGGCAACACTGCCACAGAGGACGACGGCATAGCTCACTACGACATGGCTTTCCGCCAGCTCCGTTTCAACTACTATGCTGTCGAAGCGCTTCTCGCCCGCGCCTATCACTGGAAAGGCGACAAGGCCACGGCCTACGATATCGCAAAACACAAGATTATCGATGCAATCACCACCGAGGACCTCGAAGTATTCCCATGGGCTACAAAAAACAAGGTCTTACAGGAAGGCAAGCCCGACTATCTCCTCTCCAGCGAAGTTATTTTCTCGCTTTATAACTCCAAACGCTCGGATATTTATAGCGCTAACTTCGCTCAGACTCTGCGCGCACTCACATCTCGCCTCACTTTCTACGGCTCAGATATGTCAGGCGACTCAAAGATTGCTCTGTTCTACGACGACGACAACGACATTCGCCGCAATATGTGGACTGTTGTAGAACCCACACAGGGAGAGCTGGGCGATGCTGGCGAAGAAGGAGAAGTTGCCGGCAATACTCTTGCCCTCAACAAATTCGCACCGGCTGCAAAAGATGTAGAGTTCGACGGAACCGAAACATACCGCTTCATGATGCCGCTGATACGCCTCAGCGAGATTTACCTCATTGCTGCAGAAACCACTTCCGACAACTCAGAAGCACTCACCCTCATCAACACTATCCGTAACAAACGCGAATGCACCGATCTCCCCGAAGACTGCGACCTCGGGCAGGCTATTACTTTTGAAATGGCACGAGAGGTTATCGGAGAAGGTCAGCTATTCTTCTTCTACAAACGACGCAATGCCGCACAGCTAATCTCCGGCACATCTGCTGAGCCATACAATATGGTAAGTACTAACTATGTATGGCCAATTCCGAAGGAAGAACTCAACAAACGCGTTCTTGTAGATAACAATCAAAACTAAAAACAATGAAAGCAACAGCATATATACTCGCAGCAGCAGCTCTCCCCATCCTATTCAGCTGCTCCCAGCACGACATTCCTCTCTACTCCGGTCAGGACGCTATATTCTTCGACCAGCAGTATCCCACCGAAACCGGTACTTTTTCTTTCGACACCCTGCAACTATGCCATCAGATTTACACACTGGTGCCATTCGGAGTAGTCGCAAACAAGGACTCCACTGTGATGGTCAAGGTCGAGACCACCGGCTTTGTACGCGACTACGACCGTCCCTTCTCAATCGAACTTGTCGCCGACAGTACCACAGCTATTCAGGGCGAAGAATACGAACTGCCGCAGACCGACTTCGTAATCCGCGCAGGCCAGAACAGCTGCCGCATCCCGGTGATATATCACTCCAGCGAACGTATGCTCGATGAAACGGTTCAGGTTCAGATTCGTCTTATACCAAACGAACACTTCACACTTCCCTTCGGCTCCGCAGGCATAGGTAAAATGCCTCTCCGATACGAAGGTACTTTAACTGAACTCTCCACTAACTGGGACCCCTCTATCCACAATATCTTCGCCAACCGCAAACTCCGTAAGCCCGCCGGATGGAATAACCTGCGCTTCGGATACCATTATTCGGACAAAAAGTACGCTCTGATTCTCGAAATCAGCGAGCGTGAACTCGGTTGGACTGTCCTCGACTTCGAAAACAACACGAACAACAAGATGTCGATTTCGCGCGCACCGGTTGTGGCCAAACACGTGTCAAAATATCTGATGGAACAGTATCGCAAAGGTCGCGAGCACTGGGTACTCGATGATGACGGTACCATGATGTATGTTCAGGGTGTTACCTGGACCGAAGGTACCGATCCAAACAACATGATCGACCCAACTAACTAAATCTGTCTATAAGAAATGAAAAAATATATAATTCCATTCCTTGCCCTCGGACTGGCCACCGCTTGCGTCGACGACGAAGGCAACTACAATTACACCGACATGAATCAGCTGTCGGTCGAGAACATAGAAGCCTCATACGATCTGCTTGCTTATATCGATGTACTTGAGATTAATCCGACTATCGAAGGCTCCTTATACGGCGATGACGAAAGCAACTACGAATACAAATGGGTGCTCTGCTACCAAAATCACACTCACGATATTATCGGAACCGAGCGTGACCTGAAATGGAAGGCGGATGTACCCGAAGGCGAATACAAAGTCTATCTCTATGTCACAGACAAAAATACCGACATTGAGAAAAATTTCAACACAACCATCCGAACAGCTTCGCCGTTCAACACCGGTTTCCTTGTCCTGGGCAAAGACATGAGCTCCGGCCTCAGCGCTCTCGACATGGTTACCATGCCGCCTAACCGAGACACTACTATGGTCGAAAATGTTGTCGATATGTCATCGATGAATATGACAGAACCTTCTATGGTAATCACCGCTGGCAGACGATATCCCAACCGTACTGATTATACACGTATATGGATCAGCGGAGAGGACAATTCCTACTGTATTCTGTCGCCGGAATCAGAATCCGTATCGACTCTTTCAAACCTTGGAGATGCCGCCTCGCAGGCCTTTATCGAAATCGACATTCCTCATGACAAGCGTGTCATCATACGCGACATGTTCCCAAGACCATCTTATACGATGCGTAACAACCAGTACCGTGGCTATATCACCAACGACCTGATTGTCTTCGGTATGAGAACATCAAACGAGTACTACGCACAACCTTGCAACCGCTACTCGGCAGCAAGCGAAGTGCTTTTCAAACCCTATCCTCTCTGCTTCTGCCCTGGCACAAGCAACTCCGCGCAGTATCTGTGCATGGCATACGATATGGATGCCGACTGCTTTGTCAATTTACCCGGTGCACCTGTTAGCGGTACATTCGTCACAAAACCGACAGACAGAGCTACTGATGCATGGGCTTTCGACCTAAAATCCGAAAACCGTACGCTCGTTTACGGTGAAAACGGTTTTGAGCCAGGCAACAGCTATATGTATGCCCTCGTAAAAGAAGCAAACAGCGATTCCGGTATACGCTATATATACCGCTGGACTCTTACACGTTCATGGATGGGCGGCGGCACAGTTACAGCGACCAAATCTCCCCTATATACAGTCGACCCGGCAGAGGCTACCGACTTCGACAAGGCTTCGCACTATATGTTCTCGTCCAACAAAACTTCTGTTCTCTATACTGTCGGCAACCGACTCTATCAGTACGACTACAGCCGCCACATGCTTGGCCACGACGACTTCCCCGACGAAATCACTCTCATCAAGGCTGATTATGCCTCCGGTATGTCGGTAAGCGATTTCATTGTGGCAACATACAGCGAACAGAACAAAGGCATGATATATAAAATGCAAGTGCCCAACAACCCCAATGCGGTTGAATTTGAATTCGAAGAGCGTACCGACCCCGAAACCGGAGAGATGGTGCCCGTCCAGTGGCCTACCCGTCTGAAAGTGACCGACATCGAATGGAAGACCAACTGATTCTTCCGCTCCGGATCCCTATTTTAAATATATTTAGCATTTGAATATGTAACAAAACCATCAGTCAGCCGTCTATTCTCTTAGGCGGCTGATTGTGTCAACTGCCCTAAACCAACAATCATCATACAATGAAAAAAACATTATTAGCCCTTCTTCTGCTCGGCGCAGCCGGCCTCTCCGCTTCTGCACAGACCGAATTCCGTCACATCAGTTTTGACGAAGCCTGCACCGCCGCCAAGAACGAGAACAAACTCGTCTTCATTGATTTCTTCACCGACTGGTGCGGCCCATGCAAGAAGATGTCGGCCCAGACATTCCCCGAAAAAGCTGTAGGCGACTTCATGAACGCCAAATTCATCCCCGTGAAGTACAATGCCGAACAAGAAGGCGTCGATCTGGCCAAGCGCTTCCAGATCAAGGCTTACCCCACATACATCATCGCCAACGACAAGGGTGAGGAAGTGGCTCGATTCTCCGGTTACATGGAAGGCGAGCAGTTCATCGACAAAGTAAATGCCGCCCTCGACCCCGAAATGAAGCCCGAACGGATCGCTGCTCGCTACCAGAGCGGCGAACGCACTCCCAAACTCGTGAACACATACGCCATGCAGGTTCTGCAGGAAAGCAAGGACGAGAAGGCCGGGCTGAAGATTATCGACGACTACTTCAACTCGCTCACCGACGAGCAGCGCGTTGCTCCCGAAAACGCTTTCATATTCCTCACCTACACTGTCAACCTCGACGATCCCCGCTCCATCTATCTCGACAAGAACATCGACCGTTTCCCCGCCGAGACCAAAGCAAAAGCAATGGAACGCCTCCAGAGACTCTACTCGAGCAAGTTCAGCACATATTTCTCCGGTTATATGTTCCGTGAAGGCAAATACAATGCCGACGAATTCGCCGCCTTCAAAAAGCGCGTAGCCGAACTCGGTGCGGTCGAGGCAGCCGATCTCGAAAGCATGTGCGGATTCATCGAGAAGCGCCCCACCTGCAACGATACCGAATACCTCGCATACTGCGCCGAGAATCTCAACAAGCTTTCGAAGCACGGCAAGGAAATGCTCATCATGAACACAACCCGACTCATCGAGCCCAGCACCCCCGAGCTCAAAGCCGGCATCTCTAAGTTCATCCGCTCCAACCTCGCCGATCTGCCCGCCTACGCTATCCAGATGGCCGGCTACACGCTCAATCAGGTTGAGAACTGATTCCATTCCTTTTTCCCCAGAATATGTCAAAAAGATATATCCTACTTCATTTGCTCCTTGCCGTCATCCTGTTCCCGACGGCGGGAGCATTTGCTTCTAAGCCTGCCGGGGATCCCGATGATCTCTTCTACGATTACCCGGCAATGATCGAGGGTGCCACGAGAGCCATGCGCGACTATCTTAAAGCGCACCCCGAGGCAGTACTCGACTCTATCCGGCACTGCGTACTCGACAACTACACCGAAGGGGCTGTCGGAAAAGCTTCAGATCTGACACCGGCAAAAAAGAAAAAACTCACCCCAGCCGAAGTATACCGCAACGCACGCCGCAGCTCGCTCATATTCGGTCGCTTCATCCATAACAACGAGATGGCCGCCGACACTGCATATAAGACCGCTTCCGCTGTCATTCTGACCAAAGACGGAATATGCGCGACCAACTACCATGTTATCGCCGATATCCTTCTCACCGGTGTTCTCGGCAAGGACGACAACACCGACAAAGGGCGATTCCTGATGGACTGCGACGGAAATGTATTCCCTCTCCTGGCAGTTCTCGCCTCCGACCCTGTGAACGACTGGGCTCTGATCCGGATCGATCCTATGGGCCATGACCTGACTCCGGCTCCGATAGGCGGCCATCTCCAACCCGGCTCAAAAGTTTACTGCCTGGCAAGCCCGAGCTTCGGTCACTTCAATTTCACCGACGGCATTGTGAGCAACTGCACCCGGACCACGGACAAACGCACCGGATTCACCCGCTATAACCTCGAAATCACAGCCGACTACGGCGGAGGCGCCAGCGGAGGCCCGATTCTGGACGAATGCGGAAATCTCGTGTCGCTGGTAAGCACTACCATCTCGCTGTACGCCGACCAGCAGGCGCTGCGCAACTTCCAGATGGCATACAAGCAGACCGTGCCCGTATTCCTTTTAACCGAACGTTTCACCGACTAACACAGCACGACTATGAAAAAGATACTCACAACAGCGATCTGTCTGCTGGCAGTGGTTGGTGCCTTCGCCCAGCATCAGCGTCGGTCCGAAGCCGACAGCAAAGCCGCCGAAGAACGGCAGGCCAGAATGGAGCAGGAAGCCAAAGAATACTATGCCAACGCCGACACCGCTCTCTACGGCGTGCGCTACCGTTTCTTCTATCTTTACAACAAATCCCGGAATCTCCGCTACGAGGAAGACCGCATGGTGCTCGTACGCCCCGAAGTGACGCTCGACATGAGCTACGAAGGTCTCGGCGAATCCCGCTGGATGGCCGCAAACAAAGGCAAAGGCGGCGATCCCTCGCTGGCATACCATCTCACACCCGACTACTTTTTCCATTATCCCGAATCGGGACGCACTGTGAAAATCTACCGTATGATCGCCGAGGAATATCTGCTCGGTGATACCGTGGCAGAAAACAGATGGAACATAACCGACGAGACGCGTAAAATCGGAGAATACAACTGCCGGAAGGCGACTATCGACAAGCATGGACGCTCCTGGACCGCATGGTTCACCACCGACCTGCCGCACAAGGCCGCTCCACGCGATTTCACCGGTCTGCCGGGTGTTGTTCTCGGACTTGCCGACAGCACCGGCGAAGTTGTATGGGCTTTCAACGGTCTGCTCGAGAATCTACCCGACAGCAAGCTATACATCAAGTACCCCGACAAACTGAAGACAATCTCACCGGAAGATTTCCGTAAAGCTGTGCGCATTGTCGCCCTTTCCGACGGCAAGCACCTCAACGACGCCGGAGTATGGAACATGAATCCTTCTTCCTATCCCTCCAAACTCCGTCCGGCAACCGGTATCGACGCTCTCAACAGCGACAACCCGATCGAGAAATGAAATATCCTGAATTACTTGAATCCATCTGCCGGGATGTGGCGCCACTTGCCGGACAAGGCAAACAGGCCGACTACATCCCGGCTCTGGCCGAGGTAGACCCCGATCATTTCGGAATCTGTATCCACACGGTTCACGGCGACATTTTTTCGCAGGGCGACGACACAATTCCTTTTTCAATCCAGAGTATCTCGAAAGTATTCTCTCTTGCCATGGCTCTGAGTCTGGTAGGGGATGCGCTTTGGGAACGCGTGGGCAAGGAACCTTCCGGAACAGCCTTCAACTCTCTGATCCAGCTTGAGATAGAAAAAGGACATCCGCGCAACCCTTTCATCAACGCCGGCGCCATTGTAGTGACCGACCTGCTGTACTCGAAACTGGATAATCCGAAAGAGGACTTTATCGCATTTATCCGGGCCATAACGGGCAATCCGTCCATCGGATATAACGAACGCGTGGCCTCGTCCGAGCGCGAAAAAGGCTATCTCAACGCCGCCATAGCAAATCTTCTCAAATATTACGGCAATCTCGAGGGCGACATCGAGGAAGTGCTGCATTTCTATTTCCTTATGTGCTCGGTGGAAATGAGCTGCCGCGATCTGGCATGTGCATTCCTTGCATTCGCCGACCACCGCCGCAAATTCTCGTTCAACGGCATCGAACTTACCGCCTCGCAGGTGAAGCGCACCAATGCCATCATGCAGACGTGCGGCTTCTACGACGAAGCGGGCGAATTCTCCTTCCTTGTCGGATTGCCCGGCAAAAGCGGTGTGGGCGGAGGCATCGCCGCAGTATATCCCCTGCGCTACTCCGTAGCCGTCTGGAGCCCCCGTCTCAACAGCAAAGGCAATTCAATCATGGGTATGAAGGCCCTGGAACTCCTCACCACCAAAACGAGGGAATCGATTTTCTGACCGAAACCACTCAGTTTACTTTCCATTCTATCACGCCGCCGCTCTCGCCTTTCTGCAACTGAGCCTCAAGCTTGAGGGCTGTTGTAGTGACAGGCTTGAACGTCAGGTGATTGTATCGGTCCGGTTCAGTGCCGTAGTCGCATGTATTTTCGACCGGCTTCCATGCATTCCCGTCCTTGTAATAAAGCGTCCATGATTCCGGCACACGGTAATTGCCGTCGTAATGGTCGAAAGCAAGCCAGTAGACATCGACAGAAGCGACTTCTGTTGACTTGTCGAAAAGATAGCCTATGTTTTCAAGAGTGCCCCGGCGGAGCCACCAGTAGTGGTAAGGCTTGGAGGTATCAGCACTCGATGCGGGCTCCCAGCCGTCGTTGTAGCCCCATGCCCACTGAAGATTGGATGTCGCGGCCGGCACAGAGGAGCTGATCTGAGTAGGCTCGGAGAACATCTGTGCTCTGCTCGCAATGGTGGGTTCGGGAGTGGGATGAGTCTTTTCTGCCGATTCGGGAATCCATACCGCCATCTGGTCTACGCCGCGGTTGTTCCATGTGCAGTAGGGAATAGCTTTCACGACAACATCGGTTTCCGACCCGTCTGGCGCAACCTCTCTGGCAGGGGTTGTAAGAGTAACCACACCGTTGAGAAGCTCCGGCTCGAAAGTCGCCTCAAATATAGTCCCGTCGGAGATATACTTATTGAAAACTGTCGAATCAGCCTGATCCTTGCCTTCGAGACAATACACAACCGGTCCGCGCTCTATGGCGAGCTTGCCGAGATCGTCGGTCACATTCTTATTTGCCCGTACTCGGCGCACATCCATCGGCAATATCAGCTCAACCTCATCGCCCGGCTGCCATGTACGTTTCAGAGAGGCATAGCCGCTCCCTGTCATAGGTTTTTCTTCCTGGCCGTTGACCTTGATTACGTAAGGTCTGGTCTGCCGGTCGGTGAAAGAATAGAGATCGGAGGGAACCGGTGCATCCTGAGCCCATCCCGGAATTCTCAGACGCAGGGCAAAGTCGGCCGCAGAGTCGGGTGTGACGGTAAATCTCACTGTCCCGTTCCATGGATAATCCGTTTTCTGGTCAAGCTTTATCTTATTATTCTCGGTCTCGATATCCGCGCTGCTCCCGATATATAGATTCACCAGAATATCGTCGCCCTGCGTGGCATACATATAATTCGGCACGCTGGCTATGAACCGCGTCACGTTTCCCGGACAGCATGCACAGCCGAACCACGGAGCACGCTCGTGCTGTCCCATGGACTCCAACGGATTATCATAGAAAAATCTGTCCCCGCTGAGCGATACTCCGGAGATGACACCATTGTAGAGGGCTCGCTCGCAGACATCGGCATACTTGGCGTCGCCGGTTGCAAGGAACATCCGATAGTTCCAGTAGACATTTGCGATAGCGGCGCATGTCTCGCAGTAGGCGGTATGGTTGTGGAGTTCATAATTCGGGCCGAAGCCTTCGCCCTGTGCCCGCGAGCCGATACCGCCGGTAATATACAGTTTTTTCGAGGCCATATTGTTCCATATGCGCTCGATAGCCCTGAAATATGCGCTGTCGCCGGTGAGCGCGGCCACATCCGCCACCCCGGAATAGAAATAACCGGCGCGGACGGCATGGCCTACAATCTCGTCCTGCTCGAGTACGGGCTTGTGGTCCTGACTGTACTCGCTCGGACGACGTCCGTTGGTCAGGCGTCCGGCTTCCTCGACAAAGTATTTCGCCTCGTCGAGATATCGCCGCTCTCCCGTCACCTTATATAACTTGGCCAAAGCCATCTCAATTATCGGATGTCCCGAGGGGTAATGAATCTGATCCTCACCAAGTCCGAAAGTTCTGCATACAAGGTCCGCGTTTCTGAGGGCCACATCAAGAAGTGTGCGTTTGCCCGTAGCACGGTAATGAGCCACAGCGGCTTCATACAGATGACCGCTGTTGTAAAGCTCGTGGCTGTTGATTTTCTCCCACCGGTGCGTGCCCCACCAGCCACTCAGACGCGTACATTTATTGGTAACGCAAGTGGTGAGATATCCGTCAGGCTCCTGCGCCGCGTCAATCAGAGCAATCACACTGTCGAGATATGCGTCCAACTGCGGATCATACTCCACTGCAAGCGAATAGCTTGCGCCTTCGATTATTTTGTAAGGGTCGGTGTCGTCGAAAGAAAAATCACCTCGATGCTCACCCTTCTTCAATCCTCCGGCGATAGCGAAATTATCGAACCGTCCGTTTTTCTCACATTCGCCGAAGGCCGACGGAATCGACACTTTCCGGTTTGTCTCGATGCGGGGAGCCCAGAAACTGTCGCTCACATGGACCTGGGTGAACGGCACTTCCCTGACAGGAGCATCCGGCGGCGCATATTCACCCGGCTCCCCGCAGCAACTGGCAAATGCGACAACGCCGACAGCAATTAACAGAGGATAAAACTTCATATCGATGGTACGCGTATTTAAGATTTTCGGTTATTGATGAATTATCTGCAAAAATAACAAGATATGCCAAATGAGAAAAATAATAATTGTGCATCTTTGGGAAAATAACATAAAAACATGTCCGACGCACGATTTTTCCATAGAATTGAGCGGCTTTACCACCCTAAACTCCCATTTTTTCACTTACTTTGCATAGTAGAAAAAAATCAGTTCTCATCCCCCTTTCATCAACTGAACCCATGAATCAACCGTCAATATTTATCCTCTCGTTTCTTGCTTCTGCGGTTATATCTTTTGTTCCGGCAGCCGCAAAAAGTTACGTTCTCGAATCTCCGTCGGGCAACATTTCCGTCACTGTCGCCGACAATGCCGGCACACTCACCTACTCTATCACTGCCGGTTCACAGACTCTCGTCGAACCGTCGCCTCTGACATTCGATATCAAGGGAAAACCGACAGATATTCAAATTAGAAATGCAAAACGCCACAAAAACATCTGCGAGCATATCGAAGCTCCTCACTACCGGCAGAAAGAATTTACTGTGTGCTATAACGAGATAGATCTTCGTCTCACCGGCGACCGTTCGGTTACCTTCCGCGCTTTCGACGACGGTATAGCATACCGCTTCGCTACGTCGGCCAAAGATTCACTGATTATAGATAATGAAGCCTTCGAAGTCCGGCTCCCCGATAACCAGCCTGTATGGCTATCCTACTCTACCAATACGAAGAATCCTTTCGCCATGGCTTTTCAGGCCACTTATGCTTCCGACTCAATATCCGTGGCCCGCGAATTTCCGGCGTTCCTGCCTGCCACTATCGATTACGGCGACGGACTTAAGCTGACACTTACCGAAAGCGACCTTGAAGCTTTCCCCGGATCTTTTGTCCAGCCCGACCCCGCCGCCCGCACCTTGAAGAGCATCCATGCGCCTTATCCCAAAACATTCGAGGCACACAAACATCGATACCAGACCTACGTCACCGGTACAGAGCCATATATTGCGCGCGTCAAAGGAACACGCACATATCCCTGGCGTGTTTTTGCAATCACTACCGACGACAGGCAGATGCCGGTCAATAACCTGGTATATACTCTCGCTTCCCCCTCGCGTGTAAGTCCGGACATGAAGATACAACCCGGCAAAGTAGCATGGGACTGGTGGAACGACTGGGGTCTGAAAGGTGTTCCTTTCAAAGCAGGAATCAACAACGATACATATAAATATATAATCGATTTCGCCGCCGACAACGGCATAGAGTATATAGTCCTCGATGAAGGATGGTACGATTCCTCGACTAACGACATGCTCACATGCGTGCCCGATATCGACCTGCCGGCACTGATAGAATACGGCAAAAAGAAAAATGTCGGCATCGTCCTCTGGACAATCTTCAATGTTCTCGACTCCAACCTCGAGGAAATCTGCAGCCACTATGCCGATATGGGCGTGAAAGGTTTCAAAGTAGACTTTCTTGACCGCGATGATCAGCAGGCCGTAGAGATGACCTACCGCATCGCCGACGCTGCCGCGCGGCATAATCTACTGCTCGACTACCACGGATATTACAAACCGACCGGCATCAACAGGACATATCCAAATATCCTCAATTTCGAGGGCGTCTTCGGAATGGAAGAGGCCAAATGGACCGATGCCTCAACGGATATGCCCCGCTACGACGTGACATTCCCCTATATCCGCATGCTCGCCGGCCCTGTCGATTTCACTCCCGGCGCCATGCGCAACGGCACAAGAAAGAACTGGAAGGCAATCTACAGCCAGCCCATGTCGATGGGCACGCGCTGCCATCAGGTGGCCACATATATCGTATACGACAGTCCTTTCACAATGCTGGCCGACGCTCAGACCAATTATCTGTCCGAGCGGGAAACTCTTGACTTCATCACCTCGCTGCCTGTAGACTTTGACAGGACAGAAATTATCGACGGACGCATGGGCGAATCGATTGTCACGATGCGGCAGGCCGGCGACTCTTTCTTTGTCGGCGGCATGACCGACTGGACTCCACGCGACGTAAGTGTGAACTTCGCATTCCTACCGGAAGGGAGGCAGTATAAAGCCACGATAATGAAAGACGGAGTCAATGCCGACCGCATAGGAGAAGACTATGCGCTCGAAACTGTAACTGTTGATTCCAGGACTGTCCTGCCGGTCCATATGGCATCGGGCGGCGGCTTCGCAATGCGTATCGATCCCACCGGCAAATAATTATCATACAAGAATAAACAGTAATTTTACATATTCATGAAAAACCTTCTTACAGCCACTCTTGCTCTATCGATAGGTATCGGCGCGTCAGCCGCATCGCCGAAACAACAGGCGCACGGCTATCCCATCGACCCGGTTCCGTTCACGTCGGTGAAAGTGACCGACAATTTCTGGGGCCAGCGGCTCAAGGCCAGCCGCGAGGTGACAGTTCCTCTGGCATTCAGCAAATGCGAAGAGACAGGCCGCTACGAGAATTTCATCCGGGCGGCACATCCTTGTGATACTTTCAAGGTCGGAGGTTTTTCCTTCGACGATACAGACGTCTACAAGACTATCGAAGGCGCAAGCTATATTCTTCAGACATATCCGGATCCGAAACTGGAAAAATATATCGACAGCGTGCTTGTCATTGTTGCAGCCGCTCAGGAACCGGACGGCTACCTCTACACGAGCCGCACCATGAATCCCGCACACCCGCACGAATGGGCAGGCAGCAAACGCTGGGAAGCCGTGGAGAATCTTAGCCATGAGTTCTATAACCTCGGTCATATGGTCGAAGGCGCCATCGCGCACTATCAGGCTACCGGCAAGCGTAATTTCCTCGACATCGCTATCAAATATGCCGACTGCGTTTGTCGTGAAATCGGCGACGGACCTGATCAGGTTGTACGCGTGCCCGGCCATCAGATTGCAGAAATGGCACTCGCAAAACTATATCTTGTCACCGGCGACCGGAAATATCTCGATCAGGCGAAATTCTTCCTCGACAAACGAGGCTATACCTCGCGCACAGATGCTTACAGTCAGGCACACAAGCCCGTCATCGAGCAGGATGAAGCCGTAGGACACGCTGTCCGTGCAGCATACATGTATGCCGGCATGGCCGACGTTGCAGCCCTCACCGGCGACAGTGCCTATATCAATGCCATCGACCGTATCTGGGACAATATCGTCGGCAAGAAATACTATATTACCGGCGGCATAGGAGCCACAAGCAACGGAGAGGCATTCGGCGCCAACTATGAGTTGCCCAACATGTCTGCCTACTGCGAGACGTGCGCCGCAATCGGCAATGTATATGTCAACTACCGGCTCTTCCTTCTCCATGGAGAATCGAAATACTACGACGTTCTTGAGCGCTCTCTCTACAACGGACTTATTTCCGGCGTATCGCTCGACGGAGGTGCATTCTTCTATCCCAACCCGCTCGAATCCATCGGTCAGCATCAGCGTCAGCCCTGGTTCGGATGCGCCTGCTGTCCGTCGAATATATGCCGTTTCATTCCTTCACTGCCTGGCTATATTTACGCGGTCAGGGACCGCGACGTATATGTCAACCTATTCATGGCCAATACCGCCGACATTGAAGTAGCAGGCAGAAAGGTCGTGCTCAGTCAGTCTACCGATTATCCCTGGAACGGCGACATCACCCTTACCGTCGACCGGAACAAGGCCGGACGATTCGACATGAAGATCCGTATTCCCGGCTGGGTCCAGAATAAGCCCGTTCCTTCCGACCTATACCGTTATTCCGACGGCAAAAGATTGTCGTACAGCATAAAAGTAAACGGCCAGCCCGTAGAATCCGATCTCGAAAACGGATATTTCTCCATCGACCGCAACTGGAAGAAAGGCGACAAGGTGGAAATCCACTTCGATATGGAACCGCGTACCGTCAAAGCCAACAACAAGGTTGAAGCCGACCGCGGGCGCGTTGCCTTCGAACGCGGTCCGATTGTCTATTGTGCAGAATGGCCCGACAATGACTTCGATGTTCTCAGTGTACTCGTAAATCAGAAACCCGAAATCACCGTTGTCAGCAAACCGGACATGCTATACGGCATTAACGAACTCGTGACCGATGCACAGTCGCTGCGGTTCGACGACAAAGGCCGTCTTGAAGCCAAGGATCAGAAACTCACCCTTATTCCTTATTACGCATGGTGTCACCGCGGGTCGGGTCAGATGGCTGTATGGCTGCCTCAGGAACTCAATGCCTGCAGGCCTGCTATGCCAGCCACTCTCGCATCGCAGAGTAAAATCGAAGCCTCGCATCAGGCTACATCTATCAGCGCCATCAATGATCGTCTCGTGCCCAAGGATGAGAACGACCGTTCGGTTCCTTACTACAACTGGTGGCCGGCAAAGGCAACAACCGAATGGATTTCATATACCTTCCCCGAAGCGTCGGAAGTAAAAGAATGTACTGTCTACTGGTTCGACGACGCACCATGGGGCGGTTGCCGTGTGCCTAAATCGTGGAAGATATATTACCGTGACGATGCCGGACAGTGGCAGTCTGTCGAGGGTGCCGATGCATATCCAACAGTAAAGGGCGCCCCCAATACTGCCAAGTTCAATCCCGTTACGACTACAGCACTGAAACTCGAAGTCACGCTTCCCGATGACAATTCATCCGGGCTCTTCGAATGGGAAGTGAAGTAACCGGTAACAAACAGAACAAATAAAAATGAGGCGGACATAAATACTTATGATAACCGCCTCATTTATTTAGTCCATCTGATAAATTATTGTTTCGGAGAAGGGAGGAAGCGCAGCCACGCGCCGAGTTCCTCAAGCACCTGATCATGGAACGGGAACGTATCGTGGTAGCCCCAGCCGTGACCGCCGACAGGGTAAATGTGAAGCGACGCCGAGACACCGGCTTTCTGAAGAGCCGTGTAATACTCTATAGCATTCATCGGATGGACAATACGGTCATCATTGCTGTGGAAAATGATAGCCGGAGGGGTCGAGGCCTTCACTGCGTTTGCATTCGAATACTCCTTCTGGTCTTCTGCGTTGGGATTATTTCCGAGGAAACCGGTACGGGTACCTGAGTGAGTGATCGCCGGATCGAGCGACACCACAGGATAAAACAGAATCTGGAAATCCGGCTTCTCCATGCCGTCGGTATGCGTGGCGATTGTGGAAGCCAGATGTCCGCCGGCCGAGAATCCCATGATGCCGATATCGGAAGGATTTATTTTCCAATCGGCGGCATTCTCGCGCAGTGTCCGGAAGGTGGATTTCACATCGTCCATAGGGATGTTGCGGTCGCCGGCGGGGAGGTTGTATTTCAGCACTGCCACAGCAATACCCTGCTGGTTGAAGAATGGCGCCCACTGGTGGCCTTCGTGATCCATGGCATGAATCGAATATCCGCCGCCGGGAAGAATGACTACCGCACGCCCCGTAGCCATCGACGAATCAGGCAGATATACAGTGCAGTCAACTTTGTCGAGTTTGAATATTCGACCGGCAGCCGAGGCTCCTAATGTGGTTGTGAAAAATACCATCGCTATACACAGGAATTTCGTAATGATAGATTTAGGGGTCATCAGTAAAAGACTTATTGGTTGATAATGGAATCGAGATCCTTTCAGTAGAATTTGCTGTTCCGGTGCTCAATTCAATAATGCAAAATTAGTAAAAATCACAATTATCCGAACCATAAATGAAAAAGAGCCATGCAGGAATTGCTGGTGCAGTCAACACTTCTGCATTCGTGGATGTTATCATGATGTAGCATTTTTCTGTTGTGGCTCAGACATGAAAGTAGACAGGATATACCGGATACATCTGGCATGCATTCTTGCATGTTGCATTGCTTCGTGTGGCTTTGTCTACGATTATCCTGAGGATTGCGGCGACATGAGTCTGACCATAGTCAACGACTGGAGCGCTGCTCCAGACGCGAATCCTGAAGGAATGGCGTATGTATTCTTCGGGTACTGTGATGCGCATCCCTGGCGATTCGATTTTCCGGGCACAGACGCCGGAGAAGTGATGCTTCCCGAGGGACTGTATAGCTTTGCAAGCTTCAACGATGACACCTACCATATCCGGATCGACGGTGATTCGTATTCTACTCTCAGAGCATCCACATGGGCGGCCAGTCTACCGGAAGGTGATGGCCGTGGTGAGAAGGTGGTCGAGTGTCCAGACATGCTCTGGGGGACTTCAGAAGCAGCAGTCTCGACTTTCAAAGAAGTGCTTACCGCTTACCAAAGGCAGATTACGCCCCGCTATAAGCTCAGAATTGAAGAGGTAGAGAATCTCGACGGAGCCAGATCCATCTCCGGAGCTTTGAGCGGCATGGCCGAAAGTTATCTATTCTCTGCCGGCCGCGCAGACTCCGGCCCCTCAACTATGGTCTTCGATGCCGGTGCTGTCGGCGAAAATACCATTGAAGGAGAATTCTGCACGTTTGGCCTTTTGGAGAAGACCGAAGTGCCCAATATTCTGTTCCTTTTTGTTACCCTCATTGATGGCCGCAGATTTGAATTCCATTTTGATGTCTCAGAGCAGATCCGCAAGGCTCCGGATCCGATGTCGGTGCTTATTGTACTCCGCGGCCTTACTCTCGAGAAGGCAGAACCCGGATCCCATGGCGGCTTTGAAGTCGAAGTGGACGGATGGATAACAGAAGATATTAACATAAACGATTGAATTGTTGTTATAATATTAGTTTCAATACTCAATAAAACTAAAAGATATGAAAAAGCATTTGATTTATCTCAGTCTGGCAATAGGAGCTCTCGCGGTAAGCGGCTGCAACTCTGAACAATATCCGGACAATCCTGCAGACAACGGCGCCATAAGATTCAGTGCCGTGGTTCCCAACCGCTCCCGAGCCACCCCGACAACCACTGCTTCGATCCAGAACTTCGTGGTCTATGCCTTCACCGAGAGCTCTACCCTGATGGATGGGGTGAAAGTGCATCGCGAAGGCGGCTCATGGACATATTCTCCTGAGGCATATTGGCCTGTAACGCCGGTGAACTTCTATGCATTCAGTCCGGATATTACAACTTCGGCAAATATCACAGGTGTCGGCGGAGGCAACATTCCGGGCTATCTCAACGACGGCACTGTCGACCTGTTGTATTCAACAAGAATAAACGTCGTACAGCAGGCAGCTCCGGTCGAGCTGAATTTCCGGCATGCACTGTCGAACGTCAATGTGCTCTTGAGCTCTCAGAATCCGCGTATCCAAGTCGTTATGCGGCATATGACGCTGAACAACATCTATATTCAGGGGACTTTTGACTTTCCTCAGGAATCGACATTGGCATCGGCTCCGGAAGTTACCGGGAAATGGTCTATGCTTAAGAATCTCAACAGGATGATGCTTTTTTATGCCATTGCGGCGACTGATAGCGTAGTCCTTACCCCGATCCCGACCAACTACACTCTCGAAAACCTCAAAACAGGCTTTGTCATCCCACAGCCGCTGACAGACGTAAGCTTGGAAAGCGGAAAGTATATCGGCACGTATATATCTGTCGAGTGTGAAATCTTTGATACCGCTTCGGGAGCCAAGCTGTGGCCCAACACCCAGACTCCGGATTATATGCTTGTAGAACATTCCGAATGCGGACGTATAGTCTATCCGGCGCGTTCTGCGACAGTTACGGAGTGGCTGCCGGGACATGCCTACAACTACAATATCAGCATTAACAATCCGGATGTGCTCGACAAGATTGAATTTGACGTAAGTGTCGATGATTATATCATTAATGATATATAACCGACACCAGACATAACGGCGAGATACGGTATGATACGGGACATGTCAGAGGACATGGAATCGGAAATTATAAAAAAATTAGTCATTTTCTCGACTAATAATTGGAGAACAGTTGAAAAAACGCTATCTTTGCGGCTTGAAACATAAGTAAATGCAACGATGAAAACAGTAGCATGTCTTTTAGCTGAAAAACTCCTCAAAATTAATGCCGTAAAGCTTCAGCCTGCCAATCCTTTCGTATGGGCCTCCGGCTGGAACTCACCTATATATACCGACAATCGCCGCACACTCTCGTATCCTGAGGTGCGTTCGTTTATCAAAACAGAGCTTACCCGTACCATCCTCGAGCAGTTCCCCGAGGCACAGGCTATCGCCGGCGTGGCAACAGGAGCCATAGCTCAGGGTGCCCTTGTGGCCGACCAGCTCAATCTTCCCTACGTTTACGTCCGCTCGACTCCCAAGGATCACGGTCTTGAGAACCTCATCGAAGGTGATCTCCGTCCCGGGCAGAAAGTTGTCGTAATCGAAGATCTCGTTTCCACCGGCAAGAGTTCGCTCAAAGCAGTCGAGGCCGTACGTGCCGCGGGCTGTGAGGTGATCGGTATGGTCGCACTTTTCTCCTATGGATTCCCTGTAGCGGAGGAAAACTTCGCCAGTGCCAATGTTAAGCTCATCACACTGAGCAACTACAATGCTCTCCTTGATGCAGCTCTTGCCACTAATTATATCACCTCCGACTATATCGCTACTCTCGAGCAGTGGCGTCAGGATCCTGCCAACTGGGTTCCCCAGCGCTAATCAATTAATAATTATGTCGAAATATACCTCGAAACCGGTGGTCGTAAATCACCCGGTCTCTGAAATATCCGAGAAGTTCAGCGACTTCAGCCGTGTACAGGATGCGCTCGACGGCCTTGATGCCGAGCAGAAAGCCAAGGTGGGCGATGTTTCATTCACAGCTGATTCCGTTTGTCTCAATACTCCTCAGGTCGGCGAAATTGTACTGCAGGTTGTAGAACGGACTCCGCACCGGATCGTGCTTCAGGCCCAGAAGAGTCCTGTGCCAATGAAACTGGAAGTCGATTTCCGTCCTGTAGACGAAACCTCGACCGAAGTAACCGGCTCTATCGATGTAGACATGCCCGCCATGCTGCGTCCTATTGTCGGTCCTACACTTCAGAAAGCCGCCGACCAGTTCGGCACCCTCTTTGCGAAACTCGCCTAAACTGCCCGTTGTACGGTGGCAAAGGCATGTAGAATATTAATGGCGGTAGCCGTCACCTGCGTGGCGGCTGCTGTTGTTTTCGGCTGTAAGTCGGTCGACGACGACCGTATACCTGCTTACCCTGTCAATATCGGATTCCGTACCGTCACCGAATGGGACAATTACGGAGTGAACGGGGCGCTCCAGTGGCGTGAGTTTATCCGTTCGGAACGTAAGCCGTCCGGCTTTTTCTACACGGAAAGTACTTATACCGGATTCGGCGGTGTGCTGCTGCTCTGCGACGCGCTCGGCAATCCTTTTGCCTACGATCTGGCATGTCCTGTCGAATGCCGGCAGAATATCCGTGTCCGCGTCAATCCTGATGACGGCTATCTTGCGGAGTGCCCCGAGTGCCACAGCCGTTATGATGTGTACTCTCTTTTCGGGAATTCCGTAAGCGGGCCCGCTGCCGACCGCGGTTATGGACTGCGACGCTACAGCGTAGGACCCGGGCGCGGAGGTGAATACCGTGTCGTAACGAACTGATAGCATGAGGCGGCATTATATATCATTATGGCTTCTGCTGCTGTGTGCTTTTGCTGTTTTTGCAGTGACATCGGCACTGGATATTCCCGAAATAGCGGGATACACACCGAAGTCATCCGGGATAGCCGATGTCCTGACCGCACATCGCGACAAGGGCGCCATAAGTCCCGATACAGTGGCGCCCGACTCTGCTGTCAGTTCAGTCCGTGAAGAATTCCCGGCGCCCCTCGATACGGCTGCGCAGACCATTCTGCTCATAGGCGACTCCATGCTCGATGGCATAGGCCCGCGTTTAGCTGCCTACGCAGACCATAACGGACATACGCTCTATAGCGTGATATGGTATAGCTCCACATCTGAGGTATGGGGCTCGTCGACGCGTCTGAAAGAATATATCGGGCGCATAAAGCCTACTTTCATTTTCATCTGTCTCGGCGCCAACGAGCTATTTGTACGCGATATAGAGAAGAAACGAGAGAAACATGTCCGCAAAATTTTAGATGACATAGGAGATATACCTTTCCTCTGGATCGGCCCTCCCAACTGGCGTGAAGACACCGGAATCAACAGTCTCATTGCCCGTCTCACACCTCGCGGATCTTTCTTTCTGAGCAACGGTATGGAATTCGAGCGCAGCAGCGACGGCGCACACCCAACACGTTCTTCCGCGGCTCTTTGGGTCGACAGTGTGGTCAGATGGATGCCCTCATATGCGGCTCATCCTATCCGGCTCGATACTCCCGAGCATTCTTCAGGACGGCCCAGGCGTACTTATGTCCATCAACCAAACGAAAAATAAACGGCAGTGAACGACGTCTTTCACAATATTGCCGATCTTCTCAGATTCGATCCCGAGGCTCCGATGCTTTTCTCATCGGGAGTTTTCTGGGCCTTGTTTCTGGTGTTCATGCCTGTATATGGCATACTTAGGCGCAAGCTATGGCAGATGCTTGTGTTTGTCGTCGCATTCAGCCTTTTCTTCTATTATAAGAGCAGCGGCTGGTTTGTGCTTCTCCTTGCGGCCACTTCGCTTGTCGACTGGCTGCTGTCACGCCTCATGTGCCGTTCCGGTGCCGGAAAAACATTCCGGAGTGCATGTGTGGCTGTGTCGCTCGCCGGCTCTCTCGGCATCCTCGCATACTTCAAGTATGCCAATTTTTTCCTCTGGAACATAAACGCCATGGTGGGCGGCAATTTTCAGCCGCTCGACCTTGTGCTCCCGGTGGGAATTTCTTTCTACACATTCCAGTCGGTAAGCTATATCATCGACGTTTACAAAGGTAAAGTCGCACCCACCCGCACATGGCTTGAATACGCCTTTTTCCTCACTTTCTTTCCGGCTCTTGTTGCCGGTCCTATCGTACGTGCGGATTATTTCCTTCCCCAGATCCGGGAAAATCGTCATGCGACGCACAATGAAGTCTATGCCGGTCTGTGGCTGATTATTCTCGGAGTGGTGAAAAAGGCGATTGTCGCCGACTACCTCGCGCAGTACAACGACCTTGTTTTCGATTCTCCGGGGGCATACAACGGATTCGAGGCCCTTATGGGCATAATAGGCTATACCATGCAGATTTACTGCGATTTTTCCGGCTATTCCGACATGGCTATCGGCATAGCCATGATTATGGGTTTCCGCCTTGCCCGAAACTTCGACTTCCCTTATAAATCGAAAAACGTTACAGAATTCTGGCACCGCTGGCACATATCTCTTTCCACATGGCTCCGCGACTACATATATATTCCCCTCGGGGGCAACCGCAAAGGGAAATACCGGACCTATGTCAATTCCATGGTGACAATGCTTGTCGGCGGTCTGTGGCACGGAGCTGCATGGAAATTTGTTTTCTGGGGAGGAATGCACGGCGTCGGGCTGGCGGTGCACAAGGCATCCGCTCCGTTCCTCCGCAGGCTGCCGGACTCGCGTCTCACGGCTTTCCTGTCGTGGATATTGTGCATGACATTTGTAGCGGTACTATGGGTCTTTTTCAGGGCCGATTCATGGACCGACTCGGTCGAGATACTCAAGTCGGTGGGGCGGAACTTTACACCTGCCTCGATTCCGGCTTTTGCTTCGGCGCGCGCGCTGTGGCTGTTCATGCTGATTGCCATCGCGGTTATACATTCTCTTCCTGAAAACTTTCACCGACGTGCAATGGACTGGTTCATTGCATCTCCATGGATAATTAAACTTCTGATATTCATAGTTGTTGTGCAGTGTGTGCTCGAACTGCGTACGGCCGATGTGTCGCCGTTCATTTATTTCCAGTTCTGAAAGCCTCCTAACAAAAAGGCTGCACAACGCGTTTTAAATAAAACATAAAACACAGATATGGAAACTACACGCCCGCTTATACTCATCACAAACGACGACAGCATCAATGCCCCGGGCATACACCATCTTGCCGATATACTCCGGAGTTTCGGCGATGTCTATGTTGTCGCACCCTCACAGCCTCATTCAGGTCAGTCGGCCGCTCTTACAGTAGGAGCACCGCTCCGCATCAATGAAGTTAAGTCTGAGACCGATGGTATAAGGCTTTTCACAGTCAATGGCACGCCCGTCGACTGCATAAAGCTCGCATTACACGCTATCGTTCCGCGGCGTCCGGATTTTATATTCTCAGGTATCAACCATGGGTCCAATTCGGCGGTCAATGTCACCTATTCCGGGACTATGGGTGCCGTGATGGAAGGCTGTCTCGAAGGTATACCCTCTGTAGGCTTTTCAATACTGCATCATTCGATGAAAGCTGATTTCTCGCTTTCGACGGCTTTTATCGCCAATATTGCCGCCGAAGTCATCGAGCACGGACTGCCGAAAGGGGTATGCCTCAATGTCAACATTCCGGCCCGTACCATTCCCGAAGGCATCAAGGTGTGCCGTGCAGCCAAAGGATACTGGACCGATCAGTATCAGCGCTATCTCGATCCCCTCGGCGTTCCTTTCTACTGGCTGACAGGTCACTTTGTGAACAATGAACCCGAGGCCACCGATACCGACGAATACTGGCTCGGCTGCCGCTATATATCTGTGGTTCCCGTTTCGGCGGATTATACTGCCGTGAACGAAATCAAGGATCTCGCAGCGCGCTTCGATTCAACCAAGTAAGGATGTCCTATCCAAAATTTATTCTCACGAATACCGACCGGCTGCGGCTCGGACGCGTGAATCTGCATAAAGAACTGCTGCAGCCGGGAGAATACTGTCTCGGCGGTGGTTTTTATGAATTCGATTACGTGAGCGGCATTTTGCTTCTGTCCGGCAAGTCGTATGATTTCGGGCGTCCCAAATGGCATTGCTGCGATGAACTCCATGTGCCGGCCGTTTACGAAGGTCTTCGGATAATGTATTCTTCCGACGGCGACAGGGATGGAGCGGTCGATCTATCCGACGAACTCAAAATAGTCTACGACGACTGAATGTAATTGTCGTCCCGAATCTTGTCTGAGAGGGAAAGAATTGCTAATTTTGCGGTCGATTTTTCTCAGAGCATGAAAATAGAAAAGACAGTATCTTCAGGCAGCAGGCGCCTTATCCTGATTTTTGCAGGATGGGGCATGGATTCGTTGCCGTTCCGGCATCTGACCCGACCGGGCTATGATATCGCTGTGGCATACGATTACCGCGATTCCTGCGCCGACTGGTCGCAGACCGACGGTTATGATGAAATCTGTCTGTTCGCATGGTCGCTCGGAGTCGCTGCCGCAAGTCGGCATATACCCGAGAAAGTCTGCCGCAGGATAACACGTCGTGTGGCGATAAACGGCACCACGGTGCCGGTAAGTGACAGTAGCGGTATACCGCAGGCTGTTTTTCGCGGCACCTTGTCTAATCTCGACGAGAGGAATCTGATGAAATTCAGACGCCGGATGTGTGGAACCCGCGAAGTCTATGAGGATTTCTGCAGGGTTCTTCCGCAAAGGACACTGGAAGATCTGAGAGAGGAGCTGGAAGCATTTCTTGATCCTCAGTACAGCATGCAGACTTCTTTCCGATGGGATGCGGCAGTGGTAGGAAGCCATGATGCAATTTTCCTGCCGGACAATCAGCGGCATGCCTGGACCGGCATCTCGGTGTTTGAGACCGACGAGCCTCATTTACCCGATTTCCGCAACATTCTCTCACGATATGCGATCGACAAGGAGAATATGGCCGAGCGGTTTGCCGACGGGCGTAAAAGTTATGATTTGGCGGCCGATGCACAGTATTTTGTCGTCGGAGAGATGATGAATCTCCTTGACAGGTCCGGGTTTCCCGACAATAGCCGGGTTCTTGAGATTGGTTGCGGTTCAGGCATCCTGAGCCGTTTGCTTGCCGGACGCTTCAGTTCTCTGGAATTATGGGATATAGCGGGACAATCGCCACTGCCAGACATCACGTTCCGCAAAGTCGATGCCGAGATAGCGTTGCCGCTTGTGGACGGAGACAGCCTGGATGCTATTAGATCGGAAGAGCG
>CABRLF010000023.1 GCA_902471685.1 uncultured Porphyromonadaceae bacterium
ATAGGGTGTTCAGTTTGATGTTCCAAAAAAACGTCATTCAAAACACCTGAAAAATTAATAAAAACACGTGCTTAAAAATATTGATTTTTAGCGCAAAAGAGTACTTTGAGAATTTGGATAATTCATTGATTTTTAGTAATTTTATAGTCTGATAATCAACTGAAAAGCAATGAAAAAATCTGATTCAAACACTCCCAAAGAAACCCCGGAAGAGGAACTGAAACGTCTTCGTAAAGAGAACTCAAAGCTCAAGGCGCAGAAGGAAGCCGATAAAGCCAAAATCTTAGACTTGAAGAAAGAACTCAAAAAAAAAGACGTGCCGACAATAACCGTGACCGAAGAACAACGCAAGTTACTTTCGAGCCTGTTCCCGGACATAGATTCTCTATTCAGTTGATAATGCTTTGCGTGCTGATCTATGTGCGGACCGGATGCGGACTGCGAACTGTAATATCCATAATCGGGATATTTGAGGAGGTCCTCGGAGATTCCTTTGGGAAGATTCCGTGCTACAACTCCGTGGCCAACTGGGTTCGCAAGCTCGGACTCTCCGTCTACGAGGAGGATGCTCCCCAAGGCGGTAAGTATGCCCACATAATCGATGAAAGCATCATGATCAACAAGGAGAAGCTTCTTGTAGTGCTGGGTGTTCCTGCCGAACATACAGGCAAACCACTGAATCATGATGATGTCATCGTATTGGGAATGCACGTTGGAGAATGCTTCAAGCGGGATGATGTCAAAGAGGCTAATGAAAAAGCTGCTGAAAAAACCGGAAGTTTTCCTGAATACGGAATATCCGACGGTGCGCACAATCTTGTAGGCGGCTTTAAGGATGCCGGCATTGACCATCATCTTGACATAAGCCACACATCGGGCAACTGCATGAAATACGTCTATGGGAATGATCCTGAGTTTGTGTCACTTACCGAAAAACTCGGCAAGATCAGGCTGCAATATCATCTCACCGACAAGGCATGGCTTCTGCCTCCCAATATGCGTGCCATGGCACGGTTCATGAATCTTCGTGAATGGGTGACGTGGGGTCAGAAAATGCTTGGTTGTCTTGATTCCCTGGATGACGACACGAAGGAAGCATATTCCTTTCTTCTTCAGTATAGAGACCTCATTGAAGAACTTGGTGTCTGCGTCGAGTCCGTAACCTATCTTGAGACTCTTTGCAAGTGTGAAGGGTTCGGACTCAGAACCAATGCACTTTGTCAGTACTATATCATCCGTAATCTAATCGGCAACGCCTCCAACAGGCGGGCTTGTGTCGGACTCAGGATGCTGGATTACTTCAAGGCGCAGGCAGCTGTACTCAATGGCAGCAAGCAGATACGCAACATTTCCTCAGACATAATTGAATCTGATTTCGGCATATTGAAATCAAAAGTGTCACCCAACAAACTGTATGGGTTCACGCCAATGATTCTGATGCTGCCGTTATATCCAAAAATCGCTGTCTATTCTGACGCTAAAAAACAAAATTTCAAAGTACGCTTGGCCAATGTTAAACTTAAGGACATAGATCTCTGGGCCAAGGAGAATCTATCTCCGAATCGGGTGGCTCTGCGCTCCAAGACACTCAATAAAGCGAGCTAATTTTGGAACATAGAACTGAACACCCTAATTATTTTACTTTAAGTTCGGCGACCACCGGAAGATGGTCGGAGGGATAGCGTCCGTCTCCATAAGTCGTGTCGAGATGCGTATGTTTAGCGCAGCCAATATTTCCGCCAACGAAAACGAAGTCAATGAGCGTGCACCCGTTGGATGCAATGAGACTGCCCCAACCATGATAAGTCCATTCGGGACCTTCTTTAGCTTCGGCAATTGTACGGCTATCGGTAAGATGGAAGCTGCCGAACATATTGGTCGTGAGGGTTTGTATCGCAAGGTCTGACTTGGAGCTGTTGAAGTCTCCGGTGAGCACCACATTACCCTCACCTACCATACTTTGAATGCTGTCGAGCACGAGAATAGCGCCTTTGACACGTGCATCGGCACTCTGATGGTCGAGGTGTGTATTCACAGCGAGCAAAATTTTATCGGTTTCTTTATCCTTCAGTTTTGCCCACACGGCGGTGCGATAGTCGTATGCGCCCCACCCTGTCGAGGGCTTGTCAGGCGTATCGCTGAGCCAGAAGTAGCCGTTGTCGATGATGTCGAAGCGCTTACGGCTGACAAACAGTTCGTTGAAACAGCCATTGGTTGCGCCGTCATCGCCGCCAATGCCGAAAGCGACATAGTCGTTGTCAAAAGCGGGCTTTACATCGTTGAGCTGGTTGTAAAGCACCTCCTGCATAGCGATTATATCAGGAGTCTGGTCTTTGATTACTTTGATTAGACTATCCTTGCGATAGCGCCAGTTATTGTCGCCGTCGAAATATGTGTCGTAGGTAGGGCAAACACGGATATTGCAGGACAGAACCTTCACATCTATGGCTTGGGATGGTTTGTCGGGGTCGGGGCCCGGCGCCGGCTCTTCGGGACTATCCGAGCCGCACGCCTGGAGCGCGATGATTGCCGCAGTACATGCGGCCTGTAATAAAAATTTGATTTTCATAGTCTGTTAACCGAATAAAGGCAGGAAACCACACGGATGTCCGATGATTTCCTGCCGTTGCCAATCTTAATTACCTTGTTTGTATAATCATTTATTTGTCAGAACTATCGACCAGTAATTGCACAGCTTGCGTTCCACTCCGGGATGCTCGCCGTCGTTTGGAACGTTAACTATACCATGCTCTCCGGTAACGAGGTCGTTAATGAGCATCTGAGCAGAGCCTCCACCGTCCATCATCACGGCATCGGTGCATCCTAGAGCCTTCATGATTTTGCCCATATCTTCGTACTCCATGCCGCGAGAACGCGAGGTGCGGCCGTCGCAAATGAGGAAAATCATTGTGTTGTCGGCCCGGTGCCCGATGACATTGCTCGGGTATGACCATGGACATTGTTCGAGGACATTTCCGTTCGCATCGGTAACGGCATTGGGACCAATCACTCCATCGTGGAGCATATTATATCCGGCACCGGTGCACTCCACGAGATTGTCCTTGTAGTCCTTATAAGTTGCACGCGGCCCGCAGTGCATTATGCCGTCCTTATCGATGCCCACCCAGCCAATTCCTTGAGCCGGGAGGCTCTTCTTGTAGTTAAATGTGTCCCAAAGGATTCTGCCACGATAGTGCATTGGGCCTTTGCCGCCTTCGTAGGTGAAGAAGTCTCCATTTACCATGGCCAGGATTCGGTGGCCGTCGACATTGAACTTATCAAAGAAGGCCGAAGGCGTGTTCTCAGCAATCCATCCGAAACCGGCGATTTTCTCGGGCTCCCAAGCTTCGGTCGTTACAGCGACACCGGGAGCTCCTGGAGCTACCTTGACGATGTAAATGTCGTCGGGGTCGCCGTTTCGCTTGGTTATGTAAGCATGGGTATATGTGACGCCTTCGCTGAGTGTCTTCTCTGTCCAGTTGTCGTTAATCTGGAGCACATCATTGCAGCTTCGGAGCATGTCGATGATTTCCGACTGACCTTGATTGGGGGTAATGGTCTTTCCGGAGTGTTCGCCTTGGAAGGCGCCGGGCCACAAGGCCTGAGGGTCGCGCTGATTGCCGAGCGCATCGTAGCTGAGGCGGTCACCGAGGTCTTCTGTGAGCCAACGCACGAAACGGGAGGGGTCGAAAATGAGCGTCGAACTCAGTGCCTCGTCGAGTTGAGCACGAGTGGCGTGGGTGTGTTCAAGCCAGTCGCCGCTCCAACGGAATACACCGGCGTCGCTGTCGAGAGTGAACACGCTCTCGTCCCAGAGCTGATTATAGCGGTCAGACTCGTCAAAGGAGAACAGACGGTCGGCCGACGAGCATATATTGTAGCCGCCGGATCGCATCGACGCACTCCCACGAGAGAATGCGGCTTTGTCGGTGGGGCTCATCACAATAGAGTTGAGCACTTTGACGTAGCATTTCGATCCGCAGAGGATGTGGGCCGAGACGGGGTCTCCGACGAATGTGCTGTTCAGAATTATGCCCTCGAAATCGCCTTGTATGGAACCGGCTTTTGCCGAGGGAGCGGGATTGTATATAGTGGTATTGTTGAGGCAGACCGTAGCCCCTGAGCCGGCACGGATTACACCGTCGTACTGGTCGTCGCCGGAGTTGCCGGAGAAGTAGCAATCGCTCAACCAGATAGAGTCGTCGGCTGTAGAAGCGCAGAGCACGCCTCGGGTAGTTGTGTGGTTATTGGTGAAGCGGCACCCGTCGGCACGCAGCGAGCATGCCGAGCCGGAACCCCACACCATTGTGAGGACGGAGCCATATTCGCTTGAAGAAGTGGCGGTCATGGTGTTGCTGTCGAAAACGCAGTTTGTGGCATCGAGCTTGCCGCTATTCTCCATACGGATAAGACCGGCTTTCGACGTGCAGTTGCGCACCGTGCAGTCGACCATGGCATTGCGGTGCTTGCCGGAGGTGATTTTCATCACGGAACCCCATTCGCCGGCGATGTCTTCAAAAGTACAACCCACGCAGCGGAAGGCCGCGTCTTCGTCGCCGCCTTTATTGGTGAGGTTAATGGCTCCGCCGCCATCGCTGGCGGCGATATTCTTGAAAGTCGAGTTATAGATGTTGAGGTCGGCACGGGCGTTCTTTGCACCATGCAGATAGAAGGCCGCTCCGCGTTTGCCGTAGAAGCAGGTAAAGTTAACGTCGGAAATATCGACGAAGACGTTGGCACCGATATAGAAGCCGGCAGCGTCAGCGGCATCGGGTTTTCCCTGTGTGCCGCCCGAAGGGTTGTCGCCGGAAAATACGGTGGGATATTTTGCAGGGGCGAAGCGTGCCACAGATTTTCCGGTTGAGGCCGGGTCGAAACCGCCGGAAATAGTGATATTCACGGCCGAAGCGGCGCTCGGAAAATCCAGCGGCAGATAAGAGGCGGTTTCATATTCACTCCTCGGAGCGAGGCCGTAGAGATTGTAGTCACCTCCCGAAAGGCAGAAAATCTTGCCGTTGAGAGCATCAGCCTCTCCTTTGCAAAGGAGAGTCACAAACTCCAGGGTACCCATTGCATTTTCCCAGGAAGAACCGTCGCCTGTACCAGTCTTTTCGGGCTTGACAAAAAGATATTCGCTATCTTCGACAAACGAAATCATGCTTATATCCTTAGCCGGACCCAGGTCACGACCGTTGACGGAAAGGAGACCATTTTCGATTGAGCCCCCGGTAGTGGAGACAGCCTCATGATGAGTGATGCCCGACTTGGTCTCAACCCTCATCTTAAGCTGCGCCTGTGCTGTCAGACCGGATGCCAACACACAAAACGACACCGCCGCGATGGTATTGAAACATTTCATATTATGTTCTAAAAAGGTGAGTAAAAGGTGAAATCTGCCCCACACTCAACAACGAAGCAGAGGCAGATTTCACAAAAAGGATTATTTCTGGTAAGCTCCGGCCCAGATAGAGTCGGGGTTGCGGAGAGCGCCGGTGGCATCGAATACCTCCTCAAGCTCATCGTTCGAGATATCAATTTTCACGGAACCCATTTCATTTACCCAATCGATGAAGTCGAGAGCGTCGTAACCGGTGGGGTCGTCGTAAGCGTTGAAGATGTCGTCGAGGATAGCGTTCTGGTGTCCTGTCCACTGACCGTCCCACTCAAGGAGACCGGCTTTGGTGTTAATTGTGAACTTGTTGGCAATCCAAGCCTGGTCGATGAGGTCGGAAGCTTCTTTCTCGACTGTGTTGCCGGATATGCTGCCAATGATGTTGTTGCCCATCAGACGGATAGTGGCTTTTTTGCTCGAATCGGACTGCGACCACAGTGCTGCGGAGCCGTTTTCGCTGAGCACGATTGAGTTGGCAACCTTTGCATAAGCACCGTCATCGGCATAGATTAAGCCTTTGCTGACTTTACCGATAATGGTGGTGTTGAGTATAAGACCTCTGAAGGTGCCGCCGACGGCGCCGCGCATGCCATTGTTGTTGTCGATGATGGTGCAGTTGTTGAGCGCAATCTCACCCAGACCGCCAATGCGGATGAGTATGTGGTTCTGGTCGTCAGCGGTGTTGTTTTCAAAGTAGCAGTTGTTGAACCACAGTTTTTCATCTTTGGCAGAACCGTTGACCACGCAGCGCGTCTGAGTGTGGTTGCCTACGAATCGGCAACCGTCGGCACGATAGTCGCAAGCGCCCAGACCTTTGCTGGGGTCGCCCCACACCGTAGCTACGATACAGCCATAGTTGCCGCCGCTGCCGCGCATCTCGTTGTCGTGGAAGTTGCAGTCGAGAGTAACGAAACGTGCATTGTTCTCCATACGGAAGAGACCGCCGTTATCGCTTCGGTTGCCGGTAACCTCGCAGTTGATGAGGTAGTTGGTGGCTGAGGAATTCAACAGTTTGGCAATAGCGCCCCAGGGAGCCTTGTTGCCTGTGAAATAGGTGTTGACGCATTTGAACGAGTTGTGGCAGTCGGCATCCTTGTTGCTTTGGTTGATGGCAGCACCGCCGTCGTTGGCACGGTTGTCGACAAAAGCGCATTCAAGGGTGTTGAGCTGGGCGTGGGCCTGCGCGCCGCTGCCGTGGAGAGAGAAAGCACCGCCCTTATTGCCATAGAAAAACTTGAACGTAATGGAGTTGGCGTTCACAACCACGTTTTCCTGAAGGTAAAATCCGGCATAGTCTTTGGAGTCGGAGATTTCAGTGTCGCCCTCAGTGGGGTTATTGCCGTTGAAGACAGTTGCAAACTTGGTTTTATCGCGCTTGGTGATATCCTTGCCGGTAGAAGCGGGATCAAAACCGCCAATCATGTTGACGTGCACAGGGCTGTCGGCATTGGCAAAGTCGAGTTTTACATAGTTGGCATTGTCGATGTCATAACGGTATGCGTTGACATTTCCGTTGATGGGGAAATCACCGCCGGTGAAGCAGAAAATCTTACCGTCGACAGACTTTATCTGTTCGATCTGAGCGTCATAATCCTGCTTTGCGGAGATAGCTGCGCAGAACTCGACGATACCCATGGCGTTCTCCCATGTGGAGCCGTCGCCGGCACCTGCCTTTTCGGGCTTCACGAAGCGGTAGTCGGCTTCGTCGGTCATGGATATTTCCTTGAGTTCCTTGATGGTTGTGAGGCGTGCGCCGTTGATTTTGATAAAGTTGCCTACAACGGAGCCTTTAGTAGCATCGGTGGCATCATACAAATATGTGCCTTCTACGGTAGACACCTTCATGAACTGGTTCACCTGTGCCTGACCGACAGCCGACATCATCAGTGCGCCGGCAGCTAAAATATATGATAATTTCATGGCGTTTATTGTTAATGTTGGTAATATGCGGCACTGCGCCGCCATTCCATAGTTACTTCTTCACTTTGATAGTTTCGTGTCCGGGAACGGTCACAAGATAGATGCCGGGACGAAGCGACGAAAGGTCGATAACGGCAGTACCGTCGACAGCCTTTACGGTGATGAGCTGCGAGCCGAGCGTAGAGTAAACGGTAGCGCTTTCAACATCACTGCCCTTGACGGTTACGATGCCATCGGCCACTGTCACGGCATAGTCGGAGCTGACAACATCAGTGATGCCGGTAGTGAGTTGTGTGAAAGTGAAGCTTTTCACGTCGGCAATGGGAAGAGTCTCCTGAGCGTCGGCTGTTTTGATGACGAAGTTGTCGCCTTCAACGGTCAGCACGGGTTTCTTGGAAAGAGCGAATTCTTTAGTCTGATTCTGACCATAAGAGAAAATGAGGCTCATGTCCTGAGGAGTTTCGCCGAATGCGGGCATCGCCAGCATGGCAGCAATAATGGGAAGATAAAGTTTCTTCATAGCTGTAATTATTAAAGTTAAAGGTGTTTTGTCAATTATTATAATGGGGTGGGTATGGAACGGGTGCTCCGGCGAGCACCCGCCCGTGAGGATTATTCGATAACCGAAGCGCCGGTGTTTGCACTACGCTGCCAGCCGGGGTTCTGATAGATTACAGAGCCTTCGGGAGTTCCATCGTCGGAAGTACGCATGAAAGCGTTGAAACCGATGGGATAGAGATAGTGTGCGCGGGTCCAGCTAAGACCGTCCCATACTTTATTCTGCACACGTGAAACCTGATACGAGCGCAGATATGGGCTGAGGCTCTTGTCGGACATGTTGCCCATGCCGTTGTCGGGGCTTACGTTAGCGCGGATGATTTTGCCATTGGTGTCTTTGAAGCACTGCGGGTGGCGACGGTTGGCATAGCAAGTGCCCCAGTACTTGACACCCTCGATCTGATAGGGATTGTCGATAAGCTGGTCCATAGCACTCCAGCGGCGCAGGTCGTCGAGGCGGAAGCCTTCGGCGAGCAGTTCGAGGCGGCGCTCGCGGCGGATATTGTAGAGCTCAGGCGACACTTTGGCGTTGCGCGAATATACGCCCCAGTCATACTTGGCTTCTTCCTCAAGGTCGGTGGCACTGATGGTGACATTATAGTCAGGCTCAACGTATGCGCGGGTTCGGATAGCGCGCCAGTATTTGTCAGCGGAGTCGTCGATTTTGCCGTTAAGCTCGTAGCTTGCCTCCATATAGTTGAGCAATGCCTCAACACCGCGGAAGATAATCGAAGCTCTCGTACGACCATGACTGTTGCCACCCTTCGGGTAGGTATAGGTAAAGCCTTTCTTGATGCCTATGCCGGTGGCGCCCTGAGCGGAGTTCTCCATGAAGGAACCCATGTTGTTCACCTGAATCTCTTGTCCGCTCTCACCATAGTTGATATAGCAGCTGTCGCCGGCAACGAAGATGTGCAGGCGCGAGTCGCGACCCTGAATAGTGGGAGTGAGACCTTCGTCTTCCCAGTCAGGGTTGTATCCCGAGCCGGGGGCATATATAGGCAGACCGTTGCGCATGACGTATGACTGCATCATGCCGTGTGTCATCTGAAGACCTGCCTCGTGAGTACCGAGTGTTACGCCGAGTTCACTGCTGTAAGCGCGATAGAGGAGGACTTCGTCGTATCCGTCGAGGTTTTCACTACCGAACATGTTGAAGTAAGGATTGCGCTCTATCATGCCGGGGTCGACACCGTTTTCGGCATCGGTGTTTTTTGCCAGACGGTCGACGTATTTGTCGGCCACTGCTTTAGAGTCCTTGGTAGCTTCTGTGAAGAAGTATTTGATGTCGGCGTCGATGTCGAAGTCCTTGACATCGTCGGGATTGCCGGGCCAACCTTTGCCACCGGGGACAAGGGCAGAACCTTTGTGGTATTTGAGCCAGGTAGCCTCAAAGAGCGCCACACGGCTGCGGAGAAGGCGCGCACAGTCTTTGTTGAGACCGTTTTTACCCTTGTCGCTTGTTTCCGGTAAAAGCTCAATCGCTTTTTCAAGGTCGTCGAGGATAAAATGCGCCACCTTGTTACGCGGCTGGCGACGGGAGTTTTTCAGCAATTCCTCGCGTTCGTCGCCGAGATATTCTGTGATGATGGGATAGTCTCCTACCTTCTTGTAGTAAGTCCAGTAGATATATGCCCGGGCGAAGTACGCTTCGCCGACAGCCTGGTCAATGGCAGCTTCGCCGCCGCTTATGGTACCGGCCTCATAGTTGGGCAAGGTCATTTTGAAGAAGTAGTTGACGGCACGGATGCGGCTGAAATCCCAGTTGTCGCTGCCGGAACCGACAAGCCAGTATCCGGGGGCATAGCGGTCGGGGGCGGCTCCGCTGATCTGGTTATCGGTACCATTATCTATGCCAAAAGTGCCGAAGCCATAGTCGTAGTTGCTGTGCGAGTCGAGCCAGGTGTAGAAACGCTGGGTAAAGGAGCGGAGATTGTCTTCACTTGTGAAGAAAGTATCCGGAATCAGGCTGCTCTCCGGCTCCCTGTCGAGATAGTCGTCGCACGATGCCAGAGTTACGGCAGCACCGGCAAGCAATATCGCTGATATATATTTGTTTAAAATAGCTGGTGTTTTTTAGAAGGTTATATTTACGCCACAGGAGAAGACCTTCGACAGAGGATAGCAACGGCCGATGCCTAAGTCTGTGGCATAATAAGTGTCGAGAAGTTCGGGGTCGCCCATCTTGGTGAACTTGGTGATGGTGGCGAGATTTTCGCCCGAGACAAAGAAACGGGCTTTCTCGATGAAGATCTTGCGTGTCAGCGACTGCGGCAGCGAGTATCCGATGGTAACGTTCTTCAGGCGGCAGTAAGCGGCGTTCTGAAGATATGTAGTGTTGGATTTGTGGTTCTGAGGTCCGTTGCCGTTATCCATGAATACGCGGGGATAGTAAGCGTCTACATTGGGACCGAGGGGGTCTTCGGTATCGACATCGCGGAAGTAATCGAGATGCGGCTCGTAAACGGTGCAATGCCATTCGTCGATAGTCGAGCATCCGAAGAAAGTACTCCACGAACGGGGACGGTGGTCACGCTTGCCTACACCCTGGAAGAAGACCTTGAGGTCGAAACCTTTCCACTGGGCTTCGAGAGTCAGGCCGAAGCAATAGCGCGGAGTGTTGTTGCCGATGACTTTCATATCGCCGGCATTGTTGGCGGTATTGTCACCGTTGTTGATAACGCCGTCGCCGTTTTGGTCGACGAACATGAGGTCGCCGGCGGTCCAGCCGTTTCCGAGTGCAATCTGACCGCGATGAGGAGCGCTGGGCGCCTGACCGTGGAACTTGGTGTACGCTTCGTCGAGGGCGTCGAGGTGAGCGTTCATCTGATCTTTGGAGCGTGCGAGACCTAATGACTCGTAACCCCATATCTCACCCAATGTCATACCGGGGTAGTATTTCGAGCTGAGGCTCTTGTTCGGGTTGGGATAGTCGTCGATGGTCGTGGTGTGGTCGTAGACGCTGCCGGTGACGGAATAGTAGAAGTCGCCGATACGGTCGCGCCATGTGATGCCGAGTTCCCAGCCGCGCGAGGTCATGGACACATTGTTGGTTGTCGGGGCGGTAGTACCGAGAACGTCGGGCACTTCGGGACCGGGACCCACCATGTCGATGGTCTTGCGGTTATAGTAGTCGAAAGAACCGGTGAGGCGGTTGTTGAAAAGACCCCAGTCGAAGCCGACGTCCCATGTACGGTTCTTTTCCCATGTCAGAGTCTCCGAAAGCAGACCCGGCACTTGCGAGAAAGTCGGTTTTTCGCCGCCGACGAGCCATGCCGAATCGTCAGGATAGTAAGGCATCTGCACGTATGTGGGATACCAGTTGGAAGTGTTCTGGTTACCGAGTTTACCCCACGAAGCGCGGAGTTTGAGAGTATTTACCGTTTTGGTGTAGTCTTCGAAGAATTTCTCTTTGGCGATATTCCAGCCGGCGGACACAGAGGGGCTCCATGTCCAGCGATGGTCACGGCGGAAACGCGACGAGCCATCGTAGCGGATATTAGCCTCGATGAGGTAGCGGCCGTCGTAGTCATAGTTGAGACGTCCGAACCAACCGGCAGTAGACCATGTCTTTGAGTAGCCTCCGACACCAATTACGCCGCCGGCGGCGGTATCGAGATACGGCAGGTTGTTAATGAGACCGTTGCGGTCGGCGGAGAAGCCTTTCGCGTGCTTCCATTCGCTCTGGAAACCTGCCATCACCTTCATGTTGTGCTTCTCTTTGAAAGAACGGGAATATTCAGCGTATATGTTGGGGTTGAAGTAGTTGCTGCCCTCATAGGAATTCTGTACGCCGGAGCCTTCTGTACCGTAAGGCGATTCACCGCCGATGCCAATCTCATAAGGTGTACCGTCGACATAATGACCTTCAATCATCAGGTAGGAGCGATTGCTGGTGTACGATACGGTGCGATAGTTGAAATCGGCATTGATGTTCAGCCCTTCGAGAGGATTGATGAGGAACGAGAACTGATGGTCGGTACGGTTGTCGCAAGTCTGATAGCGGCCTCCGTTTTGGAACTGCAGGATCTGTGTTTCGACGTTTATGAATCCATTCGGGTCTGTGATAGGTATGATAGGCCAGTTCTTAGATACGTTATACCAAGTTCTGTCGGTCATGTCCGACGGTGCGTCGTACTGGTTGCGCGCCCAGCGGTTGGTGTATCCGAAATGGAGCCATTTGGCGATTTCTATGTTTATTTTGGAGGTAATGGTGTATCGCTGACGGCCGTCGTCGCCATAACGCAGCTGACCGTCCAAGTCCATGAGGTTGCCGCTGAAGTAATATTTCACGCGACCCTGCCCACCTGTAATGCTGACGTTGTGTTCCTGCGAGAAGCTCGTCTGACCGAAGTGTTCGTAGAGCCAGTCGACATTGCCGAGCGGAGAATACAGGTTTTTCCGGTAAGTTGTCCACGACGTAGCATTTGGCATAACGAACATGCTGGGGCCTACGGGATTTTCGAGATATTCTTTAAGCTGGTCCAGCTTCTCCTGAGGAAAATACTGGCCGCGGCCGGATGCAATGGAAGCCTGATTCATGACGTTTGCCCAAGTATAGCTGTCGACCATGTGAGGGGTGTTCATGATGCGGGACCACCGGAAAGAGTCGCTGTAATTGATAGTGATTTTTCCTTCTTTACCGCTCTTTGTGGTAACCAGAATCACACCGCCGGCGGCGCGTGTGCCATAGATAGACGAAGCCGAAGCGTCTTTAAGGACTGATATGTTTTCGATGTCGGCGGGGTTGATGAGGTTGAGGTCGCTTTCCATGCCGTCGACAAGAACCAGAGGCTCTACCGACGAACCGACGCCGATGGTACCGACACCGCGGATATTCATCGAACGACGTCCGTTGAGCGCACCGCCGTTCGATGTTCCCTGAATGTCGAGACCCGGAGTGAGACCCATGAGAGCATCGACTGCCGTCGTAACGGGACGGTCTTTAAGGTCTTCGGACGAGACGGTAGCCACAGCTCCGGTGAGATTCACCTTCTTCTGCGTGCCGAAACCTACAGCAACGACTTCGTTGAGCGACTCAACGTTGTCCTCCAGTGTGATAGTCATTGGCGTGCCGAGCCATTTTTCATCTTTTGACTTGCAGCCCACAAAGGAAAAACGGATAGTTGCGCCGTTCTTGACCCCGGCCAAAGTGAATTTGCCGTCGAGGTCAGTAGTACAGCCCAGCCTGGTGCCGACTGCAAGAACCGAGACTCCCGGAAGAGGCTCGCCGGTCTGATCGGTCACAGTACCAGTGGCCGTACCTGTTGACTGTGCCGATGCGCCTGAACTTAAGGCTACAAGCATGAAAGCTGCAAACAGCAGCGCCAGCAGTCGCACAGGCTTTTTAGTTTTTTTCGGAGGATTAAACATAAAGATTTGATTATAATTGGTTTAAATTGTGTTTTTACACAGCGGTATAACTAACGACTAATCCCACACGATAGTGCCGGAGATCTGAGCCGAGTCTTCGATATTGAAGACCTGCGATAGTTTCTGCATATCGGATATGTCTGGTTCAGAATCGGTCGGGACAAAACTGTTGCTATTGCAGAGAAGGGCATCGTAAATTTTACGAAGAATTTTCAGGTCGTTACGATTAGCGGCATCTTTCTCTGCCCAATCGAGAACTTCCTTATTCTCGGCTGAGGTAGTGACACCATTCAAATATCGTTGTAACAGTTCTCCTGTCATGTTAGATTTAGGTTGGCATTTCATGGATATATAGTGCTATAAAGTCTGTGAAAAGCCTTTAAACCCTCGGTATTTTTAGTTAAATAATAAAGCAGTTTTTAATTAACACACGTTAATCACGTCAGTCACCGGCTATGCTCAATTCCACTTTCACGGGGAAATGGTCGGAAGGAACGCGTGCGCTGTATGCCTTAAAATCTATTTCGCGGGGAGCGTTCGGAGCCTTATAAGCGGTGGTATCGGTCTCGGGACGCCTGTACGTGTCGGTGAGGATGCCGTATTTCCCGACTTCAATATCGGGAGTGACGAAAATGTGGTCGATGCGGCTGTCGGTGTACAGAGTTGCGTCATAGCTGTTGTAGGTACCCGTGTTGGCATACCGGAAACCTGTCTTTTCGTAGCAGTCAAGGAGCATGCCTCCGTCCAGAATTTCCTTATAAGCCTCTGAGTTCTGGTCGACGTTGAAGTCGCCTGTGAGTATTACCGGCAGCTTGTCGCCGAACTCTGCCATTTTCTGTTTTATGAGCTTGGCGCTTTCGCGTCGGGCAACGACACCTACATGATCCATGTGAAGATTGACGAACAGAAATTCGCGGTCGGAAGGTTTATGGCGGAAACGCCCCCAGGAGCAGATACGCACATACGCGGCGTCCCATCCTTTACCGGGACGGTCTGGCGTCTCCGAAAGCCAGAAATTACCGCTGTCGAGCACATCGAAAAGAGCCGTTTTATAGAATATAGCTGCATATTCGCCTTCTTCCTTGCCGTCCTCACGACCTGCTCCGATATATTCGAAACCCGGGAGATCGCTTTTAAGAGTATCCAGCTGATGTTTGACGCCCTCCTGCGTGCCGAAGATGTCGAAATCGTGGAAGCGGATAAGCGAAGCCATGTATGGCTCGCGCTGTTCCCATGCGTTGCCGCGGATGCTGTCGTAGCTGTTGTACACACGCAAATTGTATGTTGCCGCATTGAAGACAGCAGGGCTGGGGTCATGTTTGCAGGACGACAAAGCCGCTGCAACGCAGACAATGGATAATAAAATGTTTTTCAGTTTCATATCATAGTTATTCTTACCAGTCATTTTCAGTTGTATGAGTCGATGTCCTTTCGAAGCTTTTTCAAGGCAAATGTAATGTGGCGCTCCACACTCTTCACACTCAGACCAAGCGATTGGGCGATATTGGCATTCGACAGGTTCAGATCGCGGCTGAGTTTGAATATCGACCGCGTTTTTTCAGACATTTCCCCAAGCGAACGCTCAACGATCTGCCTCAGGTCGGCATGGTACAGCTGCTCCGGTTTGCATTCGCGGAGACTCGACAGGCGCATTTCAAGGTCGCGGATCTCATTTTGCCCTTTCTGCTCGCTGAGGCGTATCCTGAGGAGCTTGTCCTGAAAATATTGAAGTATCTTTTTACGGATTATGCCCAGGAGATATGCCGCCGGCATGTCGATTTCACCGTCGGAAGCAATTTTCGCCCACATCGTAAGCATGGCTTCCGAAACGATATCCTCAGCTGCTGTCCGGTTGTTGGTGTACGACAGCGCAAACAGCACGGAGCGCTGATAATTCTGCCGGAACAACTCGGTGAAGTATTCCACTTTCTCCGATTTGGTGGTCATTGTCGCTCAGTTTATAGTTCTAAGAAGGCAGATAATGGAAGGTCGGCACTGGAGGTACCGGCGTGGATTTGCCATTTCCCGTGCTTCAGATTCCAGCCGTTCTCCCAGATAGCGAGATCGCTGACGGGGAACTCGATTTCGACAGTCTCGGCAGTTCCAGGCTGCAGCAGATGAGTCTTGGCATAGCCTTTAAGTTCGATTTTTGGACGGTCGGGCACATCCTTGGGAGCCGTGGCATATATCTGTACGACCTGCTTGGCGGCGAAATCGCCGGTATTGCGGACCTTGACACGGACTCTTACGGTGTCACCCTTTCTGTTCAGTTTCATGTCGGAAAGCTCGAAGTCGGTATATGTCAGACCAAAACCGAAAGGATACGCCACATCTACACCGCGGGTTGCATAATGGCGGTAACCGACATAAATGTCCTCGTCATAGTCAGTATAATCTATATTCGGGATATCATAATATTTGCGTTTTGCATTGAAGTGCTCGAACGACTGGTTCAGTCCCGTTTCCGGCACATTCAGAGGGAAGTTCTGCGAAGGCACGTCGGCATATCGCATGGGGAAAGTCACGGGCAGGTGACCGCTGGGCGACTCTTCACCGGCAAGTACCGAAGCCACGCTCGTGCCGCCGTCCTGCCCGGGGAGCCAGCAGAGCAGAATGGCATCGGCAAGGTCGCGCCAGGGGGCGACGTCGACCACGCCGCATACATTGAGCACCACAACAACTGTTTTCCCGCGGGCATGGAATTTTTCGCTTACATCGTGAATCAGCGCAAGTTCATCGATATGCAGCATATAATCGCGTTCGAGATGACGGTCGAAACCTTCGGCTGAATTGCGGCTGATTGTCACCACTGCCACATCGGCATCCTCGCTACCATAGGAGGTATATACCTCGGGGCACGGGAGTTCAAGCGGTCTCATATCATACTGATACCACGTGCGGAGAGTTTTTGTCGGAACCAGACGTTTCTGCTCGTCGGCTATCCAGCGCTCATATACAGAATCGATGCGCTGCGACAGCTTAATACCTTTGGCCCCAAGTCCTTGCTTCAAATTTACGACATGAGAACACCTTACAGCGCCCGAACCGTCGCCACCGGGGAGAAAGTCGTATGACCCGACTCCGAAGAGCGCCACTTTTGCTCCTTCGGTCAGCGGAAGGGCACTTTCATTTTTCAGCAGGACGAGCCCCTCGGTGGTCATGCTTGCAAGAGCTTTTGAATGGGCCTCCAAATCGGGCTTCTCAGAAGGTTTATATCCCTTGAAACGACGCGTTCTGACAATGATTTCAAGGATACGCTTCACACACGCGTCAATCTCCTCCGGACTTATTGTGCCATCTTTCTGTCCGTTGACGATTTTCTCGAAGTTTCCGTTGATACCGGGCTGTATCATATCGTTGCCGGCCTTAACCATGTCGACGGCACTTATTCCGGCACCCCAGTCAGACATCACTGCACCCTTGAAGCCCCACTCGCGGCGCAGGATATCGGTAAGAAGGGCCTTGCTTTGTGATGCATATTCGCCGTTGACATAATTGTAAGCCGACATCACTGTCCACGGCTCACTTTCGCGGAGTGCGATTTCGAAATTACGAAGATATATTTCTCGTAATGCGCGCTGACTTACGCGCGAGTCGTTTGCCAGACGGTTAATTTCCTGGTTGTTGGCGGCAAAATGCTTAAGGGATACACCTACGCCGTGTGCCTGAACGCCATTGGTGAAAGCAGCCGCCATTTTGCCCGATAGAACCGGGTCTTCGGAATAATACTCGAAATTGCGTCCACAGAGAGGATTGCGCATTATATTCATTCCCGGACCAAGAAGGATATCGATGCCGTAATCGCGGCACTCCTCACCTATTATGCTTCCGAATGCGGCAACAATGCTGTCGTTCCATGTTGAGCTCAACAAGGTTCCCATGGGCACTCGTGTACAGAAGTAATCCCTATTATCGCCTTTACGGCGTGAGTCCATGCGTATACCTGCGGGGCCATCGGCCAACACGAGAGGCGTTACGCCCAAGTAGGTTATAGGACAGGTCGTGCCGGCTACTCCGGGTACAATATGATAAGTGTACCCCACATCGGCCCTTAGCTCCTCGCTCATGTCACGGGCCATGCCCACGATAAGGTTTGCCTTGTCTTCGGGTGTCATGGCAGCTACAACCGCATCGACGTTCTCGGGCGTCAGACGGATAGTTTTAGCCAAAGCTGAAAAGTCCGGTGTTACTGCAGCTGCGGCAATTATAAAAACCGGGATCAGTGTTTTCTTAAGAAGTGCGTTTTCCATAAAAGGTATCAGAATAACTTTCGCAGCAAAGTTATGCCTTTTTTGGAGCCGGTTTTAGCGAGTATAGAGTGATTATAGTTGAAACATCAACGTATGGGTCTGGGACACAAAGGTATGACATCTATGCGCTGTCCCGTTTGTATAGAAGCGACAGACCTCGGCAAAGCCTTGTTCAGGCTTCTCCTGATGCACTCTTACCGGAAGAAATGCCCATTACAGCGTCTTCAAACGTGTCTCGGTCTATGGCTTTGTTCCTCATACGTGAGCGATAACAGTAAATTGTGGTAACGGCGCAACAAAGGAACTTTGCAATCTGGTCAGCATCGCGGAAGCCCAGGCGCATAAGAGCGTATACCCTCAGTTCACGGTTCAGCGTCTCTGTTTCAGGGAATCGTTCCTCGGGTCTGAGCAACTTGTTGACTTCGGATATAAACGTAGGGTAAAGAGCCAGGAACACAGTGTCGAAATGCTGATACATGGCGTTGTACTCCCTGTTGACCGACATCGAAGACAAGAGCTTGCCAAGTTCGTTATAGTTTCGGGTCTTTGTCAATTTTTTGACCGATGTCTCCAAACGCTCAATCTCACTTATATAATTGAAGCATAATTCGAAGAATTCCGAAATATAAAACTCCTTCACCTTGTTGCTTTCGGACAGTTCTTCGTTATTGGCATTAAGCCGTTCATTGTAGCGCATAAGTTCGCGATTCGTCTCCTCAAGAAGTTTGCGGATGTCGGAGATTTTGCGTTTCTGCCGCAGAACGTAAGCCAGCAGTCCAATGAGAACAATTAGCATTAGACAAGCAGTCACAAGATTGCGCTGCATGAGTGTGTGCGAGCGTTGCTGTTCATCGCGGTAAGCCGCGCTCAGAAGTGTATAAAGTTTGTACCTGCGGATTGCGTGCATGTTGATACCACCGGCGGCAGCATCCTCAATAGCAGACTGGGCATATTTGAAAGCCATGTTCAGATTATCGTGTTCATACTCCTTTACGGCAAGAAGCTGTATCGATTCATTCTCGCGTGTGGCACTTCGTATATCCGCTATTGCCGAACGCAGATACATATACTTACATTCTTTAGCTTGTCCCAGTTTGTCGTAATATATGGCATATATCGCGCATACACTCGCTTCTTCGGGCGAACCCGGGGAACAAGTCTTCAAAAGGCTATCGAGATAGGGTCTCGCTTTTGACAGCTCCGGAGAGTATATACATTGGAATGCGAGGTTGAATCTGTAGTCGAATGAATCGGGGTCAAGATAGCGCATAGCCTCATCTCTTGAACGGTTAGCTTTCAAATAATATGAATTATCACCGCTTGCGACAGCATAACTGCTGTAGAACCAATAACCTGTAGTGTAGTACTCGAGAAGCAGATCGGGCTTCAGTTCCGCAAGGGGAATAGAATCGAGAATAGCCTTGGCCTCAAGAAAACGGTTGTTCAGCGAGTAAAGGTACACTATCTGCAGATTAGCCAGATGCACCTTGTCCATGTCCCCAAGTTCATGCCCGATAGCCACATTGCGGACACTGTATGAAAGCGCCGAGTCTACCTGAAATTTCTTATATTTGTTATAGAGCCGTCGATTGATGTCGTATTCCTCGCGCCTGTCTTGTATTCCTTCCCGCAGTGCCATTTTGAGCATATCGATAGTTTGCTCATGCGCCTTGATATATCTGTCTTTATTATTGAGTTCATAGTCAAGTGAATCGGAAAGAGCTTTCAGCTGCCGGTCCGATGGTTCATCATAATTTGCAGGGCCCGCTTGTGTTGATAAAGTCATAAAAATAAATGACAATACCGTAACCACTTTCATCAGGGCTTTCGTCATGGCTACACCATGACATTGCAGGTTGAGCCTTTGTAATCTCATGATATTTTTCTAAAGGTGTTGAATACGATGCTCACAAAGATAGGTATTTTTCAACAAAGTGCCTACTTGCAAAGATTGGCTGAAGCGTTTTAAGGCCGGAAAAGACCTACTCTTAATCTATATTCCGCTACGGATATTTATCTATTATAATATTGTTTATCTTGTGTTTAATATTTTCAAGGTTCTATATAATGACTATAAGGGCAAATTGACCGGGTATTTTGGGCTAAATTTGCCAAAAAAGAATTTTGCCGGGTACAAGCACCCGAAGACAACCAATAAAATAACATCAGCATGAACCTTAAATCAATTGCAGTCGCGCTTGCATTGTGTGCTTGCCCCATGGCGGCCTTTGCAGCAGCTGATAACAGCAGCGGCAATCCTGTGTTTCCGGGCTGGTACGCCGACCCCGAAGCAGTAAAGTTCGGAGACGAATACTGGATATATCCCACAAGGTCTATACCGTTTGACCAACAAACATCATTCGACGCCTTCTCCTCAAAAAATCTGAAAGACTGGAAGCGCCATCCACGGATATTGACAACCGACAGCGTTTCATGGGCCAATAGGGCTATGTGGGCTCCGGCTGTGCTATCGGCTAACGGCAAATACTACATGTTTTTCAGCGCGAACGACGTCCATGAGGGCGAAGTTGGAGGGATAGGAGTAGCCGTCTCCGACAATCCTGCGGGTCCGTTCACTGATGCAATAGGTCATCCGCTCATCGGCGAAATCGTCAACGGAGCACAGCCCATCGACCAATTCGTTTTCCGCGACATTGACGGTCAATATTATATGTACTACGGCGGATGGAGCCACTGTAATATGGTGAAGCTATCGCCCGACCTCCTGAGTCTTGAACCTTTCGATGACGGGCAGTATTATAAGGAAGTCACTCCGAAAAACTACGTCGAGGGGCCGTTCATGTTCATGCGCGATGGCAAATACATCTTCATGTGGTCGGAAGGTAATTGGACAAAGGACACCTATCGCGTTGCTTACGCAATAGCCGACAGTCCCTTCGGCCCGTTCCATCGGGAGGGCGTTATCCTCGAATCAGACCCCGGTGTAGCGACAGGCGCTGGTCACCACTCGATAATAGAAGGAAATGGAGACGATGAGTATTATATCGTTTACCACCGCCACCCCCTCGGTGCTACAGATGGAAACAACCGCGTAACCTGCATAGACAGGATGTATTTCGACGAATCGGGCAAAATCAAGCCTGTGAAAATGACTTTCGACGGTGTTGAGGCGGTGTCGGCCCCCGACCCGCTCATGGACGCATTTGTCTCCGACCTTATGAACCGCATGACGCTGGAAGAAAAGATCGGACAACTCAATCTGCTCACAAGCGGTCAGGTGATGACCGGCCCGACCTTTAATGCGGATGTTGAAAAGAAAATCGCATCCGGGCAGTGCGGAGCTCTGCTCAATTTGAGAGGAGTAGGCAACATACGACCACTCCAACAGGCGGCAGTGACAAAATCAAGACTCGGCATTCCGATGATTTTCGGCTTCGATATGATACATGGATACAACACCATATTTCCTATCCCCCTGGCACTGTCGTGCACTTGGGATATGGATATCATAGAGGAAACCGCCAGGCTGACGGCAAAAGAAGCAACCGCAGACGGCATCGACTGGGACTTCAGCCCTATGGTAGACATCTGCCGCGACCCACGATGGGGACGTGTAGCTGAAAGTGGCGGAGAGGACCCATATCTTGGCTCTCGCATTGCAGAAGCATACATACGCGGATATCAGGGTAAAAATCTTGCCGACAAAGAGCATCTCCTGGCCTGCGTCAAACACTTTGCATGCTATGGTGCGGCAGAGGCCGGACGAGACTACAATACCGTCGACATGAGCCGTCAGATGATGTACAATTATTATCTGCCGCCTTACCGCGCGGCCGCAGAAGCCGGTGCCGGCAGTTTCATGAGTTCTTTCAATCTTGTCGATTTCGTTCCGGCCACTGCCAACAAATGGCTTATCACCGACGTTCTGCGCAAACAATGGGGATTCAAAGGTTTTGTCGTGACCGATTTTGCCTCTATCGGCGAGATGGTCACACACGGCATGGGCAATATAAGCCAGTGTGCTGTCCGCGCCCTCAAAGCCGGAACTGATATGGATATGGTGAGCGAGGCCTTTATCAATGAACTGTCGCAGGCTCTCGACAAAGGAGAGATAGCCATGGCGGATATTGATGCAGCAGTGCGTCGAATCCTTGAGGCCAAATACAAACTCGGTCTTTTTAAGGATCCCTATCTGCGTCTCGACAGCAATCGAGCCGCAACCGACATTAATACCCCCGAAGCCATGGCCTTAAGCCGACGCGCAGCGGCAGAATCATTTGTACTCCTTAAAAACGCCGGTAACATACTGCCGCTCAAGAAACGCGGGCTCAAAATAGCCGTTGTAGGCCCGTGTGCCGACACTCGCGAGAATCTGCGCGGAGCGTGGGCCGGAACAGGCGACATGAGCAAATGTCCTACCGTACTGGAGGAAATACGCCGCGTGGCCGGTGCCGAAAATGTGATTTATGCACAGGGGGCCCATTTAAGCGAAAACCCGCGAGTCGGCGGTCCTCTTGCATCTATCGAGGAAAGACTCAGGAGCAGCAAGAGTGCCGACGAGCTTTTGTCCGAGGCTCTTGACGCAGTACGCAATGCCGATGTAATAGTCGCAGCCGTTGGCGAAGTCTATGATTTCAGCGGCGAAGGCGCCAGCATGGCCGATATTGAGCTCCAGGCCTCCCAGCAAAAACTGCTCAAAGCGTTGAAAACAACAGGCAAGCCGATAGTGATGCTCAACTTCGCAGGGCGCCCCAACATTCTGTCGTGGGAAGATGAAAATCTCGACGCAATACTTAACGTATGGTTTGGCGGCTCTGGCATGGCACCCGCCATAGCCGATGTGCTGTTCGGCGACGTCTCCCCTTCCGGAAAAACCACCATGACATTTCCGCGTGCTGTCGGGCAAATTCCTCTTTACTACAATCACATGAACACCGGACGTCCGCAGCCTGCCGACAACGACGAATATATCAAATATAAGTCGAATTATATCGACATCTCGAACACGCCTCTTTATCCGTTCGGCTATGGTCTGAGCTACACGACATTCAGTTATAGCAACTTGACGATCTCGGCAGAAAAAATGACAGACCATAGCGATATCACCGTTTCCGTTGATGTTACAAATACCGGAAATCGGGATGCCGATGAAATCGTACAGCTTTACATCCGCGACGTGGCTCGTTCGACGGCTCCCCCCGTTATGGAACTCAAAGGTTTCAGGCGCATATCGCTGAAAGCCGGCGAAAGCCGCCGCGTAACATTCGACATTACGTCTGAAATGCTTAAATTCTACAATTACAATCTTGACTTTGTTGCCGAACCGGGTCTGTTTGACGTGATGGTAGGCGGCAGTTCTGACAAAACCTTAAAACTATCTTTTGAATATCAACCGGAGAATAACTGAAATCCAATTATGAAACTACACCGACTCAGTCTTTTTATTCCGGCCATTGCTGTGGCCATATCGGCTCTGGGCGCACCGAAAGCGCCCCTTATGGGCTGGAGCTCATGGAACGCATTCTTTGTCGATATTTCCGATTCTCTCATCATGCGCCAGACCGATCTGTTAGGCGAGCTGGGACTGGCCGAAGCCGGCTACCGTCAGGTCAATATCGATGACGGATTCTTCGGTCACCGCGATTCGACGGGCCGAATGCACCCCCATCCCGTACGGTTCCCGAACGGCATGAGGCCCGTGGTCGACTATATCCATTCAAAGGGCTATAAAGCCGGAACTTACTCAGACGCCGGGCACAACACCTGCGGATCGATGTGGAACAATGACACCATTGGCATCAACGCCGGTATGTATGAGCATGAGGATATCGATGCCGCAAACGCCTTCAACGACTGGAACTTCGACTTCATCAAGATAGACTACTGCGGAGCCGAATATGACAGACTCGTCGAGCAGGAACAATACACGAAAATACGCCAGGCTCTCGACCGGGTACGCCCCGGAATCGCCCTTAATATCTGCAGATGGCGCTTCCCGGGGACATGGGCAGAGGGTATCGCCGAATCATGGAGAATCAGCCAGGACATTGTAAACAACTGGGAGTCCGTAAAAAGCATTATCGACCTCAATGCGCCTCTCTCGGCATACTGTCGCGACGGCCATTACAACGACATGGACATGCTCGTCATCGGTCTGCGCGAAAACACCTCACTGGTAGGCAATGGTCTTGATGATACTGAGGAAGCGGCACATTTCGGCATGTGGTGCATCATGTCGTCGCCGTTGCTCATAGGATGCGACCTCGAAAAGATACCGGCATCCTCACTTGAGATTCTGAAGAATCCGGAACTCATCGCCATCAACCAGGACTCGCTTGCACTCCAGGCCTATCCGGCAGTACGTAATGCCGATGGTTCGGGCATTTTCGTCAAAGATATCATAAGGCGAAACGGTCTCACGCGGGCCGTGGCACTCTATAATCCTACGGACACGGCCAAATCAATGGTGCTGCGATTCCGCGACATAGATCTCGGCGGCAAGGTAAAGGTTCGCGACCTGTCGAACCGACGTGACATGGGTATTTTCAAAGAAAAGTTCACGGCTGAAATTCCCGCTCACGGAGCCATCGTCTACGCCATCGAGGCCGCCCACCGTTTTGAACCTTCGGTTTACGAGGCCGAATGGGGCTATCTTCCCATGTTCGACAATATCGGGCGCAACAACGTGAAGTATACCTATGATCCGTCTTCGTCAGGCTGCATGAAAGTGGAATTCCTCGGTGCTTCGCCCCAAAATTATATCGAATGGACCAACGTGTACTCCGAAAAGGGGGGCCACTATTCACTCAATATCAAGGCGACCCCGGGGTGTCCGGTCCAAATTCGTGTCAACGGCAACCTATACGAAGCCGACACGACCGCCGACAGCTTGAAAATCAACCTTAAACCGGGCTACAATACAATACGAATAGGCCACGAGACATCGGCCATACCCGCTATTGATTTCATCTCACTTGTAAAACAATAATACTCCTCGAGTTGCCAACGTCAACCACGGAAACGTCAAATAAGGCTGTATTTATTGGCAACCTATAAAATCAATAGTTCGTTAAAAATTTATTCATAGGCTAAGCGGCATCTACCGCCAAGCCAAAGAGTTCTTTGACAAGTT
>CABRLF010000024.1 GCA_902471685.1 uncultured Porphyromonadaceae bacterium
ACAACAGCAGCAACAGCAGCAGCCGATGACTCAGTCCGCCCAACAGATTCTGCAGTCCATGCAAAATAAAGAAAACCAGACCCGTAAAAAAGTGAAGGAACAGGAGCCTCCAGCCGGACGGCCTCAGACCGACACTCCGTGGTAACCGGGAATCAAAGGTATAAAACTATGACTTCCAAACGTTTCATACTATTCGCACTCATTCTGATTGCAACGCTGTCCGCTGCGGCTCAGCAAGTGTCGTTCGGACTCGTTCCGCCGCGAAACGTAGTGCAGGGACGTAACTTCGCCCTTACATTCCGCGTCAGCAACGGCGATGCCAATCCGCCGGCCGCACCGAAACTCAAAGGATGCACACTTCTTTTCGGCCCTGCGACCTCGACAATGCAAAGCACCGAAATCATCAACGGCCGGATGACCACTTCCAGTTCCATTGATTTCTCATACACATACCGCGCCGACGAGCCCGGTACTGTGGATGTTCCTGAAGTAACCGTCACAAGCAACGGCAAGACTCTCCGTTCGCGCGCCGCCTCATTCCAAATTCTGCCCGATGACAATCCACGCGGCGGCAATTCCGGCGGCTCCGCAGCAGCCGCACCTGACTATGACGGCGTATCCGCGTCGTCGCCCGGACGAATCTCGGCCGATGACCTTCTTGTGCGCGTCAGCTTCTCTAAATCCAGCGTCTACGAGCAGGAACCGGTGGTAGCGACTATCAAAGTCTATACAAAATACGACATTTCGTCGTTCATGCCCACGACACAGCCGGCATTTGAAGGATTCCTCACCGAAGAGCTGCCCGTAAGCATGGAGACTTCCATAGAGCACTACAACGGTACCAACTACCATACGGCAGTACTGAAGCGTCTGCTCCTCTATCCGCAGAAAGCAGGCAAGCTGAGCGTGAACTCAGGCAAATACGACGTCACTCTCGTGCAGTACGAGACTGTCAACATGGGATTCTTCCGCACACAGCGCCCTGTCGAGAAGAATGTCACCACCTCGTCGAATGCAGCCACACTCAATGTGAAGGCGCTTCCGGAGCCCAAACCCGCCGGATTCAGCGGCGCTGTCGGACACTTCACCGTGTCCACCTCTCTTGAGCCGGAACTTATGCGCACCAATGAGGCCTCGGTATATTCATACATCGTAAAAGGAACCGGCAATATCAAGTATCTGTCCGAACCCGGAGTCCAGTTCCCCGCCGGCATCGACGCCTATACTCCCAAAGCAGATGTCAACGCTTCCGTCGTAGGAGGAACAAACATGAGCGGAACTTACCGCACCGACTACACCATCGTGCCTCAGGAAGTAGGCAACTTCACTATCGAAGGCGTGCCATTCATCTATTTCGATCCATCCACGGACAAATACGTGACCATCGACGTTCCTTCAACTCCGATTAAAGTACTGCGCGGCAACGGCGCTCCCGCCGATGTACGCCAGACTGAAATCAACACCGGAATCGACGATATCCTCCACATCAAACCGTCGTCGGCGGAGCGCCAGCATGCGGAGCGTACATTCGTCTTCCGCTCATGGGGTTACTGGAGCGCCTATATCGTCACAGCCCTGCTCCTTGTGGTAGCCGTCGTTGTCTACCGCCGCCAGATACGTCTGCGCGCCGATGTCTCGGGCCGCAAGCTCGCCAAGGCAGGACGTGTGGCAACAAAACGTCTGCGCGAGGCTCGTGCTGCCATGACCGCACACAAGAACGACGAATTCTATGCCGCTCTCGCAAAGGCGCTATGGGGATATATTAGCGACAAACTGTCGATTTCGCCCTCACAGCTCACCCGCGACAATGTGGCTGAAAAGCTCCGCGCCTACGGTCTCTCGGAAGAAGGGACCGACAATGTGCTGCGTGTTCTCGACGAATGCGAGATGGCACGCTTTACTCCGCAGCATTCCGACGCCGAAATCGCAAGTCTCTACGACAGCGCCTCGGCCGCTATCAAGAATATCGAAGACGTGAAAAAACGATAATCATGAAGAAATTTATCTGTCTCATCGTCCTCTGCCTATCGGCCATATCCGCATTCGCTCTTTCATTGGGCGAACAGGCCGATTCGGCATACAACAAAGAAAACTATCGCGAGGCAATAGCTCTCTATCAGCAGAGCATAGCCACCTACGGCCCGAGTTCAACCCTCTGGTATAATCTCGGCAACGCATATTTCCGCAATGACAATCCCGGCAAAGCCGTGCTCTGCTATGAACGCGCTCTGAAACTCAACCCCACCAACGCAGACGCACGCCAGAATCTGGCATTTGTCAACTCCCGCATTCAGGACAAGCCGGAAGATGACACCGCTTTCTTCTCATCGATGCACCACGGTATCGTTACGGCCGCCGGGCCTAATACATGGGCATGGATAACCTTCGGCTTCTTTGTCCTGTTGGTTGCAGCCGCAGCGCTGTATATCTTCGCCCACAGCGTCGCACTCCGCAAAAGCGGATTTTTCGGCGGAATTGTTCTCGTATTCGTATGCGCCTATCTCCTGCTTGTTTCGTCCGATGCAGTCGACGAAGCCGTCTCGAACCGCTATGCCGTAGTAACCGCTCCGTCGACCCAGCTCACTTCAGCACCAAGGGCGGCATCCGGTTCCGACAAAGTGGTTACCATACACGAAGGTACCAAAGTTGAAATCACCGATTCCGTACCTACTCCGGACGATCCTCAGTCCAAGGTATGGTACAACGTTAAAATCAACAACGCCACCAAAGCATGGTTGCGCGCATCCGATGTCGAAAGAATTTAATTTGACAACTATAATCGGCTAATCTACAAACAAAAAACAAATATATGTTGTATAACATATTATTTTTTCTTCTCTTTGTTTGTTTAGTTAGAAAAATGATACTAATTTAGTGACAAATTAAAAATCTCACATATCACTCACTTAAATCTCGATTTGATATGACCAAGACCATCACCTTCAACGAACTCCGTCGGCTGAAAGACCGCCTTCCCGACGGCTCCATGCATCAGATTGCAGACAGACTCAACACCACAGTTCAGACAGTGCGTAATTACTTCGGTGGCAGCAATTACGACTTTGGCAAGAATTGTGGTGTACATATCGAACCCGGTCCTGACGGCGGAATCGTCGTGCTTGATGACAGTACAATCTACGACATGGCAGTCGAAATCCTGCAGCAGCAGGAAGCCGAATAAATCATCTCTTGGTTCATTAAGCATAAAAAGGGCGTCGGGGGAATCTCGCGTCCTTTTTGCTTTAAGATATCTCACTACTATTTAAATCCAAGCCGCACACCATTCCAAACCGCCAATAATTCCGAATACAATGTCGCGATTCATTACCCTTGCCATACACACCTACGAAAAGGCCGTAGCGCTACGTGCAAGTCTTGAGAAAGAAGGAATTCAGGTTGAACTTCACAACGTCAATCTCGAAGTCCCGGGATTCTCGTCGGGAGTACGCGTACGCATACAGGAAGATGATCTGCCATTGGCTCTGAGGGTGGTAGAGAATCCCGAACTCTTTTGTGAGGACATTTCTGGAGGACAAAACCGGGTATTTCTTGTGCCGGTAGATTTCAGCGAGCATTCGTTCAAAGGAGCGCAGGTGGCCGCACATATCGCTGCCTCAACGAAAGCATCACTTACCCTGCTCTACAGCTATATCAACCCTTACATCGCGGGGACAATCCAGCTCACCGACACCTACACTTACGAGATAGGTGAAACAGGCGCCAGAGAACAGATAACCGACAATGCGCGCAAGATCATGGAGCATTTCGCCGACCGGCTGCGGCAATCGATGAAAAAAGGAGAGATTCCGGCCGTAAAAATCAATACCGAAGTAACGGAAGGAGTTCCCGAAGATGCCATCGTCGACTTTGCCAAGATGCAGAAGCCACATCTCATTGTCATGGGTACCCGAAGCGCTCGTAAAAAAGAGTCTCAGATGATAGGCAGCATCACAGCGGAAGTCCTCGACGAAGGGCGCTTTACGGTTCTGACCGTCCCAGAACCCCTCGCAATCCAGGATTCGCTCAAGCCGAAGAACATCCTGTTCTTCAGCAATATCGACCAGAACGACATCCTTGCCATGGATGCTCTGTACCGCACTTTCTGCACGGAAGATGCCGCGGTGACTATCGTCCACATACCGCAGAAAAGCCGATTCAGCGAGCGCTCGGCCGACAAAGCACTCAAACGCCTGAGCGACTACTGCCGCAACAACTTCCAGCACTACCATTTCGTGTCTGTGCCCGTCAACCGCACTAAATCGGTCGAGGAATTCGTGGAACTCCAGCATGAGAATCATTTCGATCTTGTTGTCCTTCCGAACCGCCGCCGCAACGCCCTGAGCCGTCTTATCAACCCCGGTCTCGCTCATCGGTTGCTTTTCCAATCGGATATTCCAATGCTGGTGATTCCGGTCTGACAGTTCGGACGGTATCGTTTTACCTACAAGAATTGAATTTTATTTGCTTATTTGTATTTTTCGTGTTAATTTTGTAGACATAAAGGGAAAATACTTCTCAGTTTTCCCTAATATCTGAAAGAGGACATACGGCAGTCCTCAACGTTCCCGGCTTGTATCCCTAATCCGGGAAACCAGATTACCGGGAATGTTTCACGCACCTTCCTTATAGCCGTTCAGTAAGCTATAAAACAACCAAGGATTCGCATTCCGCGGATCCTTGTTTTTATATTAAAAAATGTTCTGCGAAGAATTTACGCGAAAAAGTTTCTCAGATGCTCATAAAGGGCATGAAGGGGAAGACCCATGACATTGTAGAAACAGCCGTCGATGCGGGAGATGCCCGCGGCTCCGAACCATTCCTGGATTCCATAAGCTCCGGCTTTGTCGAGAGGTCTGTAACGCTCAACGTAAGCTTCGATTTCGCTGCCGGACAGTTGAGCGAAAGTAACCTGTGAATGTTCGGAGAATGTATCGCATTTCTTCCCTTCGAGCGAGGTAAGCGTGACTCCGGTAACTACCGTATGCGTTTTGCCGCATAAACTGCGAAGCATTTCTACAGCCTCTTCAATGCTGTGTGGTTTACCGAGAATACTACCATCAAGAATCACCACAGTATCCGCTGTGACAAGCACTTCATGGGGCTGCAGCACATCGCGGTAGGCCGAAGCCTTAAGACGCGAGAGAAAAGCCGGCACCTCTTCGGGAGAAAGGCCGGCAGGATATTTTTCGTCTATATCGCGTGACTCGGCTATCTCGAATTCAGGGACAATAAGATGCAGCAGTTCACGCCGGCGTGGTGAATTAGAGGCCAGCAGAATTGTTTTATCTTCATATTCAGGCGATGGCAGCGGCGGCGTTACGCCGCGTCCGGGATCTGTAATCTCCATACTCAACAAATCTTCAAATCACCAGGCATAAGCCTTGTCGTCGGAGAGCCAAAGGCCCTGAACACGCATCACGCTTTCGATAATATCTCGGGCTACACCATAGCCGCCGTCGGCATGCGAAACGTAAGTCGCAATCGCCTTCACCTCGTCGGCAGCATCACGCGGCGCAACCGAAAGCCCCACAGCCCTCATGGCCGGCATATCGGGTATATCATCGCCGCAATAAACCACCTCATCGGGAGTCAGACCATTGTCTGCCATCCACCGGCGCAGAATCGGCAATTTCTCACCGGCTCCCATGAATATGTCGCGAACACCGATAACATTGAATCTTCCGGGTATGGCCGGGACATCGGCGCCGGTAATAATAGCGAACTTAAATCCTTTTTTTACCGCCAGCTGCATGGAATATCCGTCTTTCAGATTGGCCATACGCATCGGCAGCCCTTCAGGCGACATCGGGATGGTCGAGGGAGACAGGACTCCGTCGACATCGAATACGAAAGCCTTTATTTTTGTCAGGTCGTAGTTTACTGCACTCATTGGTTTAGTTCTCTCTTTATACCGTGAAGATTGAGGATAAGGTCTGTCAGCGTTCTGTAGACGGGCTTGAGAGTCTCGTCAAGCGAATTTTCCTGACGATTTATCACAGCAAAATCTCCGCGACAGGCAGGACCGGTCTGGGCTTTATGGGGCCCGACATCGAATGCTTTTCCAACTGTAGCCTCCATCAGCGGCCGAACCACATCAAGCGAATAATCACCATCGGACAGGACACGCTGTACGCACTCCAGCAGAACATTAGTAAAATTGCTTGTAAAAACTCCGGCAATGTGCAGGAGGCGCCGGTGTGCAGCGTCGGCATGATGAACAGATCCGGAAACCAACGAGGCGAGCAAATCGATAATCTCAAGATCCGCCTCATCGACAGCCTCATTGAAAAACGGCACCTTGCTCATATCAACGGGCACAGCAGCCGAGAACGTCTGGAGCGGGTACATTATACCGTAGCGTGGAGAAACGGGAGCCAGCGCCTCCATTCCTACAGTGCCGGAAGTATGGATCACAAGAGGATCGTATTCAAGGCGCCCTATGGTCCTGGCAAGGTCAGAGAGGCCTTTATCGGAAATACTTACAAGAATAATATCCGGGCGCACCACATTCAGAAGCGCGAATTCGCTGTAAGCGTTCGTCCCCACTATGTCTGACAGAGTCCGGGCACGCGCATAGGTGCGGCACCAGATTCCGACAAGACGGTCGGCGAAGGCCGATGCCAGATGTGTGGCAACATTTCCCGCGCCTATAATTGCCAGACGCGGTTCGTTATTCTTCTGTTCTGTCATAATGTATTATTCAGCCTCGTAGCGCCATGTGCCGATATGCACCTTCTCCCAAAGGAGCTTGGAGGGGTCGACGGGTTTGCGGGTCTCAGCGGAATATCCGAAGGTCATGATGCAGACAACGGCCATATCCGAGGGAATGGAAAGTATATCGCGGACCACCTGCTGTGATTCCTCGCCTTCGGCATTATATCGTCCGAGAACCTGAACCCAGCATGACCCGATACCCAGAGCCGCAGCCTGAAGATGCATGAAAGCGGCTGCAACAGAAGCATCTTCTATATACGCCTCGCTTTGCTCAGGGCTGGCGGTTACGACAATCGCCAATGGCGCGCACTTGAGCGATGCCGCATAGGCCGGCTTGCATTCCATGAGCTTGAGCATAGTCTCGTGATCTTCAACCACGACGAACTGCCAGGAGCGGGCGCTCTTGGAGGACGGAGCGAGCAAACCGGCTTCAAGAATAGTCTTTACGCTTTCAGAGTCGAGAGGTTGCTCGGTATAACGGCGGATGCTGTGTCGCTGGAGAAGTAATTCGTGAAAATCCATAATAATATCTCTATCTTTATTGATCATGAGGAAAAAACCTCCGCCGCATGTCGCGGCAGAGCGTAATCAACGGCGGCAAACCCATGCCGAAGGATAAGCCTCGTAAACGCCGAGATTACGTCCGGCGACAGTCAGCTCGGCGATCGAAGGAGCCGACAGCGCATATACACGCCAGCGTCCTTCGTTTTCGAGAAGCTGAAGAGGCATATCGGTCGTGGAATGGCCGGTAATAAATTTTTCGGCCTCGGCTTTCGAAGCCAGAGAGGCAACGACAAGACAATACCGCCCCGGCATTTCTTCTGCCTTCCGGCTGTCGCGATAACGTACTTTGGCCGGGCCGCAGCCATCGGACGGGGTATTTAGAACGAGGACGAGCGTGGGATCGGATGCTCCCGGAGATGATATCAGCGGCTCGTCGGCAACAGGCGTGCTCTGACTGATTCCGATACCTGCCACCTGCGGAATAACAGACGTCCGCTCCGGCATGTATGAGACCACAAACGCCAGAACTGCAAAAATCGCAATAGCAGCAGCACCGGAAGCGGCACGGCGGACGGCCCGGAACATATTCCTGCGTCGCTCGGCAATCCACAACTCATCGAAATCGGTATCGGTTTTGGCCGAATCCTGTTCCGCCATTTCTATCGGCGACACATTCACAGGCGCAAGCCACTGCACTGGCATAGCCTCAAATGTGATCTGGCCGTTCTCACGGTCCAGATAAAGTGCTCCAAAACCCGGTATTTCAACCGTCTGTCCTTCATATAGAGCTTTGTGAAGCGTTTCCAAATCGCGGGTCACAGCTATGCGCGCCTCGTCGGGACCGTATCCGTGACGACGCATATATGATAGTTCAAGCTCTCCAGTATCCGACTTTTCCCGAGGGTAGCCGTCTGCTACAAAAGAAACGGTAGCACAAGGGCCGCAAAGCATCGAATTATCTGAAAATGACGCACTTTGTTGAGAAAGCATAAACATTCCCACACCTTCGACCGCAACGCTGCCGGAAGTGTTAACAAGGAATCGGATATGCTGCAAAAGTTCGTTCATTATCATGGATCAGGACCTTTGTGAGGTAGTTTTCTCCTACAAAATTAGAAATTTCTTCAAATACGTGCAAAAAATTCGCTCAGTTTTTTCAGAAATTATGCGGCAAATTTCTCAATGAATCGAGATTTATCCTGATTAATCGAGATTGAAGTGAAACAAAATCACAGCAATTATGATTATTTTTCTCTAATTACGGAACTTCATATATCATTTTTTGTTCTAACTTTGTAAAAATAACAAAGGAATCGTCACCACTTATTTTCAGTCGCGGTTATAAATCGGCATAATCTCATAATCAATAAATATAAAAATGGAAATCGATCTGAAAAGCATCAAATCGCCCGAAGACATCAAGAAATTCAATATGGACGAGCTGGAGCTGCTGTGCGGCGCGCTGCGTGCTCCTCTCATCCGCAAACTCGGGGCACACGGCGGCCATGTAGGTCCTAACCTTGGTGTGGTTGAGGCCACAGTGGCACTGCACTATGTGTTCAACGCGCCCGAAGACCGCATTGTGTTCGATGTGAGTCACCAGACTTACGTCCACAAAATGCTCACCGGGCGAATCGAAGCATTTCTCGATCCTGCACACTACAACGACGTAACAGGCTATACTTGTCCCCGCGAAAGCAAATACGACCTCTTCGAAGTCGGTCACACATCCACATCCATCGCACTCGCCACCGGTCTTGCCAAGGCCCGCGACCTCGAAGGCGGGAAAGAGAATGTAGTGGCTTTTATCGGTGATGCATCCTTAGGAGGAGGCGAAGCACTGGAGGCGCTCGATAACGCACCGGAACTGCATTCCAACTTCATTGTCATCCTCAATGACAATCAGATGTCGATCGCAGAAAACCACGGAGCACTCTACGATCACCTGGCAGAACTCCGGAAAAGCAACGGAACTGCATCAAACAATATCTTCAAAGCTCTCGGCTACCAGTATATGTACGTCCGCGAAGGCAACAACGTCCGTGCGCTTGTCCGTGCATTCGAAGAAGCACGGAACGCCGATCATGCAGTGCTGATCCATATCAACACAATGAAGGGCGAAGGCCTTCCCGTGGCAGAAAAGGACAAGGAAGATTTTCACTACTCGGCACCTTTCGACATCAAATCGGGCGAACTCCTCAATCTTTCACCGTCGGAAAACTATACGGAAATTTTCGCGCACCATATGTCGGTCCGGATGCAGGAAAACAGCAGAATAATCACCGTCAACGCCGGGACGCCTGGCGCAATAGATTTCACCCCCGACCGGCGCAAGGCCGCAGGCAAACAATTCTTCGACGTAGGGATCTGCGAGCAGGCTGCAACGGGCGTTGTGGCGGGTCTGGCCAAAGGGGGCTGCCGCCCCGTACTCGGCGTGATGGCCACCTTCATCCAGCGCTCATACGACCAGTTGTCGCAGGATATCGCCATCAACAACCTTCCGGGAGTAGTGGTGGACTTCGGCGGCGGCGTGTTCGGCATCCCCGACATGACCCATCTGGGATTCTTCGACATAGCGATGGTATCGAATATTCCCAATTTCGTATTCCTTGCACCTGCGAATGCCGAAGAATATATCGCAGCGCTCGACTGGGCAATCGACCAGACAGATCATCCCGTCTTCGTCCGCACACCCACAGGGGCAGTCGTTCATACCGACCGCACTGTCAACTCAGACTTCTTCAGATACGACATAGTCGAGCAAGGCAGCGACATAGCAATCATAGGTGCCGGCACATTCATGAAAACGGCTCTTGAAGCAGCGGCACTCATTCGCAAAGCCGGACTGAATCCTACTGTAATCAATCCGCGTAATCTCTCTCAGCTCGACTGCGAGACTCTCGACTCGCTAAAGAATTACAGACACGTGATAACCCTCGAAGACGGTATTGTCGACGGTGGTTTCGGCCAGAAGGTCGCCACGTATCTCGGCCAGTCGCCGGTCAAAGTCACAGTCCTTGGTCTGCGCAAAGAATTCCTCGACAGATATAAAATATCCGAAGTTCTGCAGGCAAATTCTCTGACTGCACAACAGGTTGCCGATCTGGCCAAAGCCTGATCGGAATACACATATTAGAAAATCGCGATGCCCGAACGGACACCGCGATTTTCTATCACTATTATTATAAAGAATTACTGAAGAGTACCGGCTTCAGCCTGCTGGATCATCTTCTTGTCGGCAGTGATATAGATCTCTACACGACGATTCTGAGCACGTCCGGCGGCAGTCTCGTTCGAAGCTACATAATCCGCCATAGGTATGCCCTGTGAGGAAAGACGAGTGGGCGAAATGCCGGAATTGACAAGATATGAGAGTACTGAGGCAGCGCGGCCTGTGGCAACGCGTTCATTCACTGCCATTGTACCGGTATTGTCGGTGAAGCCGAAAATCTGTACGTTGGTATCGGGATTGCTCTTGAGGGAATTGGCAAAGCTTGTCAGATCGGTCTCTGCCTGCGGAGAGAGAGAAGTGCCGTTGGTCGGGAAGAGGATACCGCCGTCGAAAGTCACCTTGATAGCCTGAAGACCGTTCGAGTCGGTAGTCTGCTCAACCTTGGCCTGATTGCCGAGCTCCTGCTCGAGCTGAGCCTGCTGCTTATCCATCTTCTTGCCGATGAGAGCGCCGGCACCAGCACCTACAGCAGCCCCGATGGCGCTGCCGATTCCGGCACCTTTTCCGCCACCGATAATGGCGCCGAGACCGGCACCAAGGGCAGCACCGCCACCGCCGCCGATGAGTGCGCCTTTACCTGTCTGAGTCATAGATGAGCACCCGGTTTCTCCCATAAGAAGTGTAGTGCCTATTAGAGCTATACACAGAGTTTTAAATAGTTTCATCGTTTTTAGGATTATTTTGGTTGATAATAAAATTCCTTTTGTGTTCCTTCTAATTAGACGCGCAAAAATAGAAATTAGTTTGGCCGGGAACAAAAATTTAACTAATTTTGTATAACCAAAATTACTCTGCACCATGAACCGTATACAAACACCGAGAAATATGCTGGGAAGCAGTGTCGCCGGACACATCGCTGCATTAATCACCGTATTCATGTGGGGCTATTCTTTCGTATCCACGAAAGTTCTGCTCGACAACGGACTCGGCCCGGTACAGGTATACATGAGCCGCTTCATCATAGCCTATCTCCTGGTGCTGTTCGTCAGCCATAAACGGCTGTGGGCTTCCAACTGGCGCGACGAAGGTCTGTTCTGCCTCTGCGGCATACTCTCAGGATCGGTATACTTCATCGCCGAGAATACGGCACTGAGGTATACTTTCACCACGAACGTATCGCTTCTGACGTCGCTCTCACCTCTCATCACTGTGATACTTGTGGGCTTTATCTATAAGACCGAAAACATCGGCAAAGGGACATGGCTCGGATCCTCGATAGCTCTTTTAGGTGTATTCTGCGTCGTATTCAACAGCGCTACAGCCGTAGAAGTACGGCCGTTAGGCGATATTCTGGCCCTCTCAGCCGCGGTCTGCTGGGCTGTCTACTCCCTGATTCTGAGAAGCCTCAACGCTCACTACGACATCTGGTTCATTTCACGCAAGACTTTCTTCTACGGCCTCATCACGGCAGTTCCGTTCCTCATATTCGAAGACGACAGAGTGAACGTCCTCGAGATAATAGGGCGTCCCGAAGTATTCGGAAATATGCTCTTCCTCGGAGTTGGCGCATCTTTCATCGCCTTCGTTCTGTGGGCACAGTGCATCAAGCAGCTTGGTGCTGTGACCGCCAATAATTATATGTATCTCCAGACTGTTGTCACCCTTGTAGTGTCGGCCATTGTTCTGGGCGAACATGTATCCGTGCTGGGATACATAGGCATCGTCCTCATTCTCGGCGGCCTCTGGGTAGGCGACAATGTAAACAAAATTCTTGCCCGCCGACAGCGGTCATGACCTGCTCATACAATGAATAATCTTCCCTCCGATCCCTTCATGCTTCTGAGCGTTGTGAATACAAAGCTCAGAGATGAATATACATCTCTCGACGAACTCTGCGAATCACTCGGCACCGACCGGAGCGCATTGGAAAAGAAACTCGCCGATGCGGGATTCGAATATATTCCTTCCGCCAACCAGTTCCGCTGATGCCCGGAAGTTCATACCTTACTCAGCTGAACGAAGTCCAGCGCTCTGCCGTCGAATATCTCGGAGGCACGGAGCTTGTCATTGCCGGAGCAGGCTCGGGCAAGACCCGCGTGCTCACATACAAGATAGTCCACCTCCTGGAGAAGGGTCACAGCCCGCGCAGAATCCTCGCCCTCACTTTCACCAACAAAGCAGCCCGGGAGATGCGCGAACGCATCGAGAAGCTCGTGGGTCAGGATGTGGCATCGCAGTTATGGATGGGCACATTCCACTCCATATTCTCGCGTATGCTGCGGCGCAACGCCGACCTTATCGGATTCAAAAGCGATTTCACCGTATACGATGCCTCCGATTCCAAATCACTGATACGAAGCATCATCAAGGACATGAATCTTGATGACAAGGTATACAGGCCGGGGCTGGTAATGGCCGACATCTCCAACGCCAAAAACAACCTATGCTCCCCTGAGGCTTACGCCGCCGATCCAGAAATCATGGCCGCCGACCGGGCAGCCAGGCGTGAACGCACAGCAGAGATATATGCCGCCTACCACGAACGCTGCCGAATCGCCGGAGCCATGGATTTCGACGATCTTCTCTACTATACCAACGTTCTGCTGCGCGACAATCCCGAACTCTGCAAGCGCTACCGCGACTATTTCTCATATATTCTTGTCGACGAATATCAGGATACGAATTTCGCCCAGCACCATATCGTGCTCCGGCTCTGCGAAGGCAAAAACAACCTTTGCGTAGTTGGCGATGATGCCCAGAGCATATATTCATTCCGCGGTGCGAATATCAGGAATATTCTCACTATGCAGAAAGCTTTTCCTGATCTTCACGTATTCAAGCTCGAAGAGAACTACCGTTCGACACAGAACATCATCGGTGCAGCCAATACGCTGATTGCTGCCAATACGGAGCAGATACCCAAGGAGGTATTCTCGCGCAATGATCTTGGCGAGCGAGTTGAAGTTGTACAGTGCTACAACGACTATGAGGAATCCTATGTCGTGGCAGGCCGCATCGGCCAGGTGCGCATGCGGATGCGCCTCCCGCTCAATGAAGTCGCCATCCTCTACCGCACCAACGCACAGAGTCGCGTGCTGGAAGAAGCGCTGCGCAACCGCAACATCCCATACCGTATTTTCGGTGGGCAATCGTTCTACACCAGAGCCGAAATAAAGGACGCCATAAGCTATTTCCGTCTGGCCGTCAACCCGGATGACGACGAGGCTTTCCGGCGCGTCCTCAATACTCCGAAACGCGGCATCGGAGAGACAACAGAGAAAAAGCTGCTCGGAGCCGCCATCGCCTCGCAGGTGAGCATGTTCACCGTGGCTATGAATCCTAAGCAATACGGGCTCAGCGTCAACTCGGGCACTGCAAAAAAACTGCTCGACTTCGCTTCGCTGATCAACGGATTCGTCGAATCGAACCGCCGCGGAGACAATGCCGCATTCCTCGCCCGCGAGATACTTAAGGAAAGCGGACTCGCGAAGCAATACATGACAGACAATACTCCGGAAAACATCTCGCGGCAGGAGAATATCAATGAGCTCGTCAAGGGTGTCGACACATTTGTGGACACGCACCGTCAGACCGATGGAGAAAATGCTGTCGGCATGACGAACTATCTGTCGGAAATATCCCTGCTCACGGATCAGGACACAAATGCAGCCGACGGCGACTGCGTGACCCTGATGACAATCCACTCGGCGAAAGGACTCGAATTCGATGCTGTGTTTATCGTCGGCGTCGAAGATGATATCATACCGTCTGCCCGCTGCCACAGAGATATATCCCAGATAGAGGAAGAACGGAGACTGCTGTATGTTGCCATCACCCGCGCACGCCGGTTCTGTATGATCACTTACTCGATGAAGCGAACAGTCAACGGGCAGATGATGAACTCCACTCCTTCGAGATTCCTGAGAGATATCAGTCCGCGATTCCTCAATATGAAGAACGGTTCACGTCTCGACGGTCCTGCCTATCGCGAAGACAGCTACGGCAGAAATTCATTCAGCCGTGATGACTCCGAATCATTCGGGCATATCAGCGAACCACGCACGCCCCGTATGCCGATAGCTCCGTCCGGACGCTCCGCTATCCCTCAGGTTCACCGCGATCTTTCCGCATCCGAAAACCGACCGACTCCGAAAGCCGCTGTCGACGGCTATTCCTGCCACACTGCGGAAGAAATCCGCGAAGGAACACGCATCGAGCACAAGACATTCGGCCATGGAGTTGTGCGCGAGCTGAATACATCCAGCAACGGCGACAAAATCACAGTCCATTTCTCTGCTTCCGGCGAGAACAAGACTCTGCTTCTCAAATTCGCCCTTTTCAAGATACTTTCGTAACCCGTCTATATGAAAGCCAACCAACTGCCAACACCGTTCTTCATCGTATATGAAGACAAACTCCGCGAGAATCTGCGGAAAATACAGGATGTCGCCACACGCAGCGGCGCCAAAATCATTATGGCCTTCAAGGCAAATGCCTTGTGGCGTTCATTCCCGATAATAAAGGAATACTGCCACGACTGTACCGCAAGTTCAGTCAATGAGCTTCTTCTCGGTGCCGAATGCCTCGGAGGCGATATCCACAGCTATACCCCGGCATATACAGAGGGCAACATAGATACTTTCCTCGCCCACAGCAGCCATATCACTTTCAACTCGCTCTCGCAGCTTGAACGGTATAAAAAACGTGCTCACGATGCCGGCGTATCGGTAGGACTCCGTGTCAACCCGCGAGTATCGGTCATAGAGACCGACCTTTACAATCCGGCGCTTCCCGGATCCCGCTTCGGCGTCGGGAAAGAGGATCTCGCCGACGGGCTTCCTGAATTTGTCGACGGTCTGCACTTCCATGCACTGTGCGAATCGACAAGCCACGATCTTGAAAAAGTTATCGAAGGCTTCGAGCGCGATTTCGGACATCTCCTTCCGCATCTCAAGTGGGTTAACATGGGCGGCGGTCACCTGATGACCAGAGCGGACTATGACCGCGAGCATCTGGTGAATCTTATCCGCGCATTCCGCAAACGGCATCCAAATCTTGAAGTCATACTCGAGCCAGGCAGCGCTTTCACATGGCAGACCGGCGACCTCATCGCCTCGGTTGTGGATGTTGTCGAAGACCGCGGAATACCCACCGCAATTCTCGATGTCAGCTTTGCCTGCCATATGCCAGATACCTTGGAGATGCCGTATCTTCCGGCAGTAGAGGAAAGCTGCGAAAAAGAAGAATCCGACGGCACTTCATGGCGGCTTGGAGGCAACTCCTGTCTCAGCGGCGATTTTAAGGGCGACTATTATTTCCGCACTCCGCTCAAAGCCGGCGACAGAATCACTCTGAAGGATATGAACCACTACACGACAGTCAAGACAACGATGTTCAACGGAGTTCATCATCCCGACCTCGTTCTGCAGCACTCCGACGGAGAATGCGAATATCTGCGACGATTTGATTATCAAGACTATAAAAACCGCATGAGCTGATGGCCGACTCCCCTCTCTTTTCCGTTATCGTTCCGGTCTATAACCGGGAATCCGAGGTTCGCGACCTCTGCGAAAGCCTTCTACGGCAGACATGCAACGACTTCGAGCTTATTCTCGTTGAGGACGGCTCTACTGCACCCTGCAAAAATGTAGCCGACGAAGCAGCTGCAAAAGGGCTCGACGTACATTATTATTACAAGGAAAACGAAGGCCGTTCCATTGCCCGAAATTACGGCATCGAACGGTCTCGCGGACGCTGGCTGGTGTTTTTCGACTCCGACTGCGTGATACCTCCCGGATACTTCGATGCCGTGAAGAAAGGCCTCGAAGAGAAACCGCTTGACTGTTACGGAGGTCCGGACGCGGCCCACGATTCGTTCACCGACACGCAGAAAGCCATCAACTACTCCATGACGTCTTTTCTCACCACCGGCGGTATCCGTGGCGGAAAAATACAGATGGAAAAATTTACTCCGCGTACATTCAACACCGGTTTCACGCGTGAGGTATACGACCGCGTAGGAGGCTTCCGCGAGATGTTCTCCGAAGACATCGACATGAGCACCCGCATCCGCAATGCCGGATTTAGAATCGGGCTTATCCGTCCGGCCTACGTATGGCACAAACGGCGAGTTGACTTCCGCAAGTTCCTCAGACAGGTATATGTCTTCGGCATGTCGCGCGTGACACTGGCACTCCTCTACCCCGGTTCGCTCAAATTAGTACATCTTCTGCCGGCGGTGTTCGTTCTCGGCTGCCTGTTCTTCATCCTGATGGGAATTTTTGTATCTCCCTGGTGGCTCGCGCCTCTCGCTGCTTACTTCCTGGCAGTCTTTATCGGTGCGCTCGTTGCCACGAGACGGCTGAAAATCGCCATCCTCGCAGTACCGTCGGCACTCATTCAGCTCGGCGGCTACGGATGCGGATTCATCAAGGCATACACTCTTAAAATTCTTCTCCGCCGCGGCCGCAACATCGACGAAGAGGTAAATATCCGCAAAGGCAAGAATGAAAAGCTCTGATTCTGAATCCCGCAACGCCTTCAAGGAAAGCTTGCCGCGCAATATGCTGCCGAGAGAGAAGGCCTTGTCCGCCGGAATGAAATCGCTGTCGGATGCAGAACTCATGGCAATCATTTTCGGTACGGGAATCCGCGGCAAAAACGTGATGGACATGTGCCGTGAAATTCTGGACTCTCATGGGGGCCATCTCAGTAAGTTGGCCCGCATGTCGGCCAAGGAGGTGCGGGAAGCATACAAGGGCATCGGAGATGCAAAAGCGCTGACGCTTCTTGCCGGCATAGAACTCGGTGTCCGTGCAGCAGCCGACGCCGTAAAACTCGACGAACCGAAAATGCTCTCGTCATCCACGGCTTTCAACTACATGAACGAGCACCTGTATAACCTCGATCATGAGGAATTCTGGGTCCTTTATCTGCGGAATAACCTGACACCGCTCAAAGCCTCGTGCATAGGCCGCGGAGGACTAACCGCAACGGTCGTGGATCCGAAGGTAATCGTCCGCGAAGCCTTATTGCTGAATTCCTGCGCCATGATGCTCTTCCACAACCATCCCTCAGGCGTACTCAAGCCCAGCATACAGGATGACAGCATCACACGCAAGATAAAAGATGCGGCAGCTCTGTTTGATATGCGTGTCATAGATCATCTGATCATAGGAAACTCCGCTTACTATTCGTATCACGACGAAGGCAACATACTCTGAACGCTCATTGGCATAAAAAAAAGCCCACGACCCTCGAGGAGAGAGCGGGGCTGAGAAGGTCATCTATCTTTGAGAGTAGCTTGGCTTTTTAATAACGCCAGAAAAATGCCTTCTCTTACTTATCCTAACGCATTAGTGCATAAAAGGTTCAGATTATTTGTGGAAATAACCGATTTTCTTTCCTCCGGGAAGTGTAATTGCCAGTATAATTCTCTGATAGAATATAAATGACGAACCGGCAAAATGAAAATCGAGCGAAGCACGGAGCTTTACGTATTCCGTCCGGTATATATTGGCGTAGACATCGGTACGACTATAGAACTTTGCCTGATAGAAAGGCTCGCCGTTATAAAGCTGACTCCGGAACGGGATATAGCTCGGCATCTGGCGTCCACCGGCATATATTGACTCCTTTACTCCAAGCCACTTCCACTCTCCTACGGCTTCAGCCCATATGCCAAGCGGCGTTTCCCATTTGTCTCCGGCACGGTTGCGTTCGATGGTGAGGAGCGGTCCGCCGCGGACAATCAGACTGTCAAGCGAAGTTGCTTTGCCTAAATCGGCGCCAATATACGGATTGACAACGAAATTATCGACGATATGCTCATCTTCGGACGCATGTTTGGTCAGGGCGAAATGATTCATCATCGCATGACCGCCGACGAAAAAAGGACTGCCTGCTTTCGGGAACCATCGGCCATGAAAAACAATGTTGAATGCCTCACGCTGTGTTTCGGTCTGCATGCCGCGCCAGTCGACATACGCGTCGAAGAAACCGCGGTCGCGTTCATACTGGATGAGGAACCCGCGTATATTCCGTTGTGAATATGCAAGCGAGTCGCTCCACAGAAATCCGGGCAGTTCCTCTCGGAGCTGCGTACGCGGAAACATACCCATCGAGAAGCTCCATGGATTCGATATTTCACTGCCTTCGTGACGGTAATAGAGCGTTGGGGAAAGCTTGTGACCCTCCCATTCGCAGCCTATAGGCTGATGCCATACCACTCCTCCCGCGATACGGTCGGAAGCGGAAAACTTAAGCCCTAACTCGGGCGCAAGATTAGTGAAAAGGAAAGTTTTGGTATCGGTATAAGCATTGTCGCCCTCGCGGTTATCGAAGACGGATCCGAAATCAACTTTCCACGTCGGCTCCACTGCCGCCGCACATATGGCGACGGCAAGGAGAAACGCAGACAATATTTTTTTCATCAGATGGAAAGACGACGAAGCGTGTTGAGCAGTTCGCGGTTGATAGGCTTGTCATTCTTGATAGCCTTCGTGAACGGCACATAGACGATCTCATCGTTCTTGATACCGATCATCACGTTACGCTGGTCCTCGAGAAGAGCGTCAATGGCGGCTGCTCCCATACGTGAAGCGAGGATACGGTCGTGGGCAGTAGGCGAGCCACCGCGCTGGAGATGTCCGAGGATAGAGACGCGTACGTCATATCCGGGATATTCGTTCTTTACACGCTCGGCGAGACCCATGGCACCGCCGGTGACAGGGCTTTCGGCGACGAGCACGATCGAAGAGTTCTTGCTCTTGCGGAAACCGTTCTGGATAAGCTCGGCCAACTGGTCGACTTCAGTTGATATCTCCGGAATAATGGCAGCCTCGGCTCCGGAAGCGATCGCACCGTTCAGAGCCAGAAAGCCGGCATCGCGGCCCATGACCTCGATGAAGAACAGACGTTCATGACTCGTGGCGGTATCGCGGATCTTGTCGACACACTCCATGATAGTGTTCAGAGCCGTGTCATAACCGATTGTGGTATCGGTTCCGTAAAGGTCGTTGTCGATAGTTCCGGGAAGCCCGATAATGGGGAAGTTGAATTCGTTTGCAAAAATACGGGCACCGGTCAGAGAGCCGTCACCGCCGATAACTACGAGCGCGTCAATTTCATGGCGGCGCAGCACGTCGTAAGCGAGCTGACGCCCCTCGGGAGTCTGGAATTCCTTGCATCGTGCGGTCTTCAGGATAGTGCCGCCCTGCTGGATGATGTTCGACACATTCTGAGTGCGGAAATCCACTATCTCGTCGGATATAAGGCCCTTATAACCACGATAGATGCCTTTCACCTTCATTCCGCTGAAAATTGCCGAGCGGGTCACGGCACGGATAGCCGCATTCATGCCCGGGGCATCACCACCGGACGTCAAAATTCCTACACACTTGATTTCTGACATACTTACTATGTTTTTTGTGAACACAAAGTTAAGTATTTTTTTCTTTAGCTGTAGACCTTTCCACGAAATATTTTTGACCCGAAATTCAGTTCATCTTGCGCAGCTCGTCCATATTCCGGTTGCAGTCTTCCTGAAGCATCGGCCCGAGAATGCCGGCTTCCACAGGATCTATCATGGCGAGATCGGCATAGCGGTCCTCGTTGGCGGTATATCCGGCAACCATTGTCACAGGTTCGGAGTTAGGATATCTCGGCGAATCCTCGAGAGCCGTCGCACCGTTCTTGCCGCTATTATCCGGTCCGGGTATGGCGGCATCGATCGTAAGCGCCTGTTCTCCGCGCTCATATGCCTCGGGGTTAAAGCGGTATAGCGGCCAGTATCCGGCTTCCACAGCCCGCCGTTCCTCGACGATGGAATGTCCGAGTCCCGGCCGGATGCCGTGATTGATACACGGACAATAAGCGATTACGATCGCCGGACCCGGATAGCGCTCGGCTTCGGTAAGGGCGTCGATAGTCTGCTGATAGTTTGCTCCCAGCGCGATGGATGCCACATAGACGTTGCCGTATGTCATCATCATCCGACCCAGTTCCTTCTTTGCCTGACGTTTTCCGTCGGGCGAGTATTTGGCCACAGCCGAACGTGGCGTAGCCTTGGACGTCTGGCCGCCGGTGTTGGAATAACATTCGGTATCCATCACCAGAATCTTTACAGGCGCACCGGATGCGAGCACATGGTCGACACCGGCGAAACCGATATCATAAGCCCAACCGTCTCCGCCGATAGTCCAGACCGATTTGCAGGCGAACATATCCGCAGCCTGATACAGTTCCTCATATTGCGGACCGACGGAGCGAAGCTCTTCCAGCATACCGCGCAACTGTTCACCCGTCGACGCCGAGAGTTCCGGGTCGTCCTTGGCGGAATACCAAGCCTCAAGCGCTTCCTTGATGAAAGGAACAGTCTCCGGACTATCAATCATGGCTTTCACCATTCCGGCAACACGGTCACGCCTATGCGTATATGCCACAAGCATTCCATAGCCGTACTCTGCATTGTCCTCGAAGAGAGAATTACCCCATGCCGGACCTTTGCCACGGCTGTCGGTGCAATAAGCGTTCGACGGGAAATTGGCGCCCCATATCGAACTGCAACCCGTCGCGTTGGCAATTATCATGCGGTCGCCAAAAAGCTGCGTGAGGAGCTTCACATACGGAGTCTCGCCGCAACCGGCACATGCACCCGAGAATTCAAGTCCGGGAAGGCGGAACTGCGAGCCGTTGACTGATGCCCGCGGAAGAATATCTTCTTTGGGAGTGACATTATCGCGGAGCCACTGCAGGACGGGAATCTCACGGTCGAGAACGTCTTCGACCGGCGTCATAGTCAGGGCGTGGCCCGGACATATAATTGAACAGGACGAGCATCCGAGGCAATCCTCGGGATAATTATGGATGTGGAATTTGTATCGTTTCAAAGCCGGAGCACCCGCAGCATCTTTCAATGCCAGACCGTCCGGTGCTGCGGCTGCCTCTTCTGCGGAAAGGAGGAACGGCCTGATGGCTGCATGAGGGCACACCAGTGAGCATTCGGTACACTCGACACATCTGTCTGCATTCCAGACAGGCACCTTTGTGGCGATACGGCGATGCTCGTAGGCGGTTGTGCCCATCGGGAGAATGCCTGCAGGGTCGAGAGCCGACACCGGTATCTGATCGCCACGGCCTTGCATACACGGCGTATGCACGTTTTCGATGAAAAGACGCAGTTTTTCGGACGCATATTTCGGAGCCGGGCGCCGGACCTCGTCTTCGGATTCCGTAAGCCAGCCTCCGATCGATCCGTAATCTACCTGCCGCAATGCACCGAGGGCCATATCCACACTGCGGATATTGCGCTCCACTACTTCTCCGCCTTCATGGCGATAAGTCGTGGCGATCTGCTCCTTGAGGGCGGCAAAACTCTCGTCGAAAGGAACTATGGCCGAAAGTTTCAGGAACACTGTCTCCATTATCATGTTGATGCGCGGACCAAGACCGCACTGTGCGGCGATTGAACCGGCGTCTATACAGTAGAATTTCAGTTTTTTTGCTGATATTGCCTTACGCATCGCAAGCGGCAGTTTTGCCGGCATGGCACTGTCCTTCCACGGCGAATTGAGTACGAAGACACCGCCGTCGCGCACACGGCTCACCATGTCGAACCGATTGACGTAGCCCGGTTTATGGCATGCCACATAGTCAGCCTCGTCGATTCCGTATGCCGAAGTCACCGGTTCTTTACCTATGCGCAGCTGGGATATGGTATATCCTCCGGATTTCTTTGCTGAATAGCTGAAATATGCCTGGGCATAGAGTCCTGGAGTATTGCCTAAAATAGAAGCGACCTGCTTGGTTCCACCTACAGTACCGTCGTTGCCAATGCCATAGAAAACCGACTGATACATGCCGGCGACGGCCTGAGTCTCGACCGTTTCACTGTAGTCGAGCGACAGATGTGTCACGTCGTCGTTGATACCGACAGTGAAAGGATTCTTCGGTTCGTCTGCAGCCATATTGTCATAGACAGCTTTCACCATCGAAGGATTGAATTCCTTGCTCGACAGACCGTAGCGGCCGCCAATGACACGGATGTGAGCGCCCTCGGGAGTACCATAAAGAGCCGAAAGCACGTCTTCACACAACGGTTCATGTATTGCTCCGGGCTCTTTGCATCGGTCGAGTACGGCTATGTTTTTTACTGTCGCCGGAAGAACTTTCCGGAACGCTTCCGCCGGGAACGGTCGGTAAAGGCGGATCTTGACAACTCCGCATTTATAACCTTTCTCTCGGTTGAGATATTCTGCAGTCTCGGCAGCGACATCTACAGCAGATCCTATTGCGACAATTACATTTTCGGCATCCGGTGCGCCGACATAGTCAACAAGATGATAGTATCGTCCGGTTGCGGCACCGACCTTATCCATGGCCTCCTGAACAATCTGCGGGAAAGCTTCATAGAAGCGGTTGGCGGCCTCACGGTTCTGGAAGTATACATCCGGATTCTGAGCGGAGCCGCGCAGGTCGGGATGTTCGGGATTCATGGAAGCACGCCGGAAGGCATTCACCTTATCCCAGTTCACCATGGGGCGAATGGTCTCATAGTCAACAACCTCGATCGTATCCATTTCGGAGGATGTGCGCCATCCGTCGAAGAAATGCAGCACAGGAAGTGAGCCTTCGATTGCAGCGAGATGAGCCACAACAGCCAGATCCATCGCTTCCTGAACCGACGCCGAAGCAAGCATAGTGAATCCAATTCCGCGGCATGCCATTACATCCTGATGATCGCCGAATATCGACAGTGCATGTGTCGCCAGCGAGCGGCATCCTACATGGAATACAACCGGCAGAAGTTCGCCCGCGATCTTGTACATATTGGGAATCATCAGCATCAGCCCCTGGGAGGCCGTAAATGTCGTAGCGAGTGCTCCTGCCACGGCAGCCCCGTGAACGGCGCCGGCGGCTCCAAGCTCGCTTTCCATTTCTTTCACGTCAAGAGCCTGACCCATAAGATTCTTCCGCCCTGCGAGGCCCCATTTCTGTGCCGTATCGCCCATTGAAGCGATGGGAGTGATGGGATATATCGTTGCCACATCGCTCATTGCGAAAGCGACGTGCGCGGCGGCCGTACAGCCGTCCATTATCTGTTTTTTCATCTTGTCCGGTGTGTTTTGTATAACTATTAAAACACAGATTCATGTATTAAAGTTTTTTAATGTCCTGCGTTATGGAAATACTTTCCTATTTGCCGGAAAATGCGTAACTTTGTAAGTTAAGACAATCTGAAATCAATGACAGTTTCCAATAATACAATTTCCAAAATTTCCAATATAAGTATCAA
>CABRLF010000025.1 GCA_902471685.1 uncultured Porphyromonadaceae bacterium
CCGCTCTTCCGATCTCCGGAGCGCGGCTATCTTATTCAGTCGTTCTTCTGTCCGGACAGCACCGAAACTTATGTTGGCAATCTTAGCCATGTGCCCAATCTGATTGCCGGCCACAGCTATTGGACCAATACTCCGGTGGAGGAAATGAAGAGTTATCGCAAAGAACTGAACGATACGCTTGCGAAGTATGGCCCCGATTTCTGGCAGAGCGAGGTATGTATAATGGGTAATGACGAGGAAATCGGCGGCGGTCATGGCTACGACCGCACCATGAAGACAGCTCTATATGTTGCCAGAATGATACATCACGACATGGTCTATGCCAATTCGCGCAGCTGGCAGTGGTGGCGTGCTGTCGGCGGCAACTACAAGGACGGTCTACTCCACCAGTACCGTAATGAAGCCGGAAACGACACTATTGTGGATTCGAAGCTGCTTTGGGCTATGGGAAATTACAGCCGTTTCATCCATCCAGGTGCGCGCAGGATTGAAATAGGGCGTCCGGCCGGTGAAGGAATCCTCAGTGACAGCGCCACCGATCCGCGCGGCGTGATGCTTTCGGCATATCTTAATCCCGACGGTACCATGGCCGTAGTGGCCATCAATTATTCCGACAAGACGGAATACATCGATCTGTCTGTTGTCGGACACATCGGCGAGGCTATGCCGCAGATGACTCTTTACAGAACCTCGGACAGCGGCGAGAGCCTCAAGCCTTACCGCATCGAAGGAAATCCGTTTGAACTTGCACCGAGATCGGTATCTACCCTTGTATGGAATGAAGCCATTCCGCTCGATGCGATCGTGCTTAGCGATCCCTGTGTCCTCGCCGACGAAGATACCGGGGTATACTATATGACCGGTACAGGCGGCAAGATGTGGAAAAGCCGCGACCTCCGGACGTGGGCCGGACCCTATACGGTAGCTTATCCCGACAGCACCTCATGGATGGGGCCGCATCCGGCGATATGGGCTGCCGAGCTGCATAAGTATAATGGCAAATACTATTATTTCGCCACGTTTACGAATTCCGAAAACATCATAGGCGAATACCGCGGCAACAAACTGGAGCGCCGTGCGAGCCATGTGTTTGTGAGCGACCGTCCCGATGGCCCGTATGTGCCGATGTCTGATCCGACATATCTTCCTGCCGATTATCTTACTCTCGACGGTACATTCTGGGTCGACCGCGACAGAAAACCGTATATGGTATATTGCGGTGAATGGCTCCAGAACTGGAACGGCACAATCGAGAAAATCGAACTTAAGAAAGATCTTTCAGGCTCCGTAGGGAAGGGCAAAGTGCTTTTCCGAGCTTCAGCATCACCCTGGAGCCGTGAACGTATCGGCGGGAAACTCCAGTATAATCGAGTCACCGACGGTCCGTGGCTGTTCAGGACCGGAACCGGACGCCTCGGCATGCTTTGGACGAGCTGGGTGCTGGGCGACTATACGCAAGGAGTGGCTTATTCCCGGTCGGGAACTCTCAACGGCCCCTGGATTCAGGAGAAAGATCCAGTTACGCCTCCTAATTTCGGACATGGAATGATTTTCACCACTTTCGACGGACAGAATCTTCTGTCGGCACACAGCCACAAGGAAGTGAACGGCAGATATATCCGTGTTCCAAGTTTCTTCAAGGTAGACCTCTCGGGCGACAAGCTTCAGGTTCTGGGCCTTTACAATCAGTGAGTCTCAACTCAGATTCTGTTCAGCTTCACATCATAGCTGGCTCCGTCGCGGCACTCGAAGCGCAGGGTAGTGGACTTCCTGTCGGATTTTACAAGAATGCAGCGGGAGTCCGGAGCCGGTTGCCAGCGGCCTTTCAGAGTCACAGTGACTGGGATTTCGCCGCTCGGATTCCCTGTCCAAGGTCGAGAATAGATGCTTCGCTCAATACGGTGACCGTTTTCGTCGAAAGCCTCGTCGCTCGGCCCGCGGTAAAGAGCGAGGTCTGGTTGCGCCACAGTGAGTGTGAGGTTATCTTTGTCCGGCTGATGGATCATCACCAGACAGCATGTATCGGCGCCCTGAAGCATTCCCTTGGAAGGCAATTCAGCAGGGGTTTCGAAGAGAACGTACGATGTAAGACGGTCGGCGTCTGATGCTACGATGTGAGCATTGGCATCACGCCGGAGCACTTTGTACGTAGGCTTGCGTGCAAAGGTTTTGAGCGTCTCAGCATCGGTATTCGGCAGGACGGCGTATTCGTAGCTTTCGCCCTTCGGAGCCTTACCATGCTCTATGACCAGCGATACCCAGTTGCCCGACGTAGGTTTCACCGACCGTTCTCCGACCGTTATCTGCGGGAATGCCTTTATATACTTCGCCTTGTCTGCGCACGACTTTGCTATGCAGTAGCCGGTCCCGTTCGGGTCTATGAAGGTTCTGCCGTCGGGTGACGAGTATTTGTTCCAGTAATCCTCGCTTACGGCAGTTGTGGCCGCATTCTGGAATACCGTTGTTTCGGTAGGATAGTCTTGGTTGGTGTTTTCTATATCCGAGCCGAGACATACGATAGTGCCGTTGAAGAAATGATATGATTTACGGGCGCGGTGCGAGCCGTTGTATTTGTCATGCTCGTGCAGAATCATGCCGAAATTGCCGTTTGTGCGGTTCTGTGAGAGGCCGCCGGCAAATGCTTCGTCGGAGTAGAGCATTTCTTCCATACCAGAGCATGTGTCGACGTTCAGAACTACTGCGCGCAGTTGCTCGAAAGGAAGATGAATGCTTGTTGCTCCTGGAATGCGGTTCCAGTCGAATCCGTTTTCCTGCCAACCCGATGTAGTGAATGTAACGGCCTTGTCTGCAGGTCCGGTGAGAATCTGCATTGATCCGTGAGCCAGATAGCGTCCGTAGAAATTTGCAGGCAGATAGTGCTCGGCAGCCCAGAGATAGCGTGAATGGCCGCGCACGACAGCCGCCCAGTTTTCGCGCCGCTGGACGGACACGCAGCCATAGCCGAGCGCGAGATTGCCGTTAGGTTCCGGTTCTGGCTTATAACCCATGGCTTCGAATTCTCTGCGATAGCGGGCGATACGGGCCGTCGAAGTCTTGGGCTTGTAGTCCGGTTCGTCGTTGCTCATATCCGTCTGCAGTGTTGCCAGACGCAGGAATGCGGCGGCCATCTCCGGATCTGTCTTTTGTGAGCGGTCGGGCGTACCGGCCTTGGCCATTATTGCATACTGCACCGGCACCAGTTCGCCACCGCCGTTCGGATGACGTCCCGACATAGACAGCGGCCACTGGAAAGTATTGCAGTAGAACCGCATGGTCAGAAGCACGTTTTTGATCGTGCTGTGCGCCAACGGCGAAAAGGCGAATTCCGTGTCGCTGAAGAGGTAGAGCATATTAGTCGCGCCGTCGAGTCCGCCCACAGCGTATGCCGGATAGTTATTGCAGTGGTGGAAGCATGCGCCGTCTGTTTTGAATGATCCGGACAACCCGTCGGCCGGACGGCAGCCATAGTCGATCCAGCGTGAGAAAGAACGCAGATATCGAAGTTTCTCCGGTGTATTCTCCATTATCAGGATGCTTGCTATGCGGCCCTGCACCTTGGTATTGAGTGTGTCGATATCGATGCCGTAAGCTGTAGGCCGGGGAAAGACTTCATTCGTAATGGCATACCATTTAAGGGTTTCGACCGCCTGCCCGAGCTTTCCGGCCTGACGAAGAATGTCTTTCATCAGGAAATATGACACAAAAAGGTCGCGGGTACTGTAACCGTAATGATGGATATTTCCCCAGCAGCTGCCGTATACCACACCCTGATCGGTGATGTTGTCGTACATATCCAGAAACAACTGCGCAAGTTCTTTCTTGACAGCTTTTTCCGAGGCGTTGTTCCATGCCGTGGCGATGCGCTTCATGAGTTTGAAATAGTCGTTCATCTCCACTCCGGCCTTGGTGAACATATCTTTGTCCCAGCCGGGAATCAGCCGTTCGTAGGCTTCGGACTGGCGTACGAACCAGATCGGACGTCCCGTGATTCGGTCGCCGTCGCGCCTGATATTGTAGTATTTGAAACGTTCGCGAATGGCAGACAATTCTTTTTCGGTCAGCGCAGACGGAGTATATATCATATCGCGGAACCGTTCTTCCATTTTTCTGATATCCGCGATCTGCGAGGCCGTCAGAGGTTCGAGCGGCAGATCAGAGGTGTAGAGTGAATGAGGATAGACGACGAGCCAGTGGTTGTCGGTTCCTTCGTTCACAAACGGCACCTGGATGTCTGGCGTCTGCTGGCGTGCGTCCACTTTGGCGGCGGTCAGCATATGGTCGAAAAAGAGGCTTCCGGATATATCCGACGGAGCCACTATCCTTATCCGGTTCATCCCTTCTGCCGGGTTGCCTTCCATATCGCGCTCATAGCAGACCCATGCTCCGCGCCAGCCGGTGAAATTTATTCCGAAAGGAAATGATGAGCAGACTTTGCCGTCTTTGAGAAATTCGAAGCGGATGGTGCGGTCCTGTGCGGTTTCATTATATACCCACACGATGAAAGCCGACAGATAGGTGTCCTTGCCCGTCGGATCTTTAGGCTCGAAGCAAAGATCGCGGTTTACTTCGAGAGTCGAACCCGGGGTAAAGTCCCAGCGGAGGCTATGTATGCCTTCGCGGAAGTGTCTGTCGCTTATGCTTGCCTGCGAACCGGTGCAGGATATGAAGGATGGAACGTCTTTTTCTTCGAAAGACAGCAGTCTGTCGTGGCTGACCAGCTGGGCGCCGGCGAGCACCGGGGTGATGGCCATAATGGCCGCAGATAGCACGCGCTTTAATATTTTCATGGGATAGATCCGTTTATGCATGGTTTTACGATGCAAAGAAAATATTAAAACGCGATAATGACTATGCAGAATTGTACAGAAAACTTACAAAATAGGCCGAAAAATTCGTGTTATCGCCTGCAGTCGTTGTCTTTTCCCGGTTTACGCCCTTTCTTGGAGCATACTTCCTTTAGACCGCATCCGGAGCACGCGGAATTGTCGGTGCGAAGCATTCTCCACAGAAAATATACTGCGGCTGCGATGGCGAGAATGACTATTATCCACTGTAGAAACGCGGGCATCACGACTTATAGACAGATGAGATTTTCTTTCGTACCTGCGACGGAGTAGCATCCTGAGGGCAATCGGTGAAGGGCATACGGAAAGTACAGCCGGATGCATAGAAGCTGCAGCCGTAGGCCGTTCGTCCCCGGACGACGTGTCCTTTCCCGCATACCGGACATACAACTTGCTCCAGTTTTGTAATTCGTGGCGCACGCGGCTTTTTCGGAGCGTCGGAGGATGCTTTGGCTCCTGTCTTTTTCTTTTCTTCGGGGGTATCGGTAATGATGCGCCGGTTGGAATTATCGCTAAGCACATTGATCACAATCTGGCGCATCAGGGTGGTTATCTCGTTGATGAATGCCGCGGGCGAATACTCGCCGCGCTCTATACGCCGCAGTTTATTCTCCCAGATACCGGTCAGCTTGGCCGATTTCAGAAGTTCTTCGCTGATGGTGGCAATGAGATCTATACCCGCCTGGGTTGCAAGGATACTTTTGCGGTCGCGGTAAATATACCGGCGTTTGAATAGAGTCTCGATGATGTTGGCTCGGGTCGACGGACGTCCTATGCCGTTGTCTTTCATTGCCTCGCGCAGTTCCTCGCTGTCGACGGTGCGTCCGGCCGTCTCCATGGCGCGCAGAAGGGTACCTTCTGTATAGTACTTGGGCGGCTGGGTGGTCTTCTTGGCGAGCGAGGGCTCGTGAGGGCCCGATTCGCTGGGTGTGAAAACGGGCAGAATGGAGGTGTCTTCGTCCTTTTCTGATTCGCTCTCGTTGTCTTTGGTTTTGTCGGCGAAGAGTTCGCGCCATCCCGGCTTGACAATCACTTTGCCGGTTGCCTTGAACGGATATTTCCCGGCATGCCCTGTCACGGTAGTCCCTTCAAACTCGCAGTCGGGGTAAAAAGCGGCTATAAAGCGCATCGCGATGAGGTGATAAAGCCGTTTTTCGTCGCCGTCAATGCCGAGCGGAGACTGGCCGGTGGGGATGATCGCGTGGTGATCGGTGACTTTCGAGTTATCGAAGATTTTCTTGGACTTCGGGATAGGTTTGGCGAGAACGGGTTCGGTAAACCGTGCATAAGGGGTCATGTTCCGCATGGTAGGACCGATTTTCGGATATATGTCATCCGAAAGATATGTAGTGTCCACGCGGGGATATGTAGTGAGTTTCTTTTCGTAGAGACTCTGGATAAGTTTCAGAGTGTGGTCGGCGGTCCATCCGAATTTTTTGTTGCACTCAACCTGCAGCGACGTAAGGTCGAAGAGCCTTGGGGGAGCTTCGCGGCCTTTTTTCTTGGCCACGTCGTCGATAAAGAACAGTTCGGGCTGGATTTCCTCGACTGCTTTCATCCCGGCTTCCTCGGTTTCGTAGCGGTCGCCGGTGTATGTGAAATTGGCGTTGCGGTAGGTGGTGTGCAGTTCCCACGAATCCTTGGGAACAAATTCCGCGATTTCCTGCTGACGTCGTACAATCAGGGCAAGCGTAGGTGTCTGTACACGGCCGATCGACAGTACCTGACCTCTCTGCGCATATTTAAGGGTGAACAGTCGCGTGCTGTTCATGCCGAGAATCCAGTCGCCGATAGCACGGCTCAGACCGGCATAGAAAAGACGGTCGTATTCTTTCTGTGGCCGTATGTCCTTGAATCCTTCGCGGATCGACTCGTCGGTAAGGGAAGAAATCCAGAGGCGCTTGACGGGACAATCCACATTCGCTTTCTTCATCACCCAACGCTGGATGAGTTCACCTTCCTGCCCGGCATCACCGCAGTTTATTATCTCGTCGGCGGATTTGAACAGACGCTCAATCACCTCGAACTGGTGCTTATAGCCTTTGTCGTCGATAAGCTTGATGTCGTATTTATCCGGAAGCATAGGAAGTGAGCTGAGAGTCCAGTGCTTCCATTCGGGCTTGTAGTCGTTAGGCTCTAGAAGACAGCATAGGTGTCCGAACGTCCACGTCACCTGATAGCCGTTGCCCTCGAAGTAGCCGTCGTTGCGGCTGTTGGCTCCGAGTATGGCGGCTATATCACGCGCTACGGAAGGTTTCTCGGTGATGCAGACTATCATTCGGCGCTTTTTGCTTCGTTCCAGAGTGCGTCCATCTCGCCGAGAGTCATGTCCTTGAGCTGTTTCCCGGCTTCGCGGGCCTTGGCCTCGACATAATTGAAGCGGCTGATAAATTTACGGTTGGTACGCTCGAGGGCATTCTCGGGATTCACGCCATAGAGGCGTGCTGCGTTGACAACGGAGAAGATAAGATCGCCGAATTCGGCTTCTATGTCCTCTTTGCGTCCGCCTGCGATGGCTTCGCCTGTCTCGGCAGTTTCTTCCTTGACTTTATCCCATACCTGATCGGGATGTTCCCAGTCGAATCCGACGTTGGCTGCTTTTTCCTGGATTCTGAATGCCTTGACAAGTGCCGGAAGCGCGGCGGGAACACCGGCAAGAACCGAGCGGTTGCCGTCTTTTTCTTTCAGTTTGAGCTGTTCCCAGTTCTGAATCACTTGTTCGGCGCCGTCAACTTTTGTTTCTCCGAATACGTGGGGATGACGGAAAATCAGTTTGTCGTTGAGAGCGTCGGCAACATCGGCGATGTCGAACTGATCCTTCTCGTCGCCAATTTTGGCGTAGAAAAGGATGTGCAGGAGCACGTCGCCGAGCTCTTTCTTTATGTTTTTCTGGTCATCGTCCATGAGGGCCTGGACCAGTTCGTAGACTTCCTCGATTGTATTGGGGCGCAGGCTTTCGTTAGTCTGCTTTGCGTCCCAGGGACATTTTACGCGGAGTATGTTGAGAGTATCTATGATTCGGCCCAGCGCTTCAAGCTGTTCCTGTCGTGTGTGTCGCATATTGATCGGTTTTGGTATGCAAAGATACAACTAAAAATCCGTTTTCTTCACTTTCCTGGCCGGAATGATGATGGCGACCGCGACGCAGACGGCGAGTGCCCAGGGATAATAAAGATACGGGAATGGTTCTGCAGGCGAGAGTCCGGCAAGCGATGAGGCAAGGAGCGTCTGTGCGCCATAGGGAATGAGACACTGTACGATACATGAGGCGGTGTCCAGGAGCGATGCTGTCTTGCGTGGCGGAATATTGAAGCGGTTGGCTATTTCTTTCGACAGTGAGCCTACTGTGATGATAGCCACTGTATTGTTTGCCGTACACATGTTGACCAACCCGACCAACAGAGCTATACAGGCTTCGGCGCCGCGTATGCCTCGTATGCCGGCGGTAAGAGTCTGAAGCAACCACGATATGCCGCCGCAGGATTTGACAAGGCCGAGCATGCCTGCCGACATAAGGGTGATGACGATGAGATTGCCCATGCTGTCGACGCCTTTTCCCATGAACGAGGCCATCTCAAGAGGCTGGAATCCGATTATCAGTCCCATGAAGAACGCCGAAAGAATACCGAGCGAGAGAACGATTGTCACGTTCATGCGGCATAGTGCCGTGACAATGACAATAAGGTAGGGCAGTACAAGCCATGCCGATGGTGCGTTAGCCGGGAGTGTGGCAGGGTTTGCCTCCAAGCCCCGGAAACAGTAAATGGCGAGAGTGACGATGGCGGCAGGCAGGGCGATGCGTATGTTTGCCTTGAACTTATCGCTCATGTCGCATCCCTGCGACCGTGTAGCGGCGATGGTAGTATCGGAGATAAATGACAGATTGTCGCCGAAAAATGCGCCTCCAAGAACGACGGCAATCATGAACGCGCCCGAAACCCCGGCTCCGGATGCTATTTCGGCAGACAGCGGCGCCAGAGCCACTACCGTACCGACCGATGTTCCGACAGCAAGGGAGATGAAGCATGCGGCGATGAACATGCCGGGTACGAGCATAGAGGCCGGCAGATAGCGGAGCGTTAGGTCGACAGTAGCGTCGACGGCACCCATTTCCTTGGCAAGCGACGCGAATGCGCCGGCAAGGATGAATATCCATATCATATAGATGATATTGGAGTGCCCGGCGGCGCGGCTGAATACCTCAAGCCTTTCCTGAATGGTGCCTTTTGAAATGATGACAGCCCATGCCGAAGCAATGATGAGAGCTACGGAGAAGGGCATAACATAGAAATCGTTCCGGATGACCGATACGACTACGTAGAGAAGAAGAAAGATAATGACCGGCGATATGCCGAGAAGTCCGCGGCGCGTGGATATCATGCTATGTGGAGTAGCTGTTTCAGTTCTTCGAAAGTAAGATCTTCGAAAGAGTTAATAACCGTGTCGGAAAGTTCGGTCAGTGTGTCGGCGGGATTTGTAGTCGCCAGAGCCACGACATAAGCGTTTGCAGCCCGTCCGGCCCTGAGACCGTTGTAGCTGTCTTCGAAAACTATGCTCTCACGGGGTCCGGAGGCAAGACGCGCAGCGGCAAGGAGATATCCTTCGGGATCGGGCTTTGATCTTTTAACGTCTGCATCGGTGAGAATGGCATCGAAATATGTATCGAACCCCGGATTGGCTTTAAAGAACCGCTCCATTTTCAGCGGGCTGCTGCTGGTGACAATGGCAGTCCGGATATGGGAGCGGCGCAGGTCTTTCAAAAAATCGATGACGCCGTTGTAGATGGGATATTCCATGGTTTCTTCGGCCTCGTCGAGCATTTTTTTAACTTCCGTCCGTATTTCATCTGTAGGAAAGTAGGTGGAAAGTATGTTGGGCAGAGTCGTGCCTTTGATGCGTTGTGCGAAGTCGGCGTATCCTGTAGGAAAGGCTTCTCCTATTGCCGTCCAGATGCGGGTGTATATAGTTTCAGTATCGGCCAGTACGCCGTCGAGGTCAAACAGAGCAGATTTTATCATTGTACCTTTGTGTTTGTGCCCGCAAAGGTACGGAAATTTCAGCAGGTAGGCAAATTAAGGCGTTATGAAGCTACATTCCGTCGATTTCGAGGAGCATCCATTTGCCGTAAAGCAATCCTTCGAATATGTTCTCCATCGTGAGGTTCCAACTGACGAATCCCTGGATTTTACCGTCGGGAGTGCGGTATTTGAAGTTGGAGGGTGCCAGAGGTTCTCCGGTCTCTGCATGGTATGTCTCATGCATGGTGCCGTAGTCGTCAAGGTCCTTTGCCATGAGTGAACCGACTTTGTCGGCCATCCATGCAATGGCGTTGTCGTAACCATAATGGTGCAGCCCGATAGAATAAATATAGCTGCAGATGCCCCATACCGGCCCTTGCCAGTTTGAGAATGGCACTATGATATTCCTGTTGTTGTAGTCTACGTCTGCCGCAGAGAGGCTTCGGAATCCATGGGGAGCCATCATTGCATTCTCGTCGAGCATATACCGTTCGATCATGCGTCTGCCCTTGTCCGCGGGAGCCATTCTGTACATCAGCGGTACGAAAGTTGAGTATCCTATGCGGCGGTATTGCTGTCGCGTGTCGCGGTCGACGTTATAATAACATTCGTCTTTGTCATTCCAGAGGTATTGGTTCAGATTCGTCTTGATTTCTTCGGCTTCGGTCCTTAATTTCTTTGCGTCTTCTGTCTTGCCGAACTTGTCGGCTATTGCTGCCTGAGCGAGGAGTTCGCCGTACTGGAAAGCCGATGCGTCGGCGGCAAGAAAAGTCCGCGAGTCATCTTTGAAATAATTCAGAGCCGGATTGTTGTCGGCGCCGCTCTGCATGGCGATTTCCCAGAAATAAAGACCGGACACAGAGTCGCGCTGCGTTGCGCGCCGGTAATCGAGTACTTTGTTCAGACGGTCATATAAGGGACGTATCCAATCCCAGTCGCCGGTTGCCTTGGCGTAATGATAGGCTCCTTGCGAGAGAAAAGGCTTCATGGCGAATTTCCCGCTGTAGGCCTGTCTCGGGCCGTCTTTGGTCATGCATCCGGCCACATATCCGTCATCATCGATGCCCTGGGCAAAGGTAAGCACCCAGTTCTTCATATATTCCGGTTCTCCGCGGCTGATGAAATGGTTTGCCATGAAGAACGCATCCCAGTCCCACAGCTGCGAATAGAATCCGGCCGGAATAAGATACGGATACTTTATAAAACCGTTGGGCTCTTTCACAACCTGTTTGCGAAGGTCTGCGAATCCTGTGGCGATGCGTCCGTGAAGATTTTCGAGTAGGGCTTTGTCTGTGTCGGGTACTGCCGCCTTCGTCAGGCCGGTGAGCGTAATCGTTGCCATAACTATACAAGCAAGGAATTTTTTCATCATAGAGGAATTAATTTGTCACTTTACCGAAACACCGTCGATTCCGTGAAGCCGGCACAGGAATGCCTCGCTGTCGTCGGCCGGAAGGGAGACGGTCATTTCACAGGAATTGTCGAAAATCTGGCTTATGATATTGAGATCGGTATTCTTTGTGAGCCGCATCACATCATTCATCACCAGATAGGGGAATGTGAATGTGATGGTCGCCATGTCTTTGCGTTCAATCACTGTCGCGGCTTCGAGGGCGAGTCGTGCCGCCTGGCGGTATGCTCCTATCAGACCGGATGTGCCGAGCTTTATGCCGCCGAAGTAACGTACCACGACAATGACCACATCCGAAAGCCCGAAAGAATTGATCTGGCCTAAAATCGGCTTTCCGGCCGTCCCCGACGGTTCACCGTTGTCATTGCTCATGAAGTCGGTGCGGGCCGACCCGATCATATACGCCCAGCATACGTGCCGGGCATCGTGAAATTTATTCTGATACATGGCCACCACTTCCTTGGCCTCGGCGGACGTGGTAACCGGATGAGCAAAGGCGAGGAACCTGCTCATCTTTTCGGTATATTTGCCTTCCGCCGGAGCTGCTATGGTGTTGTAGGTGGCCATATAGTAGGTACTAAGTTATAGTTACTAGTGACGAAGTGTTAAGTTATAGTTACGAGTGACGAGTTACTAAGTAAAACCTTGTCACTAGTCACTCGTAACTTGTATCAGGTAATTATGCCTTAGTCACTCGTAACTCATACCTCGTCACTCGTCACTATGACTTATTACTTAATAGCTGTGGCTTTCGCTTTCGAGTTCCTTCTCTGTGAGCTGCGTGGCGTTCATTTTGCGCCATACATACCAAATATATGCCAGCACGAACGGAACAAGGATAGATACCCAGCTCATCACCGTGAGTGTGAAAAGCGAGGAGGAGCTGTTGGCGATTGTGAGCGAGGATGCCGGGTCGATTGTCGACGGCAGATAAGCCGTGCCGGCGTATCCTGCCACACAGAAGAGAGTTACGATCACTGCGAAGACTCCGGAGCCGGCCATCCATATGCCGCCGCGCCATGTATGCGATAAGGCAGATCCGAAAATAGCTGCAAGGACAAGGATCACACCTATTACGAAGACAACAGCCAGCCACCACATGTTGAGATAGTTATGCAGATAGATGTTCGGCTCTATCATGGCTGCCTGTCCGGGAATCATCCTGTAGCCGGGGGCGAGGAAGAGAACGACCACAAATGTGACGAAGAGAACAGCGAAAATAAGACCGTTGACGAGCGTGCTGCGGCGCATACGGGCTGTGAAGGCTTCGTTACCGCCGATATTGTTGATGAAGTAGAGCGCGGCGAGAGTGCGTGCAAGGAAGAAGACCGTGAAGCCGAGCAGAAGGTTGCGCCACGATGCGATTACTTCGAGACCGTGGGTCGGGGCCCACCGGGATATGACGGGTGCTCCGCCATCGAGTATATTGGTCTTCACAACGGTGAACTCGGCACCGAAGAAGAACATGCCTACGGCAACGCCGAGCAGGACGCATCCGAAGAGTCCGTTGATGAACAGCAGACCGTCGTAGAAGCGTGTTCCGTAGATATTGCCGCGCTTGCGCCGGAATTCATAGCTGAACGCCTGGACTACGAATGACAGGAGAATCAGCATCCAGAGCCAGTAGGCACCCCCGAAGCTGGTGCTGTAGAAGAGCGGGAAGGAGGCGAAGAAACCGCCGCCGAAGACGGCGAGGGTAGTGTATGTGAATTCCCATTTGCGGCCCAGAGAGTTGACCATCAGCTGGCGTTGCTCGAAAGGTGCTTTGCAGAGGAGCATCGACTGGCCCCCCTGAACGAAGAGGAGGAATACGAGGATGCCTCCCAGAACGGCTACGAGAAGCCACCAGTAGCCTTGGAGTAATGATAATGTTTCCATAATCGGTTATTTGGAGGGTTGTTCGATGTCTTTTTTCGATGCGGAGCCGATATAGTTGAGCATGATGCTGATTTCGGCGATGAGAAGACCTGTGAAGATGGCTGCGAAAATCCAGAATGTGGTCTGTACGGAGCCGGCCTGAATGTCGGAGATGGCGGCAGTGGTCGGCATCAGATCCTGAATTACCCACGGCTGGCGTCCCACTTCGGCGAGTACCCATCCTGACTGCGAGCAGATCCAGACTATGGCTATCGAAATCATGCCGAGCCAGCAGATCCAGTTCTTCTCAAGCAATTCGCTGCGGCGGTAGGAGAGGAACAGCATCAGCACGAAGAGCAGCAGTAGATATCCGCCGGACATAACCATGATGCGGAAGGAATAGAAAGTGAGATCGACGTTCGGTACGGCAGCTTCGGCCGACGGGAGATAACCGTAGCCGAAATACCGGAAATTCTCCTGAATGCGTTTTTCCGCATCCTGCATAGCGGCAGAGTCACCCGCTTTTGAGGCAGCGGAGTAGTCGCGGAGTGCCTGCCGGGCTGCTTTGCCGGCTGCCATCTTTTCTGCATAGGAGACAGTGCGGACTGTGTCGCCGTTCTCGGTAATGGTTACGCCGTCGATAAGATCGTTGATGCCGGGGACGAAAGATGTCGTATTGCCGTCGATAAGAAGCGACAGTCCGGCGGGAATATCGATGCTGAAAGCCATGGGATCGGACGGTGTGCGGCTGCTTTCGAGTTTGAGGAAGCCGATGCCGACGAGGCTCTGACCGACAGAACCTTCATATAAGCCTTCCATGGCAGCGAGTTTCATGGGCTGCACCCGCGCTACCTGCACGGCCGAACCGTGGCCCGTCCACAGTGTCATGAGGATGCCGATCAGGCCTATCCAGGCGCCTACGCGGACTGAGCGCTGTGCCGCGTCGATATTGCGCTTGCGCCACAGAAGCCAGCTGCTCACGCCGATGACGAAGACACCGCCGAGACACCAGCCGCTGAAGACGGTATGGAAAAATTTATTCATTGCTACCGGGCTGAAAGCCACAGCCCAGAAATTATCCATCACATTGCGCATCTGATCCGGGTCGAATTTCATGCCTACGGGATACTGCATCCATGCGTTGGCAATGAGAATCCACAGTGCGGACAGCGATACGCCCAGAGCCGTGAGCCAGGATGCGGCGAGGTGGAACCGCTTGCTCACCTTGTTCCATCCGAAGAACATCACTGCGATGAAGGTCGATTCCATGAAGAAGGCCAGTATGCCTTCTATGGCAAGGGGTGCGCCGAAGATGTCGCCTACGAACCAGCTGTAGTTCGACCAGTTGGTGCCGAATTCGAATTCAAGGATAAGGCCTGTGGCTACTCCGCAGGCGAAGTTGATGCCGAAAAGCGTCATCCAGAATTTTGTGATGCCCTTCCAGCGCTGGTCGCCGGTCCGGACATAGATTGTCTCCATGAGGGCGACGATGACGGACAGACCTATGGTCAGCGGAACAAACAGCCAGTGGTACATGGCAGTGAGGGCGAACTGCGCTCTCGACCAGTCGACTATGCCAATTAAATCGTTCATATCGGGAATAGTTTAGAGTTATGTCAGTTGGAAATGATTCTTCGGCCTATTGTTTTGTCAGACTCTCGCGGACGGCGTCGGCACGCTGGATATCATTGTCATAGTTTGTGCCGAGCACGTCCGGGAAAAAGAATATCTTGAGAATGACAAAAATTACTATCAGTTTGATTATGATAAGAATCCACAGTTTCCGCCCTATTGTCATATTGCGGAAGCCGTCGATGTAGAGGTCGGCGGTCCTGTCAAGGAAAGAGCGGAAAGAAGACATGCATACTTAGATTTTGGGAGGAATCTGAGTAGAAGTGGATTCCGAAACGGGTGGTTTCGGCTTGCGGCTCACCAGATCATGGTCGGGTGCCTTCATCTTCACTTTCAGCTCGTCGAATCCCTGGCCGTAAACACCGTTGACGTTTGCCTGCGTGATGAAAGCGTCGGGATCTATCATCTTGATAATACGCGAAATCGTGACGGATTCGATTTTGCGGCACATCACCAAAAGCACTTTCACTTCTTTCTTAGAGTACCATCCCATGCCTGAGAGGACTGTGCATCCGCGCTTGGCCTCGTTGTTGATGGCGGTGGCTATTTCTTCCCATTTCTTGGAGAAGATGGTGAACTGCACTGCCTGACGGTTGGTGTTGATGACCATGTCGGCGACATAGGAGGCCACAATCAGCATCACGAAGCCGTAGACGACCTTGTCTATCTGATGGAAGATGAAATATGACGATGAAATAATGACGCAGTCGGTGTAGAGCATCGTTCGGCCTACGGTGACGTTGGTCTTTTTCGACACCATCGCCGCCACGATGTCCGTGCCGCCGCTGGACCCGTTGTGGGTATAGGCGATGCCCACGCCCAGACCGGCGCAGATACCGCCGATGACTATATTCATGAATGGCTCATGGGTGAACCCGTTTGCAAGCAGGGGCTGGAAAATACCGATGAAGAGCGAGATCATCGTGGAGCCGTAGAGGGTCCCGATCACGAAATTCTTGCCAACGATCCTGTATGCGAAAGCAAGAAGGGTGAGGTTGAGGGCATAGTTGGTTATTGCCACAGGGACGCCTAATGTAAAATAGACAATCGAGCTGATACCGGCAATGCCTCCGATAACTACTTTCTCCGGCAGAATGAATCCGCAGAAGCCAAAAGCGTAGAGCGCCATGCCCAAGGTGATAAAGAGATTATCCTTTACCGTGTGGAGCACTTTTGTTTTATTCAGTGTCATATGTGTTTTTCGTTGGTGCGGCAAATTTACGAAATTTATCTTATTATTGCCATGATTTAACAAATATCTCTGCTCCGAACCGTCTTTTTCTTCTTAAAAGTTGTTTTTATTTATAACTTTGCAAAAGAAATCCGACTCATTATGATTATCAATACCGCCCGCTTTGTAATAAGCAACTCCGACTACCGCAAGTGTCCCGCCGAACGGCGTCACGAATATGCGTTCATAGGACGCTCGAACGTAGGCAAATCGTCGCTCATCAATATGCTCACAGGCAGGAAGGGCCTCGCCATGACCTCTTCCACTCCCGGCAAGACTATGCTTATCAATCATTTTCTTGTCAACGACAGCTGGTATATCGTCGATCTTCCCGGCTACGGCTATGCGCGCCGCAGCAAGAGTGAGCGCGAGAAGTTCGAGGGTATAATCCGCAACTACATTCTCGGACGCGAGCAGATGACAAATCTCTTCGTCCTTGTCGACAGCCGCCACGAGCCGCAGAAAGTAGATATGGAATTCATGGAGTGGCTCGGCGAGAACGGGGTGCCGTTCAGCATTGTTTTCACGAAGATGGACAAGATGTCGGCAGGAGCCGCCGAGAAGCAGACAGCCGCCTATCTGAGCAAGATGCTTGAGACATGGGAGGAACTGCCGCCTGTATTCAAGACTTCGAGTGAGAAAGGTCTTGGGCGCGAAGCGATTCTCGGTTATATCGAGGAGATGAATAAGCTTCCTCTTGAGTGTTGATCTATAAATGACCGCATAAAACAACCGCCCCTCCATGCAGATTGGGCTTGGAGGGGCGGTCGCGTCTATGTCTGAAATCTATTATTTGGACCATAGCGCCGACGGCAGCAATGCCGAGGGCCGCAAGCATAATCAGTTTTTTCATAAATATAAAAGTATTAGAGCTGCGGGAAATGACAATCTTGCCGTCGCTGACGGCGAAAGATATGCCTCCGCACTTTTCAAGAATGGATATAGCTGTCTTGAAATTGGAGTTACGTGCGATGCTGCCCATGAATTCCTCGTTTTCGAGGCTCCTGTCGGCGAACTCGTATTCGAAATCGTACCAGCGGCTCAGGTCCTGCATTATCCGCAGTAGCGACTGGTTCTCGAACACGAACCGGCCATGGCGCCATGATGTCACAACATCGGTATTGACTGTCCGGACGAGAGCACAGGAATCGGCCATGTTGAAGACCGCCTGGTGGCCCGGCGACAGGAAGAGTTCGCTGTTTTCTTCGGTGGTCCGGCTCAGCGAAACAATGCCTTCCTCAAGGGTGGTATATACCTCGGATTCCTCGGGATAGTTGCGGACATTGAACTGAGTGCCGTAGACGCGAATCCGCTGGCCGGCGGTCTCGACATAGAACGGACGCACGCTGTCGGTCGCGACTTTGAAATAGGCTTCTCCCTCGAAGCGGACGCTGCGGTTGTCGGCGCTGAATTCCGACGGATAATATAGCCGAGAGTCGGAATTGAGCCATACTTCCGTGCCGTCCTCAAGCTGAATCTTGAACTCGCCGCCGCGAGGAACGTCGAGGCAGAGGTCCTGAGGCTCGTCATCTGCAGCGGCAGCTGCGAAAACAGGCACAACTCCGATGGTATCGGGCGCTTTCAGCTGTTTCGTGTTTCCGGCGGCATCTGTGAGTATGGCCTTTACTTCGCCATGCTTTATCTTCGATACGAAGACGGTATCGGAAACAGTGGCCATAAGGGCACTCTCAGTCTCCGCTCTCCGGGGCGTTATCCACAGCAGACCACCGATAATGAACGCGAGAATTGCTGCTGCGGCAATTACGCGAGTCACGCGGCGATGCAGAAACATGGAGTCGACCTTCTGCTGCATTTCGCCGCAGGGACGGGAACCGTCAATCATCTGCCATATATCCATCGCTTTTTTCTGCTCCGACGGCGTGGTAAGGCGAGTGTACAGTTCTCTGTTGGTTTCACTATCTCGCTTATCCTGTCCTCCCAGATACATAATGTTCACTAAAAAGTCCCGGGCCACTTAAGTGTGACACCGGGACTTCAACCTTAATTAACGTGCAAAGTGATTTAATTGAGGAAAATCTATGAAGTTATTTGCCTGACAGCCGTCCCAGTACGGTATCGAGATTGTCAAGATACAATGGGTCGACATCCAAATCAAGAAGATTGCCCTCGCGGTCAAAGAGCCTGTATGTAGGGTAAGCCAATACATTGAGATATTTTTCAACTGCGGCCTGCTGCTCTGCGGGCAGATTGTAGTTGGCGATATTGTCTCCGCTCATTTTGTATTTTAGTATTGTCTTTTTCCAGTCAGTTTCCGGGCTTCGGCTGGCAAGATATATATAGGCTATATCGTATTTGGCAAGTCGCTCATACTCCTCGGCAGACTTGCCGATTCTGTAAAGACAAGGACCGCACCATGTGCCCCATACATCGAGCAGCACGAACTTTCCTTTGAATGGCTCAAGTATTTTCTGCACAAGTTTTTTTCCTTCGGATGTATCTTCGGAATTATCGGTTCTTGCCATAAGTTTGCCGGTGTCGCCGTGGAGCACGGCGATATTACGGTTGTTCTGAGCCACAGCCTGATTAATGAAAACTGGAGTCTGTACCAGTTTGCTTAATGTATCGATTACTTCCGGCCCTACGTATGGCAGCCCGGATGATTTGTTTTCAAGCTTCGTTCTCAAATAGTCATACAGGATGATACCCTTGACTATGGGGCGAGCATTGAGCTTGTCGAGTAAACCGGCGTAATACCGGAGTGTCGCTGTGATGTTATCCTCAAATTCCTTCTGACTGCCGTAGTTCTGACCGGGAACAGCTTCTTTATTTTCAAGAAGGTAGGCGTCGAAAAAGTCTTTGTAGAAATTTCTGACGTAATTTTGGAGCGTTACGGGCTGAATGTCCTTTGACCAGAAAGTGTCGTAGGCAAACTTAAATGCCTCTTCAGAATAACGATGATTGGGAACATCCGAACGCGTCCGGGAGAAATCATATGCATTTTCAAAAAGAACTCTGTCTTTGTTGAAGATGCTGTATCTGGTTGACAACGTCGGATGCACGGTGCAAAGACTGTCGACATGGGAGTAATGCCGTTCGAGCTCCCGGTTAATCGAAAATATTTTGTCATCAAAATTAACGCCTGCAATTCTGAGGTTATTGTTTGCTTTTGGCGGCAATCTGAGCAGCTCATTCTGCAGACGAACGTCATTACCCATCCACATCCGACGGCCATCCTTGAAATCAATAAGGACGAAGTAATCTTTACCCGGCTCTAACACCGTATTGAGGATACTTCGATTTTTATAAAAAAGTATTTCAAATGATGTACTGTTTATGACGGGTATTCGGGCAACGAAGCGGCCTTTATCGTCGATTGAGGCACGATTATCCACATAATGCTCAGAAAACAAACCATCATTTATGATTCTGACAGTTTTGTCGGATTTGAAATCTTCAGGGACATTTCTCAGCCAGCCCGTTACGGTGACTGTATCGGGTTTATAGCCGTTGTCGACAAAACCGGTGCGTGTGTCCGCTGTCGGATAGAAAGGAATATAATGGCCCGTAATCATGGAGCAGAATACTTTTTGACTGTCGATTTTGATTTCACGATGTCCGTTTTTATTTTTGCCGACAGAAACTTTCATTTCATTGTCGCCGTTTGTAAGCACAAAGTCTGCTTTGCCGGATTTGGAGTCGATATCTCGGCTCTTGTAATTCCAGAATTTACAGTCGTAAACAGCGCAGTCGTCGAAGAAGGCCATTTCCCATTCGCCTGTCTCTTCATTGCGCCAATAAGAAGGGAACAGTGTGCTCCAACATTCTTCGGCGGCCTTTATGCCAAGGATTTTTATGGCCTTGTCACCTTCGCCGTTGATGTAATCAAATGATTTGACATCGTGGGGAAGCGGCTTGAATCTGAGAGCGAGATTCAAGCCATAGCCTTCGCCGGTACCGGTAAAGACACTGAGTACGATATCCTTGTCAGACAGGGCCGGATATTTATGACCGTCGGCAAGAAGATATGCATTGCGTGAAAATCTCACTTCGTCGTCAAAACCGAAAACTTTGCGAACTGTCAGGTACAGAGTAGTCGCGCTGTCGCTGAATTCTACTTCATTCAAATCCAAGGCGAGATTGGTTTCGCCGTCGCCGTTGTCAGTGCCGAGGTCCATTGAGGGTTCGGTCCATACAACAGTTTTGTTCCCTGCGATACATGTCATCAGGCTCAGCACTGCAATGAGTGCCGCGAGAAATCTCTGGTTCATGTCAGGTCTGTCTTTAGTTTTTAATTGTATATATTATTTGCCGGATAACCTCTCAAGGGTGTTTTTGAGGCTGCCGATAGTTATAGAGTTTATCGGAATATCCAGCAGATTCCCCTCGCGGTCGAAAAGCCGGTAGGAGGGATATCTGTCTACTTCGAGATATTTCTGGATAGCCTCCTGTTGTTGAGCCGGGAGATTATAGTTCGCTATGTTTTCTCCATTAATATTGTATTTTTCGATTGTTTCTTTCCATAATTTCTCAGGGCTTTGGAATGCAAGGAAAACAAATGCGATGTCGTATTTGGATAAAGCCTCATACTCTTCGGGGAAATTTTTGAGAGCCTGCACACAAGGACCGCACCATGTGCCCCAGACGTCGAGCAGCACGAACTTTCCTTTGAAGGGCTCGATTATTTTCTGCAAGAGTTCTTTCCCTTCAGATATGTCTCCGAGTTGGGCTGACGGTTTGTAAACAAGCTTGTCGACCCTACCTTCCGCGTTTGCCTTGTTACGTGCGTCTTTTGCTTCTATCCGGTTGATGAATTCAGGATTGGAAACAAGTTCACGGAATGTGTCAAAGACTATATGAGAATAATTTCGGTTATCGAAGAACGAAATGTCAATCTGTGGTTTTAAGTAATTATACAGACATAGGTCCTTGACGAATTGCGGAGCCTTGAGCGTGTCGAGTAAGGCTGAGTTGCGTTTCAAGTTATTGGCAATTATAAAATCTAATTCCAATGCTTGCCAGTTGCTCTTTTCAAGAATTGCGTTTGCCTGCTCTATAAGGTCCGCATTATCGGAATTGAATTTGTTTATGATATTATATTTCTCATCGGAAGTGGTGGCGGCGCTGACAGCAGTTTCACGCTCTTTTAACATTTCGTCCCAATGCTTGAGCACTTTTAAGTCTTCTTCATTTTTTGCCAGTTCATTGATATAGTCGCGCTTGTCGAATGAAAACCCCTTTTTAGAGCTGTTCCCATAGTCTATGTAGTCAGAAAAGAAGTCCCGGATGAAAATATCGGTTCCGAAATACAATGTAATTGGTTCCGGCAATACAGACCAAAATGTATCGCAGGCATATTTGCGTGCGTTTTTGGTAAATTTATGACCGGGGTCATCATAACGTGACTGGCTGAAGTTCATTGCCTGTTGCCAAAGTTTTTCGGCCTTTCTGTAGTTTTTGAACCGTGTAGAGAGTGAAGGGTGTGCAGTACATAGACTGTCGACATATGCATTCGTTTTGTTGAGGAAGCTGTAGCTCTGAGCAATATAATCATCGAAACTGACGTTTCTGTCTTTATCTTTGAGATAATCATCGCTGCCGGCGTATCTGAGTAATTCGTTCTGCAGACGCGTGTCATCGCCCATCCACAAACGTTTGCCCTCGTTGAAGTCGTTCAGAAAGAAATAGGTTTTTCCGGCTTCAAGAGCGGTAGATATGTTACTGCGTCCGTGGTCAATGGAAATATTAGAGCTGTTGATTACCGGTATTTTTGCTGTAAAGCGGCCTTTCTCATCAAGCTTGGCGTTGAAATTCAGGGATTTGTCATCGACTATGTCTCTAAAGCCGAAAGTAATGTAGTTGTTGTCTTTATACCGCTCAGGCATGTCTTTAATCCAGCCGATAATGGTAATCGTATCGGTTTTATAACCGGTGTCGACAAAATCTGTTCTTGTGTCCGCAGTAGGGTAGTCGGGCAGATATTTGCCGGTAATCATGGAGCAGCTGATTTTTTGTCCGTCGATTTTGATATCTCTGTGACCTTTATCGTTTTTACCCACAGACACTTTCAGCTCTCTGTCGCCGTTAACGAGCGACATCTCCGCAGTACCGTTTTTGGGATTTACTTCGCGAGTCCTATAATCCCAGATTTTGCAGTCATATATAGCGCAGTCGTCCAAGAAAGCAATTTCCCAGTTTCCGGTTTTGTCATTGCGCCAGTATGAAGGAAAAAGCGATTTCCAGCGCTCTTCTACAGGCCGGACACCGTATATCAGTGTCGCCCCATCGAAATCACCTTCGATAAAATCGAACGATTTTGTGTCAACCGGAAGCGGCTGAAAGCGGAAGGAAATGTCGAAGCTGTTGCCATGTTTTGCTTTGGCCCATTGCTCAAGCTCAATGCCTTCGGTCGATACGACTGGATATTTCTTGCCGTCGGCAAGGAGACAGAGGCTTTTGGCGAATTTGGCGGCATTACCGTAGAACGGGTGCTTTTGCACTGTCATGTACACCGTAGTGGCGCTGTCGTTAAGTTCCACTCGGGTTATGTTCATCGCCGTGGTGTTTTCTCCGTTGCCGTTACAGTTGCCAAAGTCAATGGCCGGTTCATTCCATACGACAGTTCGATTAACGGCCAGGCATGTCAGTTGACAGAGCACAGCAGCAAGCACTGTAAATAGTCTTTGTTTCATCGGTATTTGGTTTTAGTTTTGTAGTTTAACGTGAGTTCGACGAAAATTAAAAGATTGAAAATTTGGTGATTAGCGATAAAAGTATTAAATTTATAGTGCTAAAATACAAACAAATACTCCTATCGCTATGCTGCTCACCGAAGACAAAATTACAGCAATATTTGTAATGGCTGATGAATTCTGCAAAGTTTTTGATGCCATGCTCCGTCGCAGAGGCCTCTCGGAGCCCCGTAATGACCGAAAACGGGATTATCACAGAGACTGCCGCATGTCGCAGGCTGAGATTATGGTTATAATGATTATGTTCCACAGTTCCAATCATAAATGTCTCAAACATTTTTATCTCAATGAGATATGCGTCAGATACCGGCATCTTTTTCCCGATACAGTATCATACGGGAGATTTACGGAACTGGAAAAATCCATAGTGGTGCAGTTCGTCATCTTCGTAAAGAAATGTCTGGTTGGAAATGTACCGGAATCAGCTTTGTGGACAGCACCCTGCTGCGGGTGTGCCGCAACCAGCGTATCCACATGCACAAGGTTTTCAAGGGACTGGCACAGCGCGGCAAATGCTCTTTAGGCTGTTTCTACGGCTTTAAGCTGCATCTGATTTGCAATGACAAAGGAGAGATACTGAACTTCATGATAACACCCGGCGATGTCGATGACCGTGAGCCTCTGAAAATAAAATCTTTCGTAGAATTCATCTATGGCAAACTTGTCGGAGACAAGGGCTATATCGGCAAAGACTTGTTCAGCAAACTTTTCATTGACGGCATACAACTGATAACCAAACTTAACCTGAATAATTCATAGCCTCCACAAAAAAGAGAACGCCCTTCTTGTATATTTGCAAGAAAAGCATTAACTTTAAGGTGCTAAAAATAAACTTAATACCGGC
>CABRLF010000026.1 GCA_902471685.1 uncultured Porphyromonadaceae bacterium
AGAATTTGCTGCCGCTCCGTGTAACACTGCCCTGTTGAATTTTCAGTAAACCCTAATTAAAGTTCAATCGGAGCTTAATTTTGATAATATGTAAAATATTTTTCACTCTCATACTGTAGATTCCGGTTGTTCATTTGTCTTTAGGTTAAAAAGGACTTCAAAAACTTAAAAACCTTATTGCCTATGGAAAATTTTTTCGTAATTTTGTCAAATCAAATCCTCGGACTCGCATGAAACACATGCTGTGAGTCCGGGAAATAGAGAAGCAAGAATAACTACCATACCATCGCCCGACAGTATTCCAGACAGACAATGGAATTGCAGAACAAAGTGCAGCAGATTTTGGATTTCTTCGCGAGCAATCCCGAAGTAAGCCCCGAACTGCGCCAGAAGTTCGAATGTTGGCTACTCGAGCATGCCGATGATGCATCTGTATCCGAAGCATTGGAACGAATGTGGAACAGGGATTATCCCGACGAAAGTCTTGAGGAAATCGTAGCAGCCATGAACCGTCTGGACAAGAGTCTCGATGTCGCCCCCAGGCGTCGCCGTGCTCCTTACCTCTCGCGGATAGCGGTTGCCGCTTGTATTGCTGCGGTTTTTGCCTTAGGTATGCTGGCCTCGTATTTCTTTTTTAAGCCCGCGCAGGCGGACAGGGAATACGTTCTCAGCGCTTCGGCTGATAGTCCCGGATATTTCACTCTGCCCGACGGAACAACGGTATGGCTCAATTCGGGAGGCAGGCTGGAATACAGCGGCGAGTTGGATGGCAATATCCGCAGTGTGGCACTCTTCGGTGAAGGCTACTTCGAGGTTGTAAAGAATCCCCGGCGTCCTTTCCATGTTGCTATGGACGGACTGAATATAGAAGTTCTCGGCACATGTTTCGATGCGCGATGCTACCCCGACTTAGACATTCAAGATGTTGTTCTCCGCAGCGGTTCAGTAAAAGTCGGAGACGCGCAGGGTAACACAAGAACTCTCAGACCCGGTGAGAAACTCGACTATGACAGAGCCGACGGACAAATGACAGTCGAAAGCGTCAATGCCGAAAGATATTGCACATGGATGAAACCTCGCCTTGTATTCAGCAATGTTCCGCTATCCGATGTGATGGGTACACTTGAGCGTCGCTTTAACGTAGATGTCACAATGGATTCGATTGTGGCTTCAAAACGCGTCACTATAACAGTGAAAAACGAGACGTCCGACGAAATATTCGACATACTGTGCGGAATCACCAAGACATCGTACACAGTCGACGGCCGTAATGTGACGTTCCGGGCCCGCAGATAAGCCTTCTCTCATTTCCAGACAACAAACAGCACATCAACACGAACTCAACATCCTTATGCTGGGTCTGCGTCCTGTGCGTCTGTGCCCGGCCACTAACAATCATTTAAATTAATCTAATCAATTCATGAACAACCACATGTTAATCACACGGTTGCGTTTCAAGGCAGTATTGTCGATGTTCTTGCTTGCCACACTAATTACGGCAGCTTGGGCTTCTACACCGACCGTGACAATTTCTGTACACGATGTAACCGTGAAGCAGTTGCTCGAGCAACTCGAGCAGAAAAGCAACTATTCGTTTGCTTATTCCGACACAGATCTCCCTATAAATAAAAAGGTAACGGTAAACGCCAGTAACAAAAGCATCGAGGACATCATTTCCGAAGTACTTCCAGATGTGGCAATGACTGTAAAAAACAAACAGATTGTTCTCACCAAGGCTCCCGCCGGCAAGAAAAAAACAGCCTCTGTCACAACCGCCGCGTCCGCAACAGGTGTTGTTACAGATGAAACCGGTGAGCCTCTCCCCGGCGCCCCGATAACAGTAGCGGGCACCACCAAAGGTGTAACGACCGATGTCGACGGCCGATTCTCAATCGCCGACGTGCCTATTGGATCGGAACTCCGCGTTTCCTATGTCGGCTGCAAACCTACAACTGTCAAATGGCAGGGCGTGCCTCTGGACATTAAGCTTCTCAGTCAGGGCCAGGACCTCAACGAACTGGTAGTGGTGGGCTTCGGTACTCAGAAAAAAGTCAACCTCACCGGTGCTGTTTCTACCGTGAGCGCCGATGAGATACAACTGCGTCCGGTCAATACGCTTACCGATGCCATTCAGGGTCTTGTTCCGGGTCTTGAAGTAGGACCGTCGAGTCAGGGTGGCGCACTGAATGCTTCGCGACCCATCAATATCCGAGGTGTCGGAACTATCGGTCAAGGCTCGTCGGTTGTTCCGCTGGTGCTTATCGACGGTATGGAAGGCGACATCAATTCGGTGAGCATCGACAACGTGGACAATATTTCCATCCTGAAAGATGCTGCGGCTTCGTCTATTTATGGTAGCCGAGCTGCCGGCGGTGTCATTCTTATTACAACCAAAAAGGCCAAAGAAGGCAAAATAGAAGTCAACTATAACAACAATTTCCGTTGGGCAAGAATGGAGCGCGCTCCCAAGATGGCCGACAGCTGGTCGTGGGCAGTGGCATATAACGATGCAGCCATGAACATGAACGGCAGTATCGAGTTTCCTCAGGAAATCCTCGATGAGATGCTCGCATGCCAGAAAGATCCCTCGCTTCCTACCATGAAGCCCGGCGACGACGGCAAATGGGCTATGTGGCAGCGCCAGATGCTTTCCTGCACCGGTAACACCGACTGGATCGACGAGCATTTCGGCAAGACTTCCTTCAGCCAGGAGCACAACCTCAGTATCACCGGCGGTTCGGAGCGACTCAAATACTACTTCAGCGGCAACATCATTTCTGCCGGCGGTATTCTCCGTTACGGTGACGACCACTTGCAGAAAATCAACGTCACGGGCAAAGCAGATCTGAAAATTACCAACTGGCTCACCCTTCAGTATGCTACCCGCTGGAACCGCAACAACTATGATGCTCCCTCGGCCCTGAAATCGACCACATGGGACAACGTAATGCGCTACTGGCCAAACATCCCTACCCACGACCCGAATGGCAATCCCGTTGTTGAATCCTATATTGAGTGCTTCTCAAAAGGTGGCCGAAACCAGACCTGGACCGATTTTATGGACCAGCAGTTCAATTTCACTCTCACTCCTGTCGACGGTCTGACAGTAAACGCAAACTTCAACTACCGCAACACCGCTGTCAACAACCACACCTCATATCTTCAGTGCTATGGATACGATGTCGCAGGGAATGCCTATGCCTGCAATCCCAACAACTTCGGCCCCAGCGGGTGGGAGAGCAGTGTGTACTCCTCTGTCTACGACACAAGCAAGCGTGTGAACTATTTCAACCCCAATATCTACGGCACCTATAATCTCACCGTAGCCGAGAAGAACAATTTCACCATAATGGCCGGCTATCAGAGCGAATATCTCCGTGAACGCGCCTTCAACGCAAACCGCAGCGATCCCACCAACAACATTCCTTATCTTGACCTTGCAATCGGCAATAGCTGGGGCATGGGCGGCAACACAAACTCATGGTCTGTTGCCGGCTGGTTCGGACGTTTCAACTACGATTTCGACGGACGTTATCTCTTTGAAGCAAATATCCGTTACGACGGAACCTCGCGTTTCCGCAGCGGACGGCGCTGGACATGGAGCCCGTCGTTCTCCGCAGCCTGGAATATTGCCCGCGAAAAATTCTGGGAATCCATCAACCCCTATGTAAACACTCTTAAAATCCGTGCTTCCTGGGGCAAACTGTCGAATCAGAACACAAACAACTGGTATCCTACTTATTCGCAGATGGGTTTCTATCCCAACAACTCCAACTGGATTGCCAACGGCGTGCGCCCCACCTATGCTACGCCGGCAAGTCTTATCTCCGAGAGCCTTACCTGGGAAAAGAACCGCACTATTGATGTCGGCCTCGACTTCGGTCTGCTCAATAACCGTCTGACCGGTACCTTCGATTATTACCAGCGCAAAACCGAGGATATGGTCGGTGACGGCAAAGTGATGCCCGACGTGCTGGGCACATCCAATCCTCCGACGAACAACATATCCATGACTTCAAAAGGCTGGGAATTATCCATCAGCTGGCGCAACCGCATCAACGATTTCTACTATGGTATCACTGCCAATCTCTATGACCACAAGGTGGTGATCGATGAGTTCCCCAACGAAAACAAGACACTTTCGCGATACTATGCCGGTCAGACACTTGGTGAGATCTGGGGTTATGAAGCTGAAATTGCCAGAAGCAACAAGCAGATGGAAGACCACCTCGCAGCCCTCGATGCAGCCTATACAGAGCATTTCGGCCATGCGCCGTCGGTTCCAAATCAGGGTCAGAACCAGCGCGGCAACAACTGGCTCGGCGGTGATATGATGTATATGGATATCGATGGCGACGGCCTCATAACACAAGGCGAGAATACCCTCGAAAACCACGGTGACAAGAAGATTATCGGTAACGATACTCCCCGATATAACTTCGGCGTCACTCTTGACGCAGCTTATAAGGGATTCGATATCCGTCTGTTCTTCCAGGGCGTAGGCAAGCGCGACTACTGGCCTTCCAACGGTTACCAGAACTTCCACGGTTTCGTTGATTTCTGGAACTCGGTGGTCTATACGGAGCATCTCGACTATTTCCGTCCCGAGGATACCACCAGTCCTCTCGGCCCCAATGTTGATTCCTACTACTGCCGTCCGAATTTCTACACGACGAAGAATACCACCGAAAGCACGCATTATCTCCAGAATGCCGCTTATCTCAAACTCAAGAACCTGACTATCGGCTACACTCTCCCGCAGAACCTCACACGCAAGTTCTACGTCGAAAAATTCCGTATCTATTTCTCGGGCGAAAACCTCTTCACTGTCACCAAATTCACCAAGCTCGGCGATCCCGAACTGGTGGATACCTACAAATCTGTCGGTTTCATCAAAACTTATCCTCAGCAGCGAGTTCTCTCGTGCGGCCTTAACATAACCCTCTAATATCACTGAGCTAAAATGATAAAATATATAAAAACCATCTGTCTTGGAGTTGTGGCACTGGGGCTTGCGTCCTGCGACGATTTCCTTGACCGTCAGCCCGAAGCAGTCCAGATTCCTGAAAACTTTTTCAACAACTCGTCGAATCTGTCGGCTTTCACCCAGGACTTCTATACCTGGTTCCGCACGCACTCCAACAACCAGTACGGCATCGGTACCTTTGCCGACGACGACGGCACCGACAATCAGGCACGCAGCGATGCCTACGACCGCTGGGCTCCCGGCTTCAAGCGCGTCGGAGGAGGCACCGACAACTGGTATTTCGGACATATCCGAAACACGAACTACTTCTTCCACTACGCACAGCCCGAGCTGGACAACAACAGTATCACGGGTTCGGAGACTGAAATCAGGCAGGCTTTCGGCGAGGCATATTTCTTCCGCGCCTACGCCTACTGGGAGCAGTATCAGAACGTAGGCGACTTTCCTATTCTGGAAGGGCTTCTGCCCAACGACGAGAATCTGCTTCTGGAGCAGTCGGTGCGCCAGCCCCGCAACAAAGTTGCCCGCTATATTCTCGACAATCTCGCTAAGGCAGCTGAACTTCTTCCCGAAACCAGCAGCAAGGGCAAGAACGGCCTTAACAAAGACTGCGCCAACCTTCTGCGCAGCCGTGTGGCCCTCTTCGAGGGTACGTGGCTGAAATACCACAAGGGCACGGCTCTCGTCCCCGGCGGAAAGGGCTGGCCGGGCGATGCCGCGCTGCTCGACGGATTCGACATTGACAGCGAAATCAATTACTTCCTTACCGAAGCCATGACTTCGGCAAAGGCCGTAGGCGAGAAATATGTCAACAATCTTGTCGAGAATACCGACGCGCCCGAATCCGTGACTTATCCCATCGCGGGTCACAATCCCTATTACACCATGTTCAGCGACGACAATCTGGACGGTTATAGCGAAGTACTTCTCTACAAGCGCTACTCTCTAGCTCTGAACCAGTCGACTCAGATGCAGGAAGGCTACCTATACGGCGGTATCAGCAATGGCTGGACCCATGGTATGGTCCAGAGCTTCCTGATGATGAACGGGCTTCCTGTCTATGCAACCGGTTCCGGTTTTGACCCGGAGTGGGAGAATCAGGGTGTCAAAGCCACTCTTCAGGGCCGCGATTCGCGCATCCGCATCTTTACGATGTACGATCTTGAGCCTGCGTCCTACTCGACAACCGGCGAGCCCTACATCTACAGTCTGGGTGTGAAGATCGGCCGCGACAATCAGAGCCCCACAACAGGCTTTATCATCAAGAAGGGCAACTCGATGGACCAGCGTCAGAATGTGTCGAACCTCAGTTCCACCACCGGCTCGATCATCTACCGCGCTTCGGAGGCATTGCTAAACTATATAGAGGCGTGCGTTGAGAAAAACGGAAGCGTCGACAATACTGCCGACAGCTACTGGCGCGCCATTCGCCGCCGTGCAAAAGTGGATGAGGACTACAACAAGACAATAGCTGCTACCGATATGGCACAGGAAGCCCGCTACGACTTCGGCGCCTATTCTCACAATAAGCTTGTGGAGCCTCTTCTCTACAACGTGCGTCGCGAACGCCGTGCCGAGCTTATGGCCGAGTCGCACCGCTATAATGACCTGCGCCGCTGGCGTGCTCTCGATCAGCTTGAAAGCACCCCTTATCAGATTGAAGGATGTAAGTTCTGGAATACGGTCTACACCGATCCAAACTCAGACCTTTCTCCCAAGCGTGACGGACAGTACTTCGAGCCGACAGTCAGTGTCGAGGACGGCGGCGGCATGATGTCACCCCGTTCGGTCAGCGACTACATCCGTCCCTATCAGAAAGGTAACATTCAGGGCCAGAACATCTACTGGAACGGTTACCGCTATTGCGAGGCCCATTATCTCGAGCCTTTAGGCCAGCAGGTTTTCGAACATGCTTCGCCCGACGGTTCTATCGGATCTTCGGTTGTATATCAGAATCCTGGATGGCCAAAGATTGCAAACGAACCGGCTATCGGTTATTGATAAATACAAGCACTGAGGTATTATAAAGGTTGGAATAGATTGGTGAAGGCTGTGTTGCGATTAATCCGCGACACAGCCTATCTCTTTTATTGTTTCAGTATAAATCAATATAATACAGCTTGTGCTCTTTCAGCTGATGTCCGTCGGCTAAGGCCGGATGCATGAATGTCTCCTTATAAATCATGCCGATGCGTTTCATCACATTTTCTGATGGAAAATTTGGAACGGCTGTAAAGGAGTAAAGTCTATCGCATAAATGTTTCTCACGGGCATAGTCTAAACAGGCCTTTGCAGCTTCAGTCGCATATCCATGATGCCAGTATATATCCGAAATGCGCCATCCGATTTCCCATCCTGGAGAGAAAGGGGTGTCGAATGTGAAGCGATGGAATCCGACATAGCCTATAAATTCTCCGGATTCCTTAATGTCGACGGCAAATAATCCAAAGCCTGTTTCTTCAAACTCGGCACTGATGCGATCCACGAAGGCATTTGATTCTTCAACAGATAAGGTTGCCGGAAAATACTTCATGACGTTTCTATTGCTGTTCATTTCAGCAAAAGGCTTTCTGTCTTCATTTTTCCAGGAACGCAATATTAGCCGTTCAGTCTCCATGTAGATTCCCATATTGCAAAATTAGTGATTTCCCGTGGTATTTCAGTGCTTTATCGGCTCAAATTGGGCCGGGTGGTATACCGCGACTCCGGCCACGGGTGAGAGATTATCCCTCCGCCAGCGCTTTCACAGTAGTGGCAGCGATGGTGGCTGAATCAAATGGAAAGACTATGAATTTCTGCCTGTAACGAGGATAAGAATCTGGCAGCATGAGCCCCGTCCATCTGCGTGTGGTGGAACTTAAATGATACGGTCAGATACGTTCTGAACCTGCTTCGGCGGTAGCGTCCCCAAATCATAAAGGGATTGTTGAAGATACCGCTGTACATTCCGATGGCTCCGTCTATATCATATTGAGTCAATGCCGAAGTTCCGATTACCATGCTGTCGGTGATGTCGTGATTTTTGCATGATTCGGCGACTTGCCGCGTAAGACGCATATAATCGGCATTGAATTCTGAAAGGTTGTCGGAATAAGGGATGTCGCATGAACTTATTTCTCCGTCGCGGTTAGCCACAATAGTATTGACAGCTATAGTATCGAATCGCACCAGTCTGTCGCCGACCGGCAACATATAGAATTCGTTTATTTGCGATGCCGCTTTTCCGATGCACCAGCATATCAGCATATTGAATTTCAGTCCGTGTCTGCGGCCCATGCGCCTTATTCGTGTCACATCAAGAGTCTTTATCAAAGTCACCATCGGCATCGGAGCTTTCATCCACATCTCGAAAGCGTATGCCCGTGTCGTTTCTTTCGGATTTACTTCCTGCATCATTTTTTTGATGCAAAATTATCACTTCGCTTTCAGCCCGGATAGAAGAAAAGGGACATTATCTCGGAACGGTATATAAATCGGAATAGGGGGCCTGATATTCGGCAAGTTGTTTGGGTGTCAGTCCGCTGAACTGACGAAACTCACGTATGAAATGGGACTGGTCGGAGTAGCCGTTGGCGTATGCTATGCCGGCATAATCGCGCGATCCGAGCTGCATCATTCTCAAAGCCCGCTGGAACCGGGCTATGCGTCCATATTCTTTAGGATTTATGCCGACATATTCGCGGAACAGGCGACCGTGTTGTTTCTGTCCCAGACTGGCGATTCCGGCGAGATTGTCAACCGAAGTTGATGGCGAGCGGAGTAATGCGGCGAGCGATGCCCCAATTCTTTCGATATTCAACGAAGGGGCAATTCGTGCGGTTAGCCATTGTTCTATCAGCGATACTGCCGTTTCGGAATCGGCACAGTTAAAAATCCTGTCGGCAAGCAGATTCAATTGTTTGTTCCCAATATCGTATCCCGAAATCTCCTGATTGTAGAATGCCGAGGGAGGCGTTTCGATAAACATACCGATGGTATGGGGATAGAAAACGGCGACAATCATCTCCGTGTCGCCGTCAGAGGCTATGTGTGCCGGGAAATTCACCTGTCCGCTAATCGTGAATTGCGATTGGCTCTTGTCAAGTTCCGGTATATAAAGCGGTGTTTTCTTGTGAAAGATTATCTGCGGACAACCGATAGGAAAAGTCAGGACCCTGAAAGGCTCATCGCTTTTCAGTACCCAATAGTAGCGCACGTAAGGGAGCAGCTCCTCTCTCGGTTGATATACTTTCATGATTTTCAATAATCGAGCAATCTGCCGCAGTCGTGCCAATCGCCTATCATCTCGCCATGCTCACTTGCTTTGACCAATTTTTCAGCCGGGAAGTGAAAAGAGCGCTGTTGAATTTCTTAGCTTGAATATTATCTATTCTTACACGTTGGTAAAGCTCTGGAAATGAGCAGAAGTTTGTCCAAGCCACCGGATTGGCTTCAAATTCTGTGATAATGTCAGGGTCAATGACAAATTCAGCATCGAGGTCGGGACAGGCAGCTCGACCTCTGTCGGTCATCAACCCAAGTTTATCAAGGCGCCGGCATCGCTCTTTGTTCAGTTCGGTCCAACGACCTTTTGGGGTTCGTGGCCCGAAACGTTGCAATGTCACACCATCCACTTTCTTGACTGTGGAATCAATCCAGCCGAAACATAGAGCCTCCTCCACGGCATCAAGATACCACAAGGCCTCCTCCGGTGGAGTCTTGCCCCTCTTCACGACTATCCAGCATTCCTTTTCACAAGAGCTGTTCTCCATGAGCCATTGTCGGAATTTCTCGCGGCGTGTTATGTCAAGAATGTTCTTCGGTGTCATTTTTATTGGAGTATTTGTATAGATATACCATATCGCGAAGCGTTACCTCTTCCTCGACAATAGGATTGGGATAGTTGTCAGTGAAGAAATTGGAGATTCTATATGAGTACCGATAGCCGCAAGACCGGTAGAAACGTAGTGTCGAGGGTGTTTCGCCTGTGCCGAGGATTATCTTATTGTCAGGATACAATTTCTCCACATATACAAGCATCTTACGGCCTACGCCTCTGCGACGGAATGCGGCATCAACCGCCAGATTCTTTATCTCAACCGAGCCGTTGTCTTTCTCAACCGTCACAATCACAGCCACATCTTTATTGTCCATCGAACCGACATAAAGGTTTCCCCGGTCGAGATATTTCATGATCATATCTTCCGATTCATCGCCAATGAGCAACAAGTCAATGAAATCTCGCTTGCCATCATCAACTTTTCTTATAGCCAAAGAAGAAAGACTGAGTCGGAATGCTTTCGACGGTGTCCCATTATTGTCATAGTCAGTGAAGTTGACGAATCCGCATTTCTCAGCTACCCGCTGAGAGGCTTTATTGGCGGCATCAGTCGTAATCAGCAGTGAGTCAAGGCGAATATTATTGCGGCAAAATTCAATCATGGCTTTCAATGCTTCCGAGGTCAATCCTTTGCCCCAGTACGGAAAACCTATCCAATATCCGACTTCCCGCTCGTTTGCCAATGGCTTGTAATGCTCGTCTCCTGCCGGCACAAGTCCTATGCAACCAATAGGTTCGTTGGTTTCTTTCAAGACCATCGCCAAAGTGAACGGATTGGGCTGAAAGAAATCTTTTATAACTTCGCGACTCATGTCAACCGAGGTATGCCTGGGCCACAGCGCCATCTCGCTAATGCGACCATCAGAGGCATATTTATATAATGCTTCGGCATCGTCATCACGCCATCGACGAAGTGTCAGACGGTTAGTATCAAAGTTGAAATTTTGTGCTATTTCATCAGGAAGCGCAAGATTGAATTTGTCGCAAAGAAGCAGCACATCTTTGACATCGTTCTCATCGAGTTTGTAGCCGGAGTGAAATCTGACTTGCCATTCTGGGGTGATGCAATCAACTTCGAGGTGCCCTATGTGTCCTTTGCCTGTGAATACTTCTTTAGGGAACGTCTCGCTCTCAAATACTAAGTCGCCCTTAGAATTGCGAGAAAATATGTGAAGGTCAATGATTCGCGCATTTCCATCCCGCCAAACTGTATGCTCGGGAGTAGTATATGCCATCACGGTTTCAGAATAGCCGTTATCATTCAGCAGTTTTATCGAGCATTCTTTATCCTGCTTTTCAATGAAGATGTCTATGTCGTTATGACATCGCGACTCAAAGCCGACTAAGGCATCCACACCCCAGCCACCATCAAGGTATATCTGTATTCCTTTTGACCGAAATAATAATATTATTTCAACCGCATCAGATTCACGTACCATAACACTTGTTTTTAAGTCTCAAAATCGTTTTTACAAATTCGCTTTTGGCTTCAGTATATCCGTCTCGGTTACTATTATACTTTGACAATAGAGAAAGTTTAAGCTTCTCATACTCTTCAGCATATTCCGGGTGTGCTATCAGATAGTCGCGGAATAGGATTTCCTCATTGTCACCAATCCTATGAACGTGGACATGAAACACCTTGTCGGCATATCCGGCAGGTGTATATCCTTTGTTGAAACTCATGCGGTTATCGGAAAAGGACATACAGATATATCCGGCATCTTCCATCATTGCACGGACTCCTTGCCAATCGGCATCGGGCGCGATTTCCACAAGGATGTCGATTGTCGGCTTTGCCTGAATGCCGGGAATCGCCGTGCTTCCGATATGATTGATTATTGGACCATGATCTTCCAACAAGTCCGAAAGCGCAATGATTTCTTCACGGGCCCATTCATGCCAGTCGGGGTTATGTGGGGCCAAAACTATTGGAAACAGTTCCCACAGTTCCTTCAATGTCATATCTTTCAAATCCTTGCTCATGCAGCTATTCGTTATAATAATTTCTTCAATAGCTCAATTTTACCAATGCGGATTAGAGGTATTGCCCTATGAATCTTGTCATCCGGCCAGTTCCACCATTGTAGTTCCAACAAACGCTTTATCACCTCCGGAGCAAATCGTTTACGAATTTCTTTTGCCGGGACACCGCCCACTATTGAATATGGCTCTACATCTTTGGTGACGACAGCTCTGGTCCCGATAATTGCACCGTCGCCGATAGTAACTCCGGCCATGATTACTGCGTCATAGCCTATCCATACATCATTGCCAATCACAATATCGCCTTTGTTGTCCCAGGCTGAGGCAACCTCCGATTTCGGCAAATCCCACTCCTCAAAGAACAACGGGAATGTATAGGTGGACAACGATTTAAGTGTATGGTTGGCGCAGTTAAAAATGAACTTTGCACCGCAGGCTATCGAACAGAACTTGCCGATAATAAGCCTGTCATTATTTATCGGATAATGGTAGAGCACATTGTTTTTCTCGAAGTCCCGTGGATCATTCACAAAATCATTGTAGATGGTGAAGTCTCCGACCTCGATTGTAGGGCGCGTGACAACCGATTTCAGATACACTGTCTGATTATCATTTGAACGCGGATAAATTTTATTCTGGTCCATAGCTGTTAATTCATCGTGTCAGCGATTTCTCTAATATGTCAACCCTATGTCTGAAAAGGAATATTCCTCCCGCGACAGTTAGTGTTATGAACTCTGACATTGGAATTGCCAGCCATAATCCTGCAATACCAATCAGAGAGGGCAGGATAATAAAAGAAGGTACTAATACCACAAGGCCTCGTAATAGGGAGATAAGTGAAGCTATCCATGCCTTCTCAATACTCTGATAGTAACCAATCACAGCCATATTAGAGATGAAGAAGATCGGGCAAATTGCAAATAATGGTATGCCGGCCTCAGCCAATCCATATTCCATGCCATTTCCCAAAAATATTTCAGCTATTGGTCTGTTAAACAGCAAACAGCACAATGATAGTCCAATACCTGATAAAAATGCGGTGCCAATAGCTTGTTGAAATGTTGCGGCAATCCTGCCGTATGCTTGATTGCCATAATTAAAGCTGATTATCGGCTGTTCTGACTGAATTATTGAATTTGCAAAAGAGAAGAAAACCGGGAAAAGATAACATACAATTGAATATGCCGATACTCCTTCGATGCCAATGAGCCGCATAAACATATAATTGCCGGTAAGCATCATTACGCAAGTTGTCGCCTCGGTAAAGAATGCGGAGAACCCAATTTTTACAGCATATCGAGTATTAGTCAATATTCCTTCAAATGCATCTGTAATTTTCGTAAATCTGAAGTTAACAGACCATTTACAGAAATAAAGAAACACCATTAAAGCTCCGACAATGCCACTTATAGAAGTTGCCAATGCCGCACCGGTAGTTTCAAGTTTCAACTGAAATATAAGATAATAGTCCAAAGCAATATTCAGAATAGCAGGTATGAGTTGGCAGAACATGGCATATTTTGGAGAACCGTCAAGTCGCATTACCATCATGCCTCCGATTTGAGGTAACATACAAATCATCGCCGTAAATAACCAGAACAGATATGCCGAAGACAGCTTCCGTATAGAATCATCTGCTCCAAGTATGTTGACAATTCCTTTAGGATCACTGATAAATATAGATGCAAGAAACAATATCAGTAATTCTCCACTTAAAAAACACTGAAATACTATTTTCTTAGCAGAGAGATGTTGTTTGCTGGCAAGACAAATAGATGCCCCGACAGAACTGCCGATGCCGAACATCAGGGCGATACCGCAAATCAGAATGAACATTGGAGCAACCATATTGACTGCGGCAAGTCCTAACGGGCCAATACCTTGTCCAACAAATATCCCGTCGGTGATAAGGAATACAGAGTTACTTAGCATCCCTATCAGTGTGGGGAAGAACAGCGAGCGAAATAACTTCCCTATATTGCCATTCTGATAATCAAGTTTTGTGGTTTTCATTTTATAATATTCCGATTGCTTTCATAGCTCTTTGTGCTGTTCCATCTCGATGCAGTTCCATGTTTCGCCCAGACATTCATAGCTCTCAGTGTCCTGCCGTGAAACACGATGAAATCCCGCCACTTCATAGCAATGGATGGCGGACGGATTATTTTCAAAGACACCAAGCGACACTTTTGTGGCTCCAAGCGTTTCAAAAGCATATTTTACCGCCATTGAGACAAGAGTTTTCCCTAAACCGCGACCACGCTTTGAATCATCTACAATGACAAATCCCAGCCGTTGCTCTGCCGGGTCGTCTGTCGGAGTACGCAAGGTGATGTACCCGACAATGTCATCGCCATCCACCATTGTAAATGCGTGTGAACGTTGTCCGTCAATGTATCGTTCGTAATACTCGTTCATATCCTCTGGCATGACAGGATAATGCTCATACCTGTCGGCGCACCATTGGCGCATAAGATACTCACTTTTAAGCCACGATGTAATCACCGCAGCATCCGAAGGTTGATATGGGCGTAATGTGAGGCTCATGGTTTGTAGTTGCGTTTAATCTCGTTGATTGACTTGCCGCCGATGCCGTCATCGCTTTAGCGCTTTGCACAGCAAAGAACTTTTCGTCAGGCAATTCCCTGATTGTTACGGTGAAGAACTGCTCCGGGATATGGGTTATTTCGGAGGCTGTGGATGTCAGCCGCTCAATCAGCTCTTTCTTCTGTTCAGCGGTTAGTCTGCCGCTCTCTATTGATATGTATGGCATAACTTATTTCTTCTTTGATTTTGGGAAAGGAAGGTCATTCCATAGGGTTTCAATCACTTTGAGAGTCCTTCGGATGTCTGCAAAGTCAAGGATATAGGCTTCTTTCGCTCCTTTATAAGGACAGCCACACTCGGCGTCAGCCATCATACCGACAATACATGGTAATTTCTTGACGTAAGCGATATTGTCGCAGGCAGTGATCACACACTTTCCATTGACATATATTACATACTCACCCATCATTTTACGACTACGCACTTCTCCTAATGGCGCAAGCGCGTCACAGAGAGATTCAATAAATTTTAAAGAACACGCCATAATCTGATTTTATCTATTCCTATTCAAAAATACTGAGGCCAGTTTGGATGAGTTCAGCATCATGGCTGATGAGTCTTCAAGATTTTCAGCGTCTTCATCATCCGATATCGAAATGAAGAATGTGATTTCTTCTGTGCACTCTCCGAATATACCTGAATCTTTGACCTGTTTCATCGCCGCTATCATTGTATTAAAGAAAAAAGATTCACCCGGCAAAGTGTTGTGGTTTTCCCACAGCGATTTGCTCAGCTTAACCAGTTCGCTGTCGTGACCGTCGGAATATCCCCATTCATCGGGATGCCATCTGCTCTCGTCGTCGGATTCTTCGTCTTCATTTTCAAGATACTCCAGGGTGTTCACAGCGAGAAACAGGGAGCAGCAATCCCTGTCGGTGACCAAGGCTACTGTATAGATATGCTCGTCGCCTGTTCGGTCAATAATTTCAAGCAGGTCTTTTGAGACCGCATTCCTGATTTTTTCAGCCACGACCTGCCAGAATGGGTCTAAGGCAGTATCCGATTTTTCTTTTGCCCGCTCATACTCCCCAAATTCCGATGAGTTGATGTAGTCGATATATTCTTTAGCTTCCTCCGAACCGAATTCGACGGCATCTTCAAGATACCGGCATCCCAACTCTACATCCGTCTCGGTGCCTCGCCCGAAAGCATAAGCCACGCCGAGTGCGGTGAATACCTTGCATTGAATTGACTCCCACAGATGTTCTACACCTTCACCAGCCTCATGAAGATACTCGAATGCCACTTCATCGTCCTGAACAACCCCAAGACCTTCCTGATAGCATAAACCGAGATAGGCGGCACTCTGGGCTTTGGTATCTTCAGCACATTTTGGATTCCCGTATGCCTTCTCGAACCATTCAACAGCAACGGCGTAATCCTGCTCGGCATCGCCACAGCCTTCAAAATGGTAATATCCCATCTCGAACTGTCCTTGCGCAAGTCCGCCATTTGCCGCCATCTCATAGAGCTGATAGGCAAGACCGATATTCTCGTCTACTTCCTCGCCTGACTCATAGATGTGTCCGGCGTTGTATGCTCCCTGCGGGTCACCTTTGCGAGCCGCATCTACATATCGCTGCAGGCCTCCCAGGGCATCACCTTTCTGAGTACGAAGATAGTAGCCGTAGTTTGTGCAGATTACAGGCGAAATATCGGCCAGCTTCAGGTAATACTTCTCAAAGGTGTCCAGCTTAATCTCGCATAGTCCTGATTCGTATATCTTGCAGTAATTGCCCCATCCGGCGCAAAGTCCGCCGTCGAAGCTTCGCTCATACCACTCCCTTGCAATCGGCCAGGCCCATGCGTTGTAGCCGTTTTCATCTTTGAATTGTTTGGCAAAATCCGGCTCGACACGCAGGTAGTCTCCCCAGTAATACACATTGCCGACCATGTAGCAGCAGAAGGCATCGCCACGCCTTGCCAGAGCGAGAATCTCCTCGAATGCTTCCTTGAACGAGACAAAGGGCATTCCACGCTCTACTGAGGGGGTAAGGTTGCCACTTCGGGCGGCACACAATACGCCGGTGGCACTGCCCAACATCGCACTCTTCTGCATCAGCTTGGATGCGTTGGCTTCATCAGTTTTGAAGCCGGCCTGCGGCCACACATATTCCTCGCCCATAAAACAGCGGGCTATGAATGCCATAGCATCGGCGTCGCCCTGTTGGGCTGCCTGCATCAGTATTGCGTAACCTTGGCGGATTGCCTCGCGGTCGAAACTCGACCATATCAGCTTGACAGCCGTTTTTATCGGCTTGCTATATTTACCTTTCATCTTTTTCTTCGCCTAAAAACCTGAACATCAATCTTTCAAAGTAGTTATTGACATCAAACTGCTCCCAGCAGGCAATCGCTTCGGGCAGGCTGTCGTCATCTATGAGACTCCAAAGCCACTTTTTCAGCAGTTCGGAATCCGACATCACTCCCCGATAGCCTATGGGAGTCTGTTCTGTCCATCTTACATATTCAACTTTGTAAGACTGCCCACGACCGGATTCCTTGCCGCAACCGCGTATGTCGACGTATCCGCCGTTCTCTTTTGTAAAGATATAAAGCATGCTTCGCGACTTGCCCTCTATGATGTTTTCCAATGCTACGACCACATCGGCACAACTGAAATATCGGAAATCCTCACCATCCACGGTCAGTTTGTCATCCTCTTTTTCTTCATCTTCGGAATAGATTTTCTGACAATGCCAACCGGTCATGTCGGGCAGCGATGCGGTGCGGAAGAAAGCGCACATAATATCAGCGGCCTCATCGGGATATACGTCAGACCGCCACATGCGGAATAAAAAACCGTTGACCCTGAAACACACCGCGATACTGCAATCATTGAAATAATCAATAGAATAAGCCTCGGCATGTCGGACCAATACCACCGGCACGCACTTCTCAAGGTAAATAGCCACGTTATCCTCAATGTCGTCTATGGCATCACGGATTTTCTCCTCGGTCACGTTAGATGTGCGCTCGTCGCCGTTCTGTGTGCCTAACACATATTGTGGCTTGCGGGCTTTAAGCTCAGGAAAGATGTTTCGTATCTCGTTGCTCATTTTCAATTAGCTGTTTCTTATGCTTAGTGGTCAGTATGTTTAATTGTAACTCATACTAACCCTTCTGCACACGTCTACTCAGATGCTTGCTGATAAACATGGCAATATACCCGATAGCAAGATATATACCGGCGTATGCTATAAACCATAACTCATGGATGTCAAAAAAAATCCATGTTCCGGCAAGAAAAGCTATGGCAGATACCAAGGGGAGATTCCACATTCTCCTGATGTCCTTTCCACAACCATAGCCGAGTATCGCTGAGTATATTGGATTGATAATGAAGAATAGAATCATACATAATGCCATACCCGAGCATTCCGAAGCTAGTCGGGCGATTGCGAAAGGCAATGCGAACATCACTAAAATGGAGACTGCCAGCCATATCATTAAAGTTCTTTTTTCTTCCATAAAAGATTGGCTTCATCGGTTAAATATTCCAGAATATCTCTGTCTTTCATCCAAGAAAGATAAGATCTGATTGTTGACCCTACCAGCACATATTGCTCGATAGACATAGTTAGACCATAATGTCTGAACACACCTGAAATAACCTCATCAATCGTAATTGGTTTTGAGCATAGTTCTACGATTATTTTCTCTATCTCAAATACTTTGTCTCGATTGATAACAGCAAGGTCTGAAATATCCTTACATGGGTCGGTATGAGATGGTATGAATATCTCTGCTTTTATTGTTTGGATTTTTGCCAGTGTTTCCAGATACGCGGCAACATCATATATGAATGTGACACCATATTTATCCAACGTCGCAGGACTACTTACGCAATCGGCAAGGAAAACAGTGTTGTCAGGTGTGCGGAATCCGACCATATCGAAGAAATGTCCCGGAAGAGGTATTATCTCAACTTCTTTTGGGAAATTTGGAGAGTTAAAATCAGTAACATCAGATTCTTTTGCCATCAAGAACTTATTTCTTAAGCTTTTGCATGGAAATCCGCCATAGAGGAATGACGGTTCAAGAACCGGATGACGGGTGAAGTCGGCTTCAATGCCGGAACAGAACACAGGACAACCGATTTTATTTTGAATAAAGGCATTGCCTCCTATATGGTCGGCATTGGAATGAGTGTTGAGAATACCTTTTATGGACCAGCCTTTGGAATCCGCTATTTTCAGAACTTTCTTTGCCGCTTCCTTATCGTTGCCGCTGTCTATCAGATACACATCACGCTCCGACCGGGTATATATGCCGATCTTGGCCGGACTGTTTATATAATAGCTCTGTGGACCAACTTGTTCAAGTTCGTACATCTTCCGTTTCCGTTATAGATTGATTAAGCATTATAATCCACTTTCCACATAATGTGGAAATGCTCGGTTCGTTTATCTCCAAGTGGAGATATCACATCGGTGTCGGTATGATGATATTTGAATCCGCACTTTTCGCAAACGCGTTTCGATTTTATATTTTCATCATAATATCCGCACCATACGGTATCAAGCTTCAACTCATTGAAACATCTCGACAACAGGGCTTTGACCGCTTCGGGAATCAGACCTTGCCCCCAATAAGGCTTGCCGATCCAATAGCCGATCTCTGCCTCGCCGGGCTTCATGGCCGCGGAGTGGAGTCCGTCGGCAAACATGATTCCGCAAGCGCCGACAGGTTCGCCGGAATCTTTCAGAACAACTGCGTATGTCTCAGGTGCAGAAAATACGGTCCGGATGATTTCCAGACTGTTTTCAATGGAGGTATGCGGAGGCCAACCGGCAATCGGACCAATCTCCGGATCGGAAGCGTATTTATACAGAGTCTCGGCATCGTCCTCTTGCCAAGGCCGCAGGATAAGTCTTTCTGTCTCTATCATTATTTATTTCGAAGGAAATAGTTTGCAGAATCCCTGCTTGTTGAACTGATAGTACATCTCTATGCGTTCCGGAGTGTCATTTTCAAGCAACAGAAGAAGCTCTTTTGCAAACTCAAGAGTTGCAGAGCCGTTGGCTGTCACAATGTTTCTGTCGCTGACAGCCTGCGCATGAACATATCCGCCGGAATTGGTATATTTGTCTCCTCCCCACAATTTCAGTTGTTCAAGGCCGTTGCCTGTATGCCTTACGGCATTGAGAAATCCGCATTTAGCCAAGAACGATGCACCATTACAGATCGCACCAACAATCTTACTTTCTTCAATGGCTTTTCGTACTATCGGCAAGACCTGTTCAGCAATCGGTGTAGTCCAGCCGAATCCTCCGATAAGCACCAGCGCTGCATAATCGTCGGGCATCGTGTCGAATGAATAATCCGGTAATGTTCTGAAACCTCCGATGGATTTGACTGGTTCCATCGACGGTGCTACGACTTTGTTTACAAACTTCGGATTCTCTTTCAACGCGCACTCATCGGACGCGATTGCCTGCGAAAGATATACGGCCTCATGCGCGGCATAGTCAGGCAGGAGGATATAAAGGATTTCGTTACTACTCATATTTTAATCTTGATTTTCGCATGTATTTCTGATAAACCGGACAATCGCATCAAGCACATCTGGCGATATTGTCTCTTTGATTTCGTCGTACTCGGTTATTTCGCCTGTAACGGCATGTTGCATCAGGTGGTTGAGTTCTGGCATCAGAAGTGTTTCCGCTTGTGGAATATACTCCTTTATCACTGTCAGATTGTCGGGATATACTTGTTTGTCTTTTTCACCGTTTATTGCCAATATAGGGCATTTTACTTTTCCAAGATATTCGCGGGGATTGAGCACAAGGAATGCGTCCAACCACGGTGCGCGTGTGCTCTGGGTCATCTTTAACGACTGTAAGATTTGCTCTGGAACCCGTAGATTGTAGTCTGCGGCAAGCGCGTCTATGTCGACTGGTACATTCTGACCCTTCTGTACCTGATTGATAATTGCGTCAAATACCAGTTCTATCAGTTTCAGACTATTGGCTTTGTCGGCGTCCGATAAAGCCAGTTTGTCGAGGTTGTGACTGTTCTGTCTCATCAGTGTTTCTTTGCCGGAGATAGCCATTCCGGCCAATGAAACGATAAAGTCCGCCTTATCCTCCGCACCGATCATAAAAGCTATAGTACCCCCTTCGGAATGACCGAGCGCGCCGATATCGCTTATACATGGAAAGGAACGGAGCCAGTCAACACCACTGACTGCGTCGTCCTTGATTGTGTAAGTTGTGGAAGTAAGGTAATTGCCTGTGGATTTGCCTGTGCCGCGGTCATCATAACGCAAAGACGCTATGCCGTTGCGGGCAAGGAAATCGGCAATGACGGCAAAGGGTTTATGGTCGCAATACTCCTCATCGCGGTTCTGCGGTCCGCTGCCGGTGACCATAACAACTGCCGGCATCTTTTTGCTGTCCGCGGTCATCGGTACTGTAAGTGTCGCGCTCATTATGGCACCGTCCGGTGCTACAAATGTGGTGTCGGTGACGCTATAAGGAAATGGAGGTTTCGGCGTCTGAGGACGTCGCTCCTCAATAGGGATGTCCGGGGTTAAATTAAGTGGAAACGCATAGCCACGTTGCTCAAAACGCCCCTTGATGGTGCCGGAGTATAATTTGCCTGTATATGATGCTCCGATTACATTGCAGGTAAGTGCTACTGAGTCAGCAGAGCAATGCACAACCTCTGTCGCGATTCCTTTCGCACCCTGAGAAGGCGAGTCCAAAGTGCATTGTGTTTCGCCTGATTCGGTTTCCGAAAAATTAAACACCAACGGTACCTTTATCTGCCCCAGATTCAGATCTCCGCGCCATGAGCCACTGAGAGCATACACATTTACCGAATTCAATATAAATACGATAGGCAATATCAGAGAAATAATCATTTCTTTCCAGCGTTTGAGGTGCGGAAAGAAGTGACGCATCATTTCCTTTGCCTGCTCTTTAGTCAGGTTCTGCCCCGATTGCCTGTTGATTTCATCCGTGAACTTGGCGCAGTGGTCTATCATCTGCTCCATAGTCATATCCTGAGTGAATTTGCCGTCCTTATAGCAGTAAGTGCAGTAATCTTCATTGAGTGACCCATCGGCATTCGTGCCGAAGATTTCTTTTGTGAGCGGCATTCCACAGCTCTGACAGAATTTTTGTTCCATATCGTTGTTATTGTTTCAAGCGGTTTGACATTATGGTGTCGAAGTTAGCGCGTCCCCAGTTGATGAGAGCTTCTACATGAGGCAAAAGAGTCCTGCCGAAATCGGTTACGGAATATTCTGTTCGTGGAGGGACATCGGGAAATAACTCACGGCGGATAATGCCGTCGGCTGTCAACTGACGAAGTACCTGCGAAAGCACTTTCTCCGATACCGACGGGATGCTGCGGTACAGCTCGTTGAAACGCACCGGTTCGTTCTCGCAGATCTTCACGAGAACCACCAGCGTCCACTTGTTGCCGAGCCATTCAAGCATCGGAGCGGCTTTACAATATTTGTAGTCTAATTTTTTTGTCATATCCGGTCATGCGGAATAGGCTGATAAAGTGCAAAGCAAACTTTTCGGTAAGGGTCAAACCTTTCGGTAAGTTGTTGCTTCGGCTCTGACTATCACCTAATTTTGCATCACAAAATTAACTAAAAATATCGAGATATGATATACCCGCAACTACATTTTACAGGCCAGGTGTGGCGACCGCCTTACGAAGCCAACTCCCAGCTCCTGCAACTGACCTCCGGCTGCACATGGCACAAGTGCAAGTTTTGCAGCCTTTATCACGGAACCCCATTCCGTATGTCGCCGCTCCCGGAGGTCGAGGAAGATCTGAAAGTCATCCGTCAGTGGCAACCTCGTGCCCGACGAGTCTATCTCACCGGAGCAAACCCGTTCGCGTTGAGTTACAACAAACTGATGGATGTGGCTCTGCTGCTGAGGAAATACCTTCCCCACATGGTATCATTCGGGATGTTCGCACGCGTCACGGACATCTCTTCCAAATCGGTTGAGGAACTGAAGAATCTCCATCATCTGAAACTCGACAGCATAAATATCGGTATCGAGACTGCTCATGATCCGACCCTGGAGCGGATGAACAAGGGCTATCATGCCTCCGATATTCTTCAGCAGCTATTAAAACTTGACGAGGCCGGAATCCGCTACAATGTGTTTTATCTCAATGGACTTGGAGGTAAAGGCAATGGTGTGGCAAGCGCGATAGCAACAGCCGATGTGCTGAATCAACTCCATCCATGTATAATCAACATAGTGTCGCTGACTATATTTCCGGAATCCCGATTATATCAGGATGTGTTGGAAGGAACATACATCGAGGAGCCGGAGATCGAACGGCTGGTAGAGATGCGCACTCTTATCGACCGACTGAATATCCGGGTTAATCTGCTCGGCCATCATATATCCAATACGGTACCGATTACGGGGGCATTGCCGGATGACAAACCCGCGATACTCCGTGAGTTTGACAATGCGATAGCCCGGCTGCCGGAAAAGGAACTGAAAGCCTATAGGGAAAGAATATGGCATCTTTGAAGATTTACGGATTGCTTTGAGTCTGTTCATTTTTGACAGGCTCTTTTATGCATATATGACCGTTTTTGAGTATTTTTGTGCTCTGAAAACTTAAAAATATTCAAGACAATAATTGCAACGGCTCTGAATGTCGGGAGAAGCACAGTAAATATTGCCCGATCTGATGTAGACAGATATATGGAATCTCATGACGGACGGGGTTGAACCAGCAAAGAGAAAGAGTTGTTCTGATATATGATCCGGGAGTAGTCCCACAAGATGTTATTTTAAGATTGCTTTTTATGAAGACTTACAACATATCCATTATTGCCGGT
>CABRLF010000027.1 GCA_902471685.1 uncultured Porphyromonadaceae bacterium
CGCTCTTCCGATCTTGCTTCCTCGGTCGGCTTTTTCGGCTCGTTCTTGCTGAAGTGCAGGGCTTCGGGATATTTTTCGTCGGTCAGGAGCGAGAGGGTGAATGTCGAGCCTTTGCCCTCTTTCGATTCCACACTGATTTCTGCATGGTGAAGGTCGACGAGATTCTTCACCAGAGCCAGACCGATGCCGGTTCCTGACGTCTGATGCTCGCCGTTGGCCTGATAATAGCGCTCGAAGATATGCGATTTCGCTTTTTCCGATATGCCGTAACCGGTGTCGCTCACCGAAATTACCGTGCGGCGGATGCCGTCGGCTCCCGTTGAGGTGTGCATCGACAGCCGGATTTCGCCTTTGTCGGTGTATTTCACGGCATTGCTCAGCAGATTGTTGAGTATGATGGTGAGGATGTCGTTGTCGAAATACATTTCCGGTGCGTCGGCCTCGATATCGAACGTGAATTTCAGGTTCGGGTTGCGGGTCGACTCCTTGAAGCGTAGCCCAATCTCGCGGAGAAGGTTGGCCGGCTTGCCGAAGCGGACGGCAAGACGTCGGTTGACTGTCTCGGTTTTGCGGAATTCGAGGATGCCGTTGATGAGCGTCATAAGCTGCTCGGCGTTGCTGCGCATCATCCGGAGCTTGTAGGCGAATTTGGACGGCAGCGACGGATCGCTCACTATGTCCTCAAGCGGTCCCGTTATCAGAGTGAGGGGAGTGCGCAGTTCATGCGTCACATTCGTATAGAATCGCAGTCGTTCTTCGTTGAGTTCCTGACTGTTGCGGTAGCGTTCCTTTTCGATGCGGTATTCGCGTGCTCTTGCCAGACGGCGCCTGATGAGGAATGCTATTCCTGCGATAATGAGCAGGAAGATGACGAAATATGCGAGTTTCGCCCACCATGAGAGCCACAGAGGCGGAGCCACGGTGATGGAGAGAATCGTTTTCGGTTCCGACCACGACAGCCCGTTGCGGTGCCGTACCAGCAGATGGTATTTGCCCGGAGGTATGTTGCGGAACGTGATGGTATTGTCGCCCATCGTCTCGGTCCAGCCGGTGTCCAGTCCTTTGAGCTGATAGGAGAAGTCGGTATATGTCATCAGGGAGTAATCCGGGATAGTGAATGTGACCGCGAAGTTGTTCTCTCCGGCACAGAGTCTGACGCTGCCGTTGTCAAAAGATTTTTCGGGGCCGTCCGGAATTACTTTCACCGATGTAGTATGGATATTCGACGGGGTTTCATTTCGGACGATAAACTCCGTGTTGACCTGAATCAGTCCGTTGATGGACGGGAATGAGATTATGCCGTCGGTGACGGCTGCCGGGCCGGCGATGAAGGAGTGCAGGGGAGTGTTGCCGTCGCCGGTATAGACAGTACATTCTTCTGTGTCGGGGTTGAGAATGCCGATGCCGTGGCTGGTGGTGAACCATATGTGGCCGTCGTTGTCCTCGGCGAGCGAGTAGATGTGCGATATGCCGAGTCGGTCGATGGAGCCGATTGTGTGCCAGTTGTTTATATCTTTGCTGTCGAAGCGGACGAGGCCACGCATGGTGGCTGCCCAGACGCTTCCGCCGTTGTCATCGACCAGAGCGTTGATCTGGTTCGACGGGAACGTGCTGCCTTCGAAATGTGACCGCAATTCCATGTCAGAACCGAATACATAAAGCCCTTTGCCGAAGCCTGCGACCCACGTTGACCCCCCTATCGGCAATTATGTTGTTGATTATCAGGTCGTTAAGGTGAGTGTTGATTTTGGCAACGGGTTCAGCTTCCGATCCCTCGCGCGGAATCCGGAATAGGCCGCGGTCGGTCGACACACAGATGCTGTCGCCGAGGATCGTTATGCCGCGGATGGTGTACGGCGGTATGTCGGCTTTCTCCCAGCGTCCGTTGGCTGTGGAGTAGATGAAGAGACCGTTTTCGTTGGTTCCGGTCCATATCCGTCCGTAATCCGGATCGTAGCAGATACTTCGTATATAGGATGATATTGCGCTGTTTCCATATTTGAGCGGGATGCGTCGCAATACGTTTCCGTTCCGGTCGGCGCATGCGATGCCGGTGTTGCCGCCGAACCATACGTTCCCGTTCTTGTCGCTGGTGGCGCACAACACGGGCAGATTACGGTCGCTGCCGTTCTCTGCCATATAGTTGACTCTCGTCACAAGACCCGGTATATGTCCGGCAAAGTCTACGCCGCTGCTGTAGTTGCCTATCCATATATTATTGTATGAATCGCGGAAAATGCTGCGTATAATTGTTCCGGAGGTGCCGCCGGGAGCGTTGTCGGTAGGTAATGATGTGAATTGTGCGCCTTCGATACCCTTCGACGACAGCTCGTTGAGGCTCAGGATACTGATGCCGCCCTGCGATGTGCCGAACCATAGTTCTCCGTCGCGGGCAACCGTAATCGAGCGGATGGCGCCTGGATTGATCGATTCGGGCCTGGAGGGATCGTTCACTATTTTCGTTATCTCCCCGGTTGTCGGATTGAAGAGTGCGGCGCCGTGGTTGGTGCCCAGCCACAGGTTGCCGTTGTTGTCCGGTGTGATCGTATAGACGCTGTTGCCTGGAATATCGGGGTATCGGTAGTTGACGAATGTGTGCCTGAGAGTATCGGCAACGCTGAAGCCTTCGTCCACATGGCCGATATATAGTTTGCCGTTCGGTCCTTCATAGGCGTTCCACGACCGTTTCGGCAACCCGGGAACGCTGGTGAAAGCCGGCGAAAGTACGATTCCCTTTGCGGGGTCGTAGAATTGCGGTCCGAAATGATATTGCGTCACCCACATGCCGCCGTTGCGGCCGGGCGATAAGGACGATATATCATAGCTGTAGAGTTCTTCTTCGGGTCGCGATATGGAATAGTCGCGCAGATCAACCCGGAAAATGCCGTTTCGCTGCGATCCGACCCACAGATGGTCGTTGTCTTGGTCGAGATGAAGAAGGCAGCTCAGTTCAGGGTCGGTGAGGCCTGAGGTGACGGGGGTATAGCGGTGGAAGCGCTTCCCGTCCCAGCGGTTGAGCCCTTCTTCGGTGGCGACCCAGATATTGCCGCGCCCGTCTTCGGTGATATCCGTTACATAGCCGTTCGACAGCCCGTTGTCAACGCCGAGATGCAGCAAAGGCATCGCCGGCATGGTCATGACGGTTACTGAAGATAGTAAAAGAGCGGCAACGTGTTTCATGTATCGGATTATAGGTGTTGCAAAATTAATAAATAATGTACTCGCATCCGACTCCCCCTTTGCCAATAATGTGTAAAAATCGTGCAAAAATAAGAAAAATGGTCAATCGGGAATAAAAAGGTGCATGATAAAAGGTCGCGTAAGCATTGCCCGGAGGGCATACCGATCGTTAACCGGGCACATCGTGCCCGGCAGATGCCCCTCCGGCACATAGCCCGGGACGGGCTGCCCACGTTCATCCGCACTTTGATTGATTTTTCAATACACTCGCACGAAATTGAAATGCCGTAAATGTTAATACCATTTAACTTTGCATCGGAAAAACAAGACCGAAATTCTCATTTATTAAGGAACCTCAAGATCTAATAAACCAAAATAAACATAAAACCCTATATACATCTCGATGTGGCTGCTGACCCTATTGCTTGGGTTCTCAGCCTACGCCCAGAGCTACACACTCAAGGGCGTCGTTCAGGATCCGCTGGATGAGCCGTTGATCGGCGTATCTGTCCGTAACCTGAACACGAATGTCGGCGTTGTCACCGACATCGACGGCAACTTTCAAATCGCTGTGAAAAACGGAGACAAAGTCGAATTCTCGTATGTGGGTTTCGTCTCACAGACTGTGGACGTAACCGGTCAGAATGATCTTCAGATTATTCTTTCTGAATCTGCCGAGAATCTTAATGAAGTCGTGGTCATCGGTTACGGTACCGCCCGTAAAAAAGACCTTACCGGCGCCGTCGTTCAGATCAACCCCGACAAGCTCGCAGACCAGAACCCCAACACAGTGCAGGATCTTCTCCGTGGTACCCCCGGTCTCCAGATCGGTTATAACCCTGATGCCAAGGGTTCTTCGAGCATTCAGCTCCGCGGTCAGAACTCCCTCTACACCGCTGGCGGTCACAATTCTCCTCTTATTATCCTCGACGGCATGCAGTTCAACGGTGAACTTTCCGAAATCAACCCCGATGATATCGCTGCTATCGACGTCCTCAAGGATGCTTCTTCCGCCGCCATCTACGGTGCCAAGGCTGCTTCCGGCGTTATCATCATTACCACCAAGAAAGGTAAGGAAGGCAAACCTATCGTTACCGTCAGCATGAACCTTGCTGCTAACACAAAGAGCGCCTTCCGCGAAGTGTTCGGTCCCGACGAATATCTTAAATATCGCGAGGACTACTACAAGAATACTACTGTAGGTGTGCTCCCTGACGGAACCTGGGGCAACTATGCCACCGGCGAACCCGTGGGATACTATGACTACTATGGCAATGTGGAAGCCATGTACGGTATCACCCCCGAGCAGTGGGCAAGCAACGGTACTGTGACACTCGGCGAAAAAGGTAATATGGAAGAAGTTTATGCATCGCGTCTGAATCTCAACCAGGCTTCCAACGTTTACGCAAACTTCCTCAACGGACGCAAGACTGTTGACTGGTACGACCTCACTTTCCGTACCGGTTTCAATCAGGACTACAACGGCAGCGTTTCCGGTGCAACCGAGAATGTGAACTACTACTTCTCAGTCGGCTATCTTAAGAACGAAGGTGCTATCCGCGGTAATGACTACCAGTCTATCCGCGCAAGCATGAAGGTTAATGCGAAGATTACCCCCTGGCTCGAAATCGGCGCCAACGCCAACTTCCAGGATCGTTCCGACGGCGACATTCAGGTATCTCTCGGCAGCAACTACTGGGACGCCAATATGCTTCGCAACTCACCTTTTGCTTCCTACCGCAAGGAAGACGGCTCACTCGAGCAGTACCCTTTCAACGGCAATCCTACCAACGGCGGTTACAACTATGATTTCAACCGTCAGTACGAAGACCTCGAAAAAGGCTATACTGTGCTGAACACAATCTTCAACGCGAACGTTACTCTTCCTTACGGTATCACTTACCGCTTTAATATCGCTCCGCGTCTCCAGTGGTTCTACGACCGCTACTTCATGTCGGCAGAACTTCCCAACTCCGACCCAGTTACCCGTGGCGTGAACCGCAAATCTTCGAAAACTTTCGACTGGACCCTCAACAACACCATCACCTGGGATTATTACTTCAATAAGATCCACCACGTGACAGTGATGCTCGGTCAGGAAGCAGAAGAGAACCGCTCATGGGCTGACAATATCGAGGCTCGTCACATCACTCCTACCGACGCCCTCGGTCTCCACTACATCAGTGGCGCCAACAAGTCGGAGTCCTCTTTCTGGTGCAACGACGTCCACATCACCGCCGCTTCATACTTCGGTCGTGTGTTCTACGGATATAACGACAAATATATGCTCACCGCAACAGTCCGTCGCGACGGTTACTCGGCATTCGGTGCAAACGATCCCTGGGCAAACTTCTGGTCGCTTGGCGCAAGCTGGCGTCTGAGCGAAGAAAAATTCATGGAGCCCTACCGCGACTGGCTCAACGACGCCAAACTTCGTGTTTCTTACGGTACCAACGGTAACCGCTCGCTCTCAGATACCTACGCTTCCATGTCCAACCTCTCCGACGGCGGCGTGATGGTATATATGAAACCCGACGGCACTCCCGTAGTAATGGAGTCTCTCACTGTTTCGCGTCTCGGTAACCCCAACCTTTCCTGGGAAAAGACAGGTGCGTTCAACGTAGGTCTCGATTTCGGTTTCTTCAAGGGCCGTCTCGGCGGTAGCATCGACTGGTATTCCAAGTCGACCAAGGATATGATCATGTGGCAGCGTCTGCCGTCATTCTCCGGCTTCGGCAGCATCATCACCAACCTCGGTGAGGTTACTAACAAGGGTATTGAAATCACTCTCCGCGCTATCCCCTATACCAGCGAGAATCTTGAATGGAGCACTAATATCGGTCTCTCTTATAACAAGAACCGCATCAAGCACATCTACAATGACTATGATCCTATAACCGGTAAGGAAAACAGCGACCTTTCCAATGGTTGGTTCATCGACAAGCCCGTAGGTGAAATCTGGAACTACAAGCTCCTCGGCATCTGGCAGAAAGACGAATATCAGGAAGCTGCCAAGTATGGTCAGAAGCCCGGCGATCCCAAGGTATGGAACAATCCCGACAACGATGTATATAACGAAGACGGCACCGTTAAGGAATACGTATTCAACGATGACGATAAGGTATTCCAGGGCACTACAGCTCCTCCTGTATACTGGACCTGGAAGAACGACTTCACAATCTTCAAGGACTGGACATTCTCCTTCTCGATGTATTCCTATATGGGACACAAGAGTCAGGACTGGACATACCTCAACGGAGATAATGGCGGCTCGTGGGTGACCAACACCGGTAACGTCTGGAAGAAAGACTACTGGACTGTAGAGAATCCCTCGAATGAGTACGCACGTCTTGAGGCACAGGGTCCCAACGGCGGCACAACAGCAGCTCCTCCCCGCATCCTCAACCGCAACTTCGTTCGTATCGACAACGTATCAATCGGTTATACTGTTCCTCAGAAGCTGACACGTCAGTTCTACATCGACCGTCTCCGTTTATCGGCCGGCATCAAGAACCTCTGTACTATCCACGCCGGCACCTGGAAATATGGTGATCCTGAATCAGGCAATGGCCTCGGTGTGCGTACATACACATTCGGTCTCTCTGTAACTCTCTAATTACCACCTTTCATCAAGCAAAAACAATGAAAAAATATATAAATGGCGGATTGATGCTTCTGGGCGCAGCCATGCTGGCAAGTTGCTCCGACTCGTTCCTGGCTCAGGATCCTCTGTCGTTCTACGAACCCGCCGCAACATATAAGACAGAAGCCGGCCTTCAGGCAGCTCTCGCCAAGTGCGACCGTTCCATCAAGGAAATTTTCATGGATGGCAACGGCAACATCCTTCCGATGGCGACTAACTACATCATGTCCGATATCGGTCTATATGCCAAGACAGATAACTGGGGCTCTTTCCAGGACAACTTCGCCGTAATGCTGTCCCCGACTACGGGTATGGGCGGCGGTGGCGATATGAACGCCATGATGCGCTACTGGGACGAGGCTTACAATGCCATCAAGTACGCCAACACCGTGCTCACCTACATCGACGATGTTCCCGGACTTGACGAAAAACTACGCGACGAATACAAAGGCCGCGCATACTTCCATCGTGCCTATAAGTATTATCATCTTGTGCTCCAGTTTGGCAGCGTGCCTCTGGTGACCAAGCTTCCCGCCTCTCCTAAGCGCGACTACCTGTCGACCGACAAGGCTGCCATCTTCAAGATGCTCGTCCACGACCTCGAATTCGCCGTTAACGCCGTGCCTCTTCAGAAGGACATGTCGTATATCGGCATGGTCAACAAAGAAGCTTGCATGATTCTTCTTGCAAAATGCTATCTTATTGACGGTCAGTTCGACAAAGCCGAAAGAATGTGCGACGAACTTATCAATAACACCGGCCACTCCCTCATGACCCAGCCTTTCGGCACTTTCGTTCCCTCAGGCAACCCCGACACCTGGAAAGTTGAACGCAACGTAATGTGGGATCTTCTGCGTGGTGTGAACGTCTGCGCTTCCGACAACAAGGAAATGCTCATGCCAATCCTCAACTTCAACGCAGAGAACTTCACTCAGTATCTGACTATGCGTGCTATGCAGGTACACTGGAGCAATCAGGGCGCCATCCGCGACAAATACGGAGTATTCAAGGACCGCTGGGGCGAAGGCATGACATTCAACTATGCCCGCACCAACGGTTATTATAACAAGAATCTTGATTGGCTTCGTGTGCAGGGGCGTGGCATCGGCTGTTTCCGCACCTCTGTTCACTTCAATCAGAGTATCTGGTGCTATGACGGCGAAGTCGACTGGCAGGACCTCCGTCATAACCGCGAAGTCGGCAACTGGATGGAAATGAATGATCTGAAATACAACAACCCCAACTGTGCCGCCCATGGTCAGAACATGATCCTTTATGCTCCCAAGGATTTCTACGGCTGGAAGGTTGAACCTGAAAAGGAATCCAACGGTACTTATAAGTTCGACGAGAATGGTCTCTGTATCGGTGGCGTTGAATATCAGAAAGGTGACATCCGCCACTACAAGGAAAATGGTGTGGATAAGGATTCCGTGATTGTCAATCCTATTGTCAAGAAGGGTGCGCTCCTTTGCTCAGATACCATCCGCTCATGGTATCCCACTCCGCTGTGGAAGAACTATGTTCTCGATGTGACAGCAGAGAACAATCCCGGTGCAAACCAGTTCAACGGCGCCACCAATGGCTCTAATGGCAATATGTACCTCTATCGTCTTGCCGAGGCTTACCTCGTGCGTGCCGAAGCCAAATACTATCAGGGCAATGCAGCCGGTGCAGCTCAGGACGTGAACGTTATCCGCAAGCGTGCCAACGCCAAGAAGATGTTCTCCACCGTTACCATCGGCGATATCATGGACGAACGCGCCCGCGAACTTCTCTATGAGGAATGGCGTCAGGCCGAGCTTTGCCGCGTTTCCTGGTGTCTCGCTGTTTCCGGTCAGCCCGACGAATGGGGCGAAACCTACTCGAAGGATAACTGGGACAAGCAGGACGGTACCGATCTCAACGGCGGTTCCTACTGGTTCAAGCGTCTTACACGTTGCAATATCTTTAACAATAAAGATATGATGGGTGACGGTATTCTGGTGAACGGTCGCCGCCTCAAGTACATCGTCGACAAGCGCAACCTTTTCTGGCCTGTGCCCAACTCCGCTATCACAGCCAACAGCGAGGCTCCTCTGATGCAGAACTACGGATATGCAGGCTACAATGCAAGCACTCCCGTATGGAACACTTGGGAAGAAGCTGTAGCAGCTGAAGAATAATCCTATCCCATCATAGATAATAGAATCAGGCGGGCGACCCATTAGGGCCGCCCGTTTGTATTTTGGAGATCAGTCCCGTTAGGGACGACGAAGCCGCGTAGCGGCCTAACGAAATGCTTAGCCCAAGGTGAAGAGCCTGTAGGGCTCAAAACCTTGGGTACACGTGTTTTCTCGAAAAGCACCCTGCTATGGGTGCCCCATCCGTCGCTGTCGGGTCACCCCTACAGGGTGAAGAAATCGGGGGGTCGAAAGAAACCCATGGCATCGAGACCTACGGCCTCTCGCCATGGGCTAAACAATTCGTATCGCCGCTACGCGGCATCTTGTCGCTACGCGACTATCATCTTTTTGATTGGAGTGTGAGCAAGATGCCCACACTCCATGATTATGCAATGATGAAGGCTATCGCGTAGAGCATCATTGACACTGCTGTCATGCCGAGGAATTTAGTGATGGCGTGGCCTGTGGTGCGGCTCATGGCTGTTGCGATGGCGGCGGCGATGACGAGATAGACGATCGGCACTGCGATCCAACCCGTGCCGAGAGCTTTCCACGCCGGACAGACGCATGCCATGGCGATGGCGGCGTTGACGAAGTAGAGGGGCGGCATGAGTTTGGGTGCCACGGTGGCAAGGGTATGTTTCCCGACCGCCCGATCGTCGGACACGTCGCGGTAATTATTCACAATCAGTACGTTGGCACCCATGAGGCCGATGGCGAGCGAGCCGAGGAATACCTCTGTGCTCCAACTGCCGGCCATGAGGTAATAGGTGAAATTCACCGGCACGATGCCGAAGAAGAAAATGACTGCGACCTCGCCGAGACAGTGGGTGGACAGTGGCCACGGGCCGGTGCTGTAAGCAAGCACGCCGACAAAAATCGCCACACCCACAAGGATGAGCCACGGACCGCCCCATATGATGAGCGACAGGCCGGTGAGTGCTGCGGCGGCGAGAGTGCCGTATATGGCGCGCTTCATCCTTTGCGGAGTGATGTCGCCCTCTGTGACGCCGCGCCGCGGGCCTTCGCGTCCGGTCCGGTCTCGTCCGGCCTTGAAGTCGTAATATTCGTTGGCGAAATTGGACGCTATCTGGCAGAGGATGGCGAAAAGGAGGCACAGAACCGCCGGAATCCAGCGGAAGCATCCGGCATGAAGGGCGTAACCGACGGCTGTTAAAACGCCGGCTAACGATACGGGTAAAGTGCGGAGGCGCATGGCCTCGATCCACGGGTTGAGCATGAGATGAGATCTTGATTGGAAGGTCAAAATTAACAAATATTTCGTAAAACAGGAAAAAATATGTAACTTTGCGGGCCGTTTCCGCAAGGGACGGCATGAGAACATACATATTATTATAGGGGTGCCCACTTTATCCGGACCGTGTGCCGGAAAAGGCTGAGATTATACCCTTCGAACCTGATCCGGGTAATACCGGCGTAGAGAAATATGCAATGAAGAAGACAATTCTTTGTGCTGCGGCTCTGGCATCGTGTGCCGGAGTTGCGGGAGCGGCCAATGTGCCCTCCGACGGGGACCGTGATTCCTCGATAGTACTTAACCAAGTGGAAGTGGTGGCCAACCGAGCCACAGCCAAGACTCCCGTCGCTTTCACCAATGTTAGCAAAGCAGAGCTGAACAAGTGGAACGACGGACGCGACATCACATATCTGCTGCAGATGACGCCATCGCTCATCACGACTTCCGATGCCGGCGCCGGCATGGGCTACACGTCGATGCGTGTGCGCGGTTCCGACCCCTCGCGAATCAATATCACAGCCAACGGCATTCCTATCAACGACTCCGAAAGCCACCAGGTGTTCTGGGTGAATATGCCCGATCTTGCATCCTCGCTCCGCGATGTGCAGGTGCAGCGCGGTGCCGGAACATCGACTAACGGCGCCGGAGCATTCGGCGCGAGTGTGAATATGGTGACCGATGCGCCTTCAGAGACGCCCTATTCCGAGCTGTCGGGCAGCTACGGCATGTACAACACAAACCGTCAGACTCTCCGTGTCGGCTCCGGTCTGCTGGGAGACCACTGGAGTTTCGATGCCCGTATCTCCCATATGGGAAGCGACGGATATATCGAGCGTGCTTCGTCGAAGCTGTGGAGTTATTTCGGCCAGGCCGCATACCGCAACCACGGCACTCTTGTGCGTCTCATCGCCTTCGGCGGCAAAGAGGAGACTTATATGGCATGGGACTATGCCAGCAAAGAGGATATGGAGAAATACGGACGGCGCTACAATCCCTGTGGAGAGTATACCGATTCGGAGGGTAACAGGGCTTACTACCGTGATCAGAAGGATTTCTTTACGCAGCATCACTTTCAGCTCCACATGTCGCAGACTCTCGGCGACTACTGGCGCATGAGCGCCGCGCTGCATTACACCAAGGATGACGGCTATTACAATCAGTACAAGACCAAACGCACGCTTGTGGAATACGGCCTCGATAATTATATCGACGCCGATGGTAACGAGGTGACCAAATCGGACCTCGTGCGCCTGAAATACAATCAGAACGGCTTCGGGGGCGGTCTTGTGAACTTCAACTATGAGAAGGACCGCTGGAATGTGGTGTTCGGCGGAGCAGTCAACAATTTCCACGGACATCACTTCGGCAATGTGGCCTGGGTGCGCAATTATGTCGGCCCGATCAATCCGCTGCAGAAATACTACGACAACAAAGGCCGTAAATTCGACGCAAACATCTATGCCCGCGCCACTTATGACATAAGCCGCGACTTTTCGGCTTTCGCCGATCTGCAGTACCGTCATATCAAATATACAATCGACGGCGTATCGGATAACTACGACTGGAACACAGAAAGTCTGGCCGGGCTGGATGTCGACCGCAAGTGGAATTTCTTCAATCCCAAGGCCGGCATCAGCTATACCCGCGGCAACCATCGCGCGTTCGCATCGTGGAGTGTGGCACATAAAGAGCCGGTTCGCGACAACTTCACCGACGGCGATCCAAACCATGAGCCGCAGTCGGAGCGACTCTTCGACTATGAACTGGGCTACACCTTCAGTTCGCGCCGCTTCACAGCCGGAGTAAACCTCTATTATATGGACTACAAGGATCAGCTCGTTGTCACCGGACAGCTTTCCGACACAGGCAATCCTCTGAGCGTGAACACGCCGCATTCCTACCGTATGGGTATCGAGCTTCAGGCACAGTATCAACCCGTCAGGTGGTTTGACTGGAGCGCCAACGCGACCCTTTCGCGCAACCGCATCAAGGACTTCACGGAGTATATATATGAGGACGAATGGACCAATCCCATCGCCATCGACTGCGGCGACACTCCGATCGCATTCTCGCCGTCGTTCACATTCAACAACTCCTTCGATTTCCGCGTGCGCGGCTTCGAGGCTCAGCTTGCGAGCCACTATGTGAGCAAGCAGTATATGAACAATGCCCGCAGCGAAGAGACCTGTCTCGACGCCTACTTCGTGTCGGATCTCCATCTGGCATATACATGGAAGAACATCGCCGGAATCAAGAGTCTCCGCGCCGGTTTCTCGATTTATAATATCTTCAACGAGAAGTATTTCAACAACGGCTACTGCGGTGCCGGATATTATGTCGACGGCGGCGAGAAGGTCATCTACCGTTACGCCGGATATGCCGCACAGGCACCGACACACGTAATGGCCACTATTGCACTTGTTTTCTGACTGGATGGAAACACTCTTCACATTCGACCGCCTGCTTGAGGTGCTGGGTTTCCTTATCGGAATCCTGTACCTCTGGTGGGAATATCATGCCGATCTGCGGGTGTGGATAGCATCGATGATCATGCCTGCCATATCCATGTGGATATATTATTCCAAAGGCATATATGCCGATTTCGGCATAAACATCTACTATCTCATCATGGCGGTCTACGGCTATGTGATGTGGAAAACGGGTCTCGGCACAAAAGAGAAGAAGCCGATCCCCATCACTCATGCGCCTGTCTGGGCGTGGGCGGTTATTATAGTCGGATCGGCAGTTCTGTGGCTGGCGCTGGCGTGGTTCCTTGAGAATTACACCGATTCCACGGTGCCTCGTGCAGACGCTTTCACAACGGCCCTGTCGATAATCGGCACGTGGGCCATGGCGCGGAAATATGCCGAGCAATGGCTGCTGTGGGTAGTGGTGGATGCGGTCAGCACATGGCTGTATGCCTACAAGGGGCTGGTCTTCTATCCGGTGCTGTACGGAATCTACACCGTCATAGCCGTCTTCGGCTATTTCAAATGGATTCGCCTGATGAAGGAAGGAAAATAAACAATTTAGTCCCGATAAATCGAGATTTATCAGGATTAATCTCGATTTATCGGGACAATTCGGGATAAATCCCGATTATTCGAAAACTATCTTCCCGAAGAATTCGGGAAGATGGAAATTGGGCAAATCGACTTTCACGGGGCTCCAGGACAGGAAATGAGGATCAGGGAGCTGGTCGCCGCACTTATAGAAATTTCCGGAGGCAACGATGCCGTCGAGGCTCTTTGGAGCATCTTCTCCGAAGAGGCTCAGCGGTATGATCATAGACATTTCCCAAGGGGCGTCGGCGGATTGCGTGCCGAATGCACCGGGGCCGAGGGTAGTGTGCCGGAGTACCTGAGTCAGAGCCTCTGTCGGAGCGTTGACGCGTCCTGTCTTGCCGGAGCCGTGGCCGCAAAGCATGCCGCCGCGGCAGTTGCATTCTATATTGTAATATGTGGCGCCGCCGTTGAACGAAATGAAGAACTCCACGCAGGAATCTTCCCACACGGCGCCGTTGTCGCCGCCCATAGCGCGCACGTCTTTCTCGTCGACCTCCCATGCGATGAGGATGGCATCGCCGGTGTGGCCGATGCGGAAACTTACCGTCGGTTTATAGGGATAGGACTCCGACCAGTTGGCGGTGTCGACTTTCACCGGCGCTACACCGGCGGCTTCGAGCATACCTTTTACGTCCGCAGCTGTCTGCGGGTGACGGGCGACGCGTTTGATTTCGAGTGTCGGTGCCATTTATTTGCGGTATTTGTCGACCACGGTTTTGATTTCGTCGAGATGCGATTCGATCGACTGAAGCAGCTTGAACTGAGCCTTGGTGCGCACGAGATTGTGCTCGGGATATTTGATTTTGTAGTAGGTGTCGCCGTTGAGGTAGTCGGTGAGGAAACGTACGGCCTGCATGTATGCGAAGCGTTCGGCGGCATAAGGCAGGTTGTCTATTTCGGCATCGGTGAGGAATGAGCCGGCGCCTTCGAGATATCCTTTGGTGAAAGCGTCGAAAATCTCCATGTTGAAGTTCACGCGGTCGAGGTCGGGATCATCTTCGGCACCTGTGTTTGCGGCAGTGCGGAGGAAATCGCCGAAATCGGAGAATACGAATGCCGGCATGACGGTGTCGAGGTCGATAACGCAGAGAATGTTGCCGTCGGCATCGAAGAGCATGTTGTTCACTTTGGTATCGCAGTGGCAGATGCGTTTGGGAAGTTTGCCTTCGTGGTTGAGACGTTCGGCCAGACATGCGTGGTCGGCGCGCTTGAGGAGCTCGTCGATGAGGTCCGATACTTCTTCTACGCGACCGGCTTTGTTGTCGCTGATAGCGTCGCGGAACTGCTGCAGACGGAATTCCATATTGTGGAAGTCGGGTATGGATTCCTCCAGATGGTCGGGAATATCGGCGAGCATGCTCTGGAAGTCGCCGAATCCGAGGCCGGCATAATATGAATATTCGGGATTTACGGTCTCGTATGTGAATGCGTCGGGAATAAATACCATCACTCGCCAGTAGGATTCGCCGTCGAAATAATAAGTCTTTCCGGTAGTGGTATCCTTGATGAACTCAAGGCAGCGGCGACGTATGTCGGGCGTACCTTTGTCGGTGAGTTTGCGGCGTATATGGTTCGTCACAGCCTCGATATTGCGCTGCAGGCAGTCAACATCGGTGAAGATGGCGTGGTTGATGCGCTGGAGAACGTAGTCGGGGGCTGCGGGATCGGGAGTTGTTACTTTGAAGGTATCGTTTATAAGGCCGTTGCCGAGAGGCTTGATGGCGTTGTCGTCGACAGTGATGCCGAAATGCGACAATATGGATTTCAGATCAGGCATGATATATTGTTTAAGGTTTATGAAATATCTGTGTTATGACCGGATTTCTTCGAATGACAAAGTTAGGGCATTTATTTGGTTTTTAGAAATCCCGACAGACGTTTTTGTCGTTTTTTATACTACTTTAGCTAACCGGTACTGATATAAATTGGAAAATAATTTGTAAATTTGCGGTCAAAGAATCATATAACCATATTTTTGAAATGACAATCGATAACTTCAACTTCAAAGGCCACAAGGCCATTGTACGTGTTGATTTCAACGTGCCTCTGGACGAAAACGGTAACATCACCGACGATACCCGTATCCGTGGCGCTCTTCCCACCATCAAGAAAATACTCGCCGACGGCGGTTCTGTAATCCTGATGAGCCACATGGGCAAGCCCAAAGGCAAGGTAAATCCCAAGCTTTCTCTTTCGCAGATCAAGGACGCAGTAGCCAAGGCTATCGGCGCTCCCGTCGCTTTCGCTCCCGACTGTGCGGCTGCCGGCGACATGGCCGCAGCACTCCAGCCCGGCCAGGTTCTCCTGCTTGAGAACCTCCGCTTCTATCCCGAAGAAGAAGGCAAGCCTGTAGGCATCGACAAGACCGACGCCGGCTATGACGCTGCCAAGAAGGAAATGAAGGCCCGTCAGCAGGAATTCGCCAAGACTCTCGCAAGCTATGCCGACGTATATGTAAACGACGCTTTCGGTACCGCTCACCGTCGCCACGCTTCCACTGCTGTCATCGCCGACTATTTCGACAATGATCACAAGATGCTCGGCTACCTCATGGAGAAGGAAGTGAAGGCTGTCGACCAGATTCTCAAAGACATCAAGCGTCCTTTCACCGCAATCATGGGTGGCTCGAAGGTTTCGACCAAAATCGGTATCATCGAGAACCTTATGGACAAGGTTGACAACCTCATCCTCTGCGGCGGTATGACATATACATTCGCCAAGGCACAGGGTGGCCATATCGGCAACTCCATCTGCGAGGACGACAAGCTCCAGCTCGCTCTCGACATCATCAAGATGGCCAAGGACAAAGGCGTGAACCTTGTGCTCGGCACCGACTGCATTGCTGCCGATGCGTTCAGCAATGACGCCAACACTCAGGTATGCTCCGCTATGGATATTCCCGACGGATGGGAAGGCCTCGATGCAGGTCCCGAGACATGCAAGGCTTTTGCAGCAGTAATCGAACCCTCGAAGACTATCCTCTGGAACGGTCCTGCAGGCGTATTCGAATTCGATAACTTCACCACCGGCAGCCGCGCTATCGCCGACGCTATCGTCAAGGCTACCAAGAACGGCGCATTCTCGCTCGTTGGTGGCGGCGACTCTGTTGCCTGCATCAACAAGTTCGGTCTTGCCGACGAAGTATCGTATGTATCCACCGGCGGTGGCGCTCTCCTCGAGGCTATCGAAGGCAAAGTGCTTCCCGGCGTTGCTGCTGTCGAAGGAAAATAATCCTTACATCAGTATATAATATCAAGGCCCGGCATCATGAGGTGTCCGGGCCTTGATATCTTATATACTAACTAATTATGAATCCATTCCAAGAAGGGAGAAGAAACGCCGGCGGTAACTCTCGCTCACAGGGATGCATCGACCGGCCAGAATGATGGAATTGCGCTCTATGACACGCACGCAATCCATGTTGACGATGAATGAGCGGTGGACGCGTACGAACCGGTTTTCCGGGAGTGCTTCTTCGAGCGCTTTCATGCTCATGAGGGTAAGCACGGGTTTGCTGTCCGACGCGAGATTGATTTTCACATAGTCTTTCAGGCCTTCGATATATACGATATCATTCATGGCAAGCCTGAGCAACCGATATTCGCTTTTCACCACCAGGAAATCCTGCTGAGTCGTAGTCGCCTGTACTGCGGTAGCTGAAACCTGCCTTGTCTCTCTGTCTTCGAGCGCCCTGTTGGCCGCCTCGAGAAACTCGTCGTAGCTCACAGGCTTGAGCAGATAGTCGAGTGCGTGGACGCGAAATCCTTCCACGGCGTAGTCGGAGTACGCCGTGGTGAAGACGATGCGCACGGAGTCGGGGATCAGCTTTGCGAGCTGCATGCCGGACAGACGCGGCATGTGTATATCCATGAATATAAGGTCGATACCGCCGCTGTTGATTCTTGCGATGGCATCTTCGGGAGTGTATACTTCGGCAGCTAATGCGAGGAAAGGCGTACGCTCCACGTATGTGCTTATGAGTTTCGCGGCAAGCGGTTCGTCATCGACCACAAGGCATTGCAGAATGGTTTGCATTTCAATCTTGGCTGATGTTGATTCGGAGACGGGTGCGGAAAATATTTGAGTCGACCATCGTCCGGAGCGACGCCTTATTTCCGTAGAGGAGCATCAGACGCCGGCGAAGGTTGGCAAGCCCTATGCCGGAAACTTTCGACTTACGGGCCTCTTCCTCTGTATTTCTTATGAAAGAATTTGAGGTCTCGCAGATGATATATTCCGGAGTGGCTTTGATGGAAATTCTGATGGGTTCGCGGTCGGGGGCCGAATTGCCGTATTTCAAGGCATTTTCAACCAGTGGGATAAATAAAAGCGGTGCGATTCCGAGGTCAGGTTCGTCCCCGAGGTCTATATCGACGAGAATGGGGCTGTCGGCCACCCTGAGTCTCATAAGCGAAATGTAGTCTTCGATAAAATCGGCCTCGCGTCGGAGCGTTGTCATCTTCACATCCTCATAGAGGATATATCTAAGCAGGGATGAAAGAGTATGCACAGCTTTTTTTGCATCCTCGGGGCTGATATCGACCAGCGCGTAGATAGTGTTGAGGGTGTTGAAGAGGAAGTGGGGATTGAGCTGGCTTTTGAGGTTGGCCAGCTCGGTTGACCGTTGTTCTGCGATAAGTTCCTGGTTATGGCGCTCCATGTCTTTCCATTTGGTGGAAAGCCTCAGGGCAACGGCGAGGGCCGCCGACAGGATGATCATTACGCCGTCGCGGACCGACCGGGACAGATATTTCAGGAACTGATGCCACTGATTGCACTGACTGGGGTCGACGTGCCGGTGTCGCGGAGGCCAGAACGTCTGTTCAAGAAATATGCATACCAGATCTCCTATGATGAGCAGACCGATATTGGCCAGAACAAAATAGAGGATGCCGTTGCGGGTAACGCGTTTCCCGATAGTACGGTCGATGATTATGAAGTAGTTGATGTAGAAAATCGCTATGAATACAAGCGACTTGGCATAAAAGCCGGGATAAAAGACGAATCCCCGTCGGTAGGGTATGGCAATAGCCATTACCAGCTCCGGGAGGATGAAGATAATGATTATGAAAAGTATATGTGCCAGACCGGAAAGGAACCGGCGCTGGCGTCCTGCGGATGATTGGATTGCTGTCATATCGGTTGCAAATATATATTATCTGCAGTTCTGCAGCAAAATGTTTGTCTACAAAACTTCATTTTTTCTCGACTAAAAACAAACCATCGGCTTCCGGGAGTGTTTTTAAGTCAAAGACTGATTGAAATGAAGACAAAACTGACTATTGCCCTTTTGTTGCTTTCATTGGCTGTCCCGGTTGTGAAAGCCCGCGTGCCGACTCCCGAATTAGGGGTTCGGCTCTCGATGGAACTGGGTTTTCCTTCGGGCGGTTATTCTTACTATAAGACCGGTGCAGGAATGACTGTCGGTCCGACGGTAAAATTCCCGATGACGCGCGGTTTCTTTTTTGAGCCGTCGCTCCTGTTTTCGTACACCGGATTCTCATCAAAGTACCTTGTGGAGTTCGACGATCGATACCTCTATGAAGGTTCGGCAAATCTCTACACCCTGCGAATACCGCTTGAATTCGGATATGACTACCGGCTTGGTGATTCATGGCTGATGAGCTTCGCTACCGGCCCGTGGCTGAATTTCAATATCCGCGCCCGTCAGGCTTTGTCGCCCAATTTTCAGGCTCCGGTGATAGAGCCGGAACATAAGATAAGTCTTTTCGATTACGGATGGAAGCGGGTCGACGCGCAGTGGGGAATCCGCCTCAGCGTCACTTTCGCCGAGCATTATTATGTGGGCATCACTACCGGAGTTGCGTTCACTCCGCTTGCCAAATTCGGCAACCGCGATAAGAAAATCCGTATCTATCGCAATACGATAGGCATATCCCTGGGCTACAATTTCTGACTCAGATAGCGGCCGGTGATACTTGCCGGATTCTTCGCTATTTCTTCGGGAGTGCCGGTGGCTACGATATTGCCCCCGGCTTCGCCGCCTTCAGGACCCAGGTCGATCACATGGTCGGCGCATTTGATCACGTCGAGATTATGCTCCACGATTACCAGTGTATGCCCCAGCGCGATAAGATCGTTGAAGGCTTTCAGCAGCAGGTTAATGTCGTGAAAATGCAGACCTGTAGTGGGCTCGTCGAATATGAAAATCTGAGGCGACGACGAGCCGAGCGAGAGATAATATGCCAGTTTCACACGCTGATTCTCGCCTCCGGAGAGGGTAGAGGACGACTGTCCCAGACGTATGTATCCGAGCCCGACGTCGTGAAGTGGTTTGAGTCGCTGTACTATGCGCCGCTCTGTGGCTCCGTCGGATTCCGAGAAGAATTCTATAGCGTCGTCGACTGTCATTTCGAGAATATCGTAGATGTTCTTGTCGCGGTATTTCACTTCGAGTACCTCACGTTTGAATCGCTTGCCATGGCATTCCTCGCATTCTATGGTCACGTCGGCAAGGAATTGCATCTCGATTGTTATGCGGCCTTCACCCTTGCAGGCCTCGCAGCGTCCACCCTCGGCATTGAATGAAAAGTAGCTTGCCGGCATATCCATTTGCTTTGCAGCTTGCTGCGAAGCCATCAGTGCGCGGATCTCCTCGTATGCCTTGAGATATGTTGCCGGATTCGAGCGTGTGGAGCGGCCAATGGGATTCTGGTCAACGAAAATGACACCGTTTGCTCGGTTCATGTCGCCGGAGATGCCTCCGAAACGTCCAGGAGCGTCTCCCTCGCCTTCGTAATGTCTTGTGAGAGCGCGGAAGAATATGTCGCGGACGAGAGTGGATTTACCGGAGCCGCTTACTCCGGTGACGCAAGTCATTACGCCGAGTGGAAAATCGACAGTCACATTCTTGAGATTATGCTCGCAGGCGTTGCGCACTCGGATGTAGTCGCGCCATTTGCGGTGAGATTTCGGCGTGGGAATACTCATTCCGCCTGTGAGATACTGCATAGTGTAGCTCTCCTCGCATCCGTTGAGATCGTCGGGTGTACCCTGGAATACAATCTGACCTCCGTTGGACCCGGCAGCCGGACCGACATCGATTATGCGGTCGGCCGCACGCATTATTTCTTCATCGTGCTCCACTACGACTACTGTGTTGCCGAGTCTCTGAAGCTTGCGCAGCACGCCTATAAGGCGCTGGGTATCGCGGGAATGGAGGCCGATCGACGGTTCGTCGAGGATGTACAGAGATCCTACAAGACTGCTGCCGAGCGATGTGGCAAGGTTGATGCGCTGGCTTTCGCCGCCGGAAAGGGTATTGCTGAGACGGTCGAGCGTCAGATAGCCGAGACCTACTTCGACAAGATAGGTGAGCCTTTTGCGTATTTCTGTAAGCAGCCTTTCGGCAATCCGTGCATCGTCGGCATCGAGCTGGATATTGTTGAACCAGTCAAGTAGTTTGTCTACAGGCATCGTCACCAGTTCGGTGATGGATGCACCTGCAACTTTGACATATGCTGCCTCGGGTTTAAGGCGTGTGCCATGGCATGCGCGGCAGGTGGTTTTTCCGCGGTAACGGGCAAGAATCATGCGGTATTCAACGGCGGCACGTTTCGATGCCACATCGGCGAAGAAGTCGTTCAGACCTTTCACGCTTTTGCCGTCGCCGTTCCAGAGCAGGTCTCGTTCGGCCTCGGTCAGGTCGGAGTAGGGCGTGTGCACCGGGAAACGGCTGCCGGCGGCATGAATAAATGCGTGAAGCCATTTTTTCGATGAAGGTCCGCGCCATGGTGCCACCGCATCCTCGTACAGGGATAGCGACGGATTGGGAATAACAAGTTCTTCGGCAATGTCGAGCGTCTTTCCGAAACCTTCGCATACAGGACATGCGCCAAGTGGATTGTTGAAGTTGAACATCTGGTCGGATACTTCCTGAAATGTGATGCCGTCGGCTTCGAAGCGCTTCGAGAATACATGGCGCTTAACTTCGCCATCGTCGGTCCATACCAGAAGCGCGCATTCGTCGTGACCCTCGAAGAATGCAGTCTCTACCGATTCGGCCAGACGGGAGCGCTCGTCTCCGGCACGGGCAAGTTTTAGACGGTCGATGAGCAGCGCCGGGAGTGTGCCTGATGAGTCGGGGACGAACTCGGTAATGTCTATGAACTCGTTCGCCGAATTCACCACTCGTGTGTAGCCGGCTTTTGCGTAGACATTCAGCTGAGTGGGCAGATCGCGGCCCTCTGGGATCCGGATCGGGGCGACGACAGCGGCACGAAGTCCTTCGGGATAGGTTGCGGCGACAGAAATGACATCGTCGACCGAATGCTTTTTTACCATTTCTCCCGATACGGGCGAGTAGGTCCGTCCGATTCTGCCGAAAAGCATGCGCATATAGTCGTAGATTTCGGTAGAAGTGCCTACCGTGGAACGCGGATTGCGGGTGCTGACCTTCTGTTCTATGGCGATGGCCGGAGGCAGACCGCGGATAAAGTCGCATTCCGGCTTGCGCAGTTTGCCCATGAACTGACGAGCATATGCCGAAAGACTTTCGACATATCGCCGGCGTCCTTCGGCATATAGAGTATCGAAGGCGAGCGACGATTTTCCCGAGCCGGAAAGACCGGTGATCACCACCAGTTCGTTGCGCGGAATCTCTACGTCGACGTTTTTGAGATTGTTGACCCGGGCGCCTTTGATACTT
>CABRLF010000028.1 GCA_902471685.1 uncultured Porphyromonadaceae bacterium
CGTTCATGCCTCCGGACAAGAGCCTTCTGTTCCTGAGCCGAAGTAAGGCCGGTAAATAAAATGAAAGCGATAAGGACTGACAGTATCTTTTTCATGTCGGAAATATCATTTACTGTGCCATCTCCCAGCGGGAAAGGGTAGCGACAGTGGTTGCAAGCTCAGCGCAAAGATCGAGGTAGGCGTTGCGCGCTTCGAGATAACTGTCGTATTCGTTGCAGTATTCAAGGAGGGTGATTCGGCGCATGTCCAGCGCTTTGCGCAGAAGTGCGGGATATTCCTCCGAGCGGAATGCCGGGCGTGCATCGTCAACGCGACGGTCGAGGCGCACTGCGCGTGCATAATCGGACATGAGCTGTGCGTTGGCTTTCATCACATAGTCGGTCGCCGATAGTTCTGTAGCCAGGGCTGCCGCTTTGGCTGCGCGTTTGGATGCACTGCCGGACCATGACGGGAGAGCGATTCCAACCGAAAAACCGTTGAAATGCGTGCCGTCCTCATAATCGTGGGTGTATGCGAGCTTGAAGGATGGAAGCAACGCTCGCTTTGCGACAGACACCTCTGCGGCTTCTGCCGAAATAAGGTTCGCATTGGCGGCAACGGTCGGGTCATTAAGTTCCAGAAGCTGTTTGTAGTGCGAGAGGGCCGGCAGACGGACGTTTGCTATGACAGTCGAAATATCCGGGACATCCGACATTTCGCCTCCTATGGCATTCAGTTGCGCCTGCGCTTCTTCAAGCGATGCCTCGGCCGATGCCAGCTGGTTGGCGACAGCAAAGCGGCGTAGTTTCAGCTTCGAGACATCGAGAATTGTAGCTTCTCCCTGAGCGAATGCGTTGTCGTAGGCATCTGCGAGTGTGTCGAGGTTTTCGACAGCTTCTTCAAGGATTGTCATACGTTGTCTGGCCACCGCTACAGCGATGAGTGACTGCTTGGCCTGCACGGCGCAGTCCAGCAGTTCGGCCCGGTAAAGGTCGGCATATGCCTTGGCTCGGTAGCCTGTAGCCTTACGGCGTCCGGAGTAAACGCCTGGCCAGTCGAATGACTGGCCTATTGAAAAGCCCCACCGGTTCGGCTCTCCGGAGCGGGTGTTGAATTTATAGTCGAAGTCGGCTTCTGGACCGGCAAGAATATTCGCTGCTTTCGCGTTTTCGATTTCGGCGTCATACCTTGCTTTAACCGCCTGAACGGCCGGATTGGCCGAGGCTATACGCATGGCTGCGTCATCGAGAACGTCGGCATGAACACTCGCTGATGCGATGAGCAGGATTGCTGCGGTGAGGATTTTTTTCATTTCTGATCAAGATACCATTGATAAAGGCGGTGTACTCCGTCGGGAAGTTCGACAGTGTGGTGCCAGCCGAGAGCATGAAGGCGAGAGACATCGCAGAGCTTGCGCATTGTTCCGTCGGGCTTCGAGGAATCCCATTCGATATCGCCGCTGAAGCCGACTGCGTCGGCAACAAGCCGGGCCAGCTCGGCAATGGTGAGCTCTTTGCCGGTGCCGATGTTTATGTGCGTGTTGCGTATATCCTTTTCGCTTTGTGCCGCTATATCCTTGAAGCTGACGTTGAGAAGAATATGGACACAGGCATCGGCCATATCTTCGCTCCAGAGGAATTCGCGAAGCGGCGTGCCGGTACCCCAGAGCCGCACTTTGCCCGGCATGATTCCGAAGGCTTCAAGACCAGAAAGGATTCCCCGGTCGGTTGCGTCGGCAGGAATCGTGCTCACAGGGCGGAGAGCCAGATCGGAGCGTACGCCATCCATGTCCCCGTCGCCCAAGAGTTTGGCAAGGTGTACCTTGCGGATCATTGCGGGCAGCACATGGCTGTTTTCAAGATGGAAATTGTCGTTGGGGCCGTAGAGGTTGGTCGGCATGACGGCCACATAGTCGGTGCCGTACTGCAGATTGAACGACTCGCACATTTTCATGCCGGCTATCTTGGCGATGGCGTATGGCTCGTTGGTATATTCGAGCGGAGAGGTCAGCAGGGCCTCTTCCGTCATGGGCTGTCGGGCATCGCGAGGGTAGATGCAGGTGGATCCGAGGAAAAGCAGCCGCTTCACACCGTGACGGAATGCCTCGCCGATCACATTCTGCTGGATCTGGAGATTCTGATAGATGAAGTCGGCGCGATAACGTGAATTGGCCATGATGCCGCCTACATGTGCTGCTGCAAGTACGACGGCTTCGGGCCGTTCGGCATCGAAAAATTCGCGGACAGCGACAGGATCGAGCAGATCAAGCTCAGCGTGGCTGCGGCCGATGACATTAGTGAATCCGCGGCGTTTCAGATTTGCCATTATTGCCGAGCCTACAAGTCCACGGTGGCCGGCAACATATATTTTTGTGTTTTTATCCACTTTGAAATGTCAGTTTTTGATTATGGCTTTCATATCAGCTTCCACCATTATGCGCACGAGTTCGTCGAAGGAAGTACGGCGTGGATTCCACCCCAGTTCGTTTTTAGCCTTGGAGGGATCGCCCAGAAGCTGTTCCACTTCTGCGGGACGGTAGAAGCGCGGATCGACTTCCACAAGCACCCGACCGGTGGCGCTGTCGATGCCTTTCTCCTCGAGTCCGTGCCCTTCCCAGCGGAGGTTGATTCCGGCGTGGGCGAACGCCTTGGCGGCGAACTCCCGGACAGAGTGATATTCTCCAGTCGCGATAACGTAGTCATCTGGCTCCGGCTGCTGGAGGATGAGCCACATGCATTCTACATAATCGGGCGCATACCCCCAGTCGCGCAGTGCGTCGAGGTTGCCGAGATAGAGCTTGTCCTGCTTGCCGGCGACTATTCTGGCGACTGCCATGGTGATCTTGCGGGTTACGAAGTTCTCGCCGCGGCGCTCCGATTCGTGGTTGAACAGGATGCCGTTGGCTGTATACATGCCGTAGCTCTCGCGGTAATTCTTCATTATCCAGTAGGCGTAGAGTTTGGCCACGGAGTAGGGAGAACGCGGATGGAAAGGCGTTGTCTCGCGCTGCGGCACTTCCTCGACTTTGCCGAATAGCTCGGATGTCGATGCCTGATAGATGCGCACCTTCTTTTCCATATGCAGAATGCGCACAGCCTCGAGCAGACGCAGCGAACCGACTGCGACAACTTCGGCGGTATATTCCGGAACGTCGAACGATACTTTTACATGGCTCTGAGCCGCGAGATTGTAAATCTCGTCGGGCTGCACCTCGGCAATGATGCGCACCAGCGAGGAGGAGTCGGTCATGTCGCCATAGTGCAGTTCGATGCTCCGCTGCTTCTGCATGTCGCGTACCCATCCTTCAAGATAGAGATGCTCGATGCGTCCGGTGTTGAAACTCGAACTGCGGCGAATGATGCCGTGTACTCTATATCCTTTTGAAAGCAGAAATTCAGCCAGATAGCTGCCGTCCTGACCTGTAATTCCGGTGATAAGGGCTACTTTATTCATGTTTTATCGTTTATACAGACAAAATTAATCCAAAAAACGATAATGAGCAAATTTTTAGTCCGCACCTGCTGTGCAAACTGTTAATAAGCCGGCTGCGAAGTGTGAAAAGTGAACATTTGCCGGTTCTTTGCGTTTTCCTTATGCAAGCCTGCCATTGAGGCGACTGCCGCTGAACCTCATGTCAGCAGATATAAACGAAAATATGTTTTACTATTGGTTTTATCGGCAAAGGGCTAAATGATTCACTCCTTTCCCCGAGGGATACCAAAAAAGAACTTTTCATTATGAAAAAGATTTTTATTGCAACCGCATTAATTGCCACAATCGGTTCGTTTACGGCAGCAGCTCAGGTAATCGAGCAGCCTAAATTCTTCGACAACTGGTCGATCGGCATTGACGGAGGTGTCACAACTCCGCTGAAGAACAATCCTTTCTTTAAGTCGATGCGCGGAACAGCCGGCATCCATATCCAGAAACAGATAACCCCGGCATTCGCTATCGGCGCCGAAAGCCTTTTCGGTGTGAACACATCCTCATGGAAAGGTCGCGCTCACAGCGCCAATGTATTCGATAACTCATATGTAGGCGTTTATGGCGCCGTCGACCTCTTCAATTTCTTCGGAGGCTACCAGTGTGAGGTGCGCCCCTTCACAATCGAGGCTGTTGCCGGTGCAGGATGGGGCCGTTATTACTTTACTGACGGCGAAGGCGGCGACCATAATTTCTTCGGCTCGAAGGCAGGTCTTAATTTCAACTTCAATGTGAACGACAACGTAACTATCGCTGTCAAGCCCTCGGTTCTCTGGGATCTGGAGAGCAATCAGGGAAAACGCGGCGTGACATTCAATGCCAACCGCGCCACATTCCAGCTGCTTGCCGGCGTCAGCTATAAATTCGGCGAAGGATTCCAGTGTGTGGCTCCTTACAATCAGGCAGAGATCGATGCCCTTAATGCCGAAATCAACGGCTTGCGTGCCGCTGTTGCAACCGCTACCGACGCCGCAGCCGCAGCTACTCTCGATGCCGCCGCGTCAGCAGCAGCCCTCGACAGCTGTCTCAACGCTCAGCCAAAGGTGGTTAAGGAAGTGACCAACAATTACAGCTCCGTCCGCTTCGTATTCTATCGTATCGGTTCGGCCGTCATTACTCCCGACCAGATGCCTAATGTCGAGATGATCGCGGACTATATGAAGAGCCATCCCGCTTCGACGGTCATAATCAAGGGTTACGCCTCCAAGGACGGAAACTACGACTTCAACATCAAGCTCGCCAAGAACCGCGCTGAGTCTGTGAAGAACGCTCTCGTCAAGAAATACAAGATTGCCGCCGACCGAATCACTGCCGAAGGCGAAGGCATCGGTAATATGTTCGAGGAAGAATCGTGGAACCGCGTCAGCATCTGCACACTTGATAACGCAAGTGAAACTAAATAACATAACTGACATATAAACACTCTCGAAGGACCGGCACCGGATGCCGGTCCTTTGAAAATTCAGATAACCTTTTTAAAACCGGTAAACTATGAATGAACTCTGGCTCAACATCGTAGGATATGCTGCTTCGATATGCATGGTCCTCGGCTATCTTCCTCAGGCCGTGGCCACGATCCGAACCCGTAATACCGACGGCATTGCCATGCCGACATTCTGCATGCTCGGCCTCGGCTCAATTCTTTTTGTTATCCAGGGTATAGTTCTGGAAAACTGGCCGTTGGTAATCACAAACGTCATAACCACTATCTGTTCCGTCATTATCTTCGGAATCAAAATCCACAACGATTATATAAAGAAGAAATGAGCGGACTTCGTGGCGTGATCCTCATATAAACAGCCGCCTGCATATCTGTTTTTCGTCATGATATGCAGGCGGCTGTTATTGTGATTTTTACTCTGTTAAAAACGATTTTGGTGAATCCTTTCGGAATGCCATTTATTCATCGGCATATGGTCTTCCTCGGGATATCCGATCGGAATTAGATTAAACGGAATCAGCTTTTCCGGAATATTGAGGATTGACCTTACCGGAGCAGTCCGCTCCTCATGAGGATAGATGCAGGTCCATACGCCTCCAAGCCCGATAGCATGGGCCGCAAGAAGGATATTTTCGGACACTGCTGAGAGATCCTGCTCCCAGAGATTCCCGTCGATTCCCGGCAGGAATCTGTCTGTATTTCCGCAGACAATTATTGCCGCCGATGCGTGTGCGGTCATTTTCGCGTAAGGCAGAGCATCGGCCAGACTGGTTAGTAATCCCGGATCGTCGATGACGATAAACTCCCAGGGCTGTTTGTTGACTGCGCTCGGACTGCTCATTGCGGCATGCAGAATAGCCGATATCTGATCGGATGTAACCGGCGTGTCCGTATAACGCCGCACGCTCACGCGGCTAAGAATACTCATATAGGCATCGTTGGCCTTGAATTGCTCGGGGATAGAATTATTGATTTCCATTATAGAACGTTTTTCTTTTTACAACGGATTGTCCGCAGGAATGTTTGACACTTTTCCTATAGGCATATTACCTAAAGACAAAGGCAATTTTACGGAGATTTCAGCAAATAAGAGCGCCGGTTCGGCAGATTTTTATGGAATTTCAAGCAAGAATTTGTATAAATCAAAAAAAGTCCCTACCTTTGCAAACGCAAAAAAGATTTGCAGGTCCTATAGCTCAGTTGGTCAGAGCACCTGACTCATAATCAGGGAGTCCTAGGTTCAAGCCCTAGTGGGACCACCTCTTGAAAATCAAGCAGTTACGAGACGAATCGTAGCTGCTTTTTCTTTTCCCTTGAACACAAATCTGAACACAACTCCGATTTATCTCATTTCAGCTCCCTATTGGCATACGCTGTGTTCATGTCCATGTGTTCAAATTTTCTGTTCAAACTATAGCTGGGGAATTGCAAATCGACGAGTTCCTCTATCCAAATCGACAATGACGAGTCAAAAGAAAAATATGGAGAGCCTTTTTCTTTTGCCTCGCCTCTGTATACAGGTTTAGGTTTATACGGGCATATATAAAGCCCGAACCAAACCAAAATCGATACTCAGGAAAAGATAAGCAGGCGCTGTTAGCCGTTTTATCGCCGATTTTTCGTAATTTTGCATTTTGAAATAGCCTGTGTAATAGGCTGTCATAGAACATGGATACAAAAAATTTATATATAGATGCCCATTACTGCTGATGCTTGTTGCGTTTATCGCAATAAGTATAGCGGTATCGTGTTCCCACAATCGGGAACAATTCCAAACCTTACAGAATATTGAAAATTTGGCTCATACAAATCCGGATAGCGCATTGTCCATATTAAATGAGATTGATTTTTCAGAGCTTGAGGAAGATTCTCTAAAAGCATATTATTATCTTATACTTGCTGCTGCACATAAAACGAATGAGAGTCCAATGGTCTCGGATTCTCTTGTTCGTCGTTCATTTGAATATTATAGGAACCGTGATTATAACAGATTCCTTAAAAGCGTGGATTTATATTCATTACATCTCTTTTGGTCAGGTAATGGCAAGAAGTCATTGGCATTACTTGATTCAATAATCTCCCTTCCTGACATCCCGGACAAGAATATGATTGAATTGCTGCGAACAAGAATCGGAGTGGGTGGTGCAGAATTTGATTGCAAGAAAAATATTGGCTATATCCGATATTTGCAGGAATTGGACAAAGATTCTACGAATCAAATTGAATATCTATATCAATTGTGTGAAAATTATCAGTTTGCCAATAATGGTGATTCTGCATTGATTATAATTAACGATTTGATTGATTATGCCTACTCCAATCAACTTGGAGAGGACCAGTTCAAATACACCTATGAGAAAATTGGTATATTGGAAGAGCTTGGGAAATATGACGAAAGTAACATAATGGCTGATTATGTATTGGAAAACGCTCCACATAATTCAGCCTTACCATATCTTTACTTTTGGAAAGCCTTGAATTACTTCAATATGGGGAATTATGACCGTTCTTTACGAGAACTGGCAATAGCTGACAGTTGTGCCCGGGATAGAACGGATGTTGACCACAACTACTATGAAAGCTTTGCCTGTCCTCTTAGGGAATTTCTTGCTTATAGGCATAATGGAAAGATTCGGCTAAGCCAATTGGCGACACTCAACAATAGCCAGCGAGATCTTTTCAACCGGCTCGAATACACACGGTTGGAAACCGAGCAGAATGCACTTAAACAGGAAAACAAGACATTGACATTAAAAGCACAGAACGAACGAAAGACAGCTATTCTGATTATCTGTTTGCTGGGAGCCATTATTATCGGATTGGCAGCTTTATGGAATATCCAGAAACGAAAACGAAAGATTATTGAGACCGAAGAAAGGGCTGAAGCACTGCAAAAGATGGTAGATGAGTTAAGTGCCTCAAAAACGCAGTCATCTGAACATGAATCCTTGCGTCGAGCTATGTTGCAGCAGCTTGGAATTATCAAGATGGTTGCAGAGACCCCAACGGAACAAAATCAAGATATGTTACGTAAATTGTCTTCCATTGAAAGCGACACAAACGGAGCACTCGTCAGTTGGAAAAACGTATATGAAATAATTGACAATCTTTACTCAGGCTTCTACACTCTCCTTCATGACCGTTACGGGAATGTTCTTACAGATAAAGAAGCGCAAATCATCGTACTTATGCTGGCCGGTTTCTCAACCAAAGAGATTAGTGTCATTACATCGCAATCAACAGCTACCATATATGTTCGTAAATCTTCCATTAGAAAGAAACTCGGAGTTCCCGAAAAGGAGGATATCATAGTGTACATCCGGCAATCGGTGTCGCATTAAGACCGATTTAGACACTCAACTGCCGTATTAAGACTTTTGAGAATAATCATCGCTGTATATCAGGTATTTATAAATACCATATTAAGACTTTAGTATTTGGCATTAAGATTGGTTTAGCACTAATTTTGCGGTACGAAACAAATAAAATCGTATCACAATATGACAACGACAATCTTAAACAGAATTATGATGGCAGCGGTCGCAATACTATTTCCGGCCATCGCATTCGCACAGGAGTCGGCAGATACTATTGCAGCCCTCGAACTCCAAGAAATAGTGATAGAGGCTCCGAAAGTTATCCGAAAAGCCGATATGGATGTTTATCACCCTTCCAAAAGCGCGGTTGAAAACTCTAAGAACGGTATGCAGTTGCTCAACAACCTCATGATACCGTCTTTGAGTGTCAGTGATGCACTCGGCTCCATTCAAGCCGCTGGACAGTCGGTACAGATTCGCATCAACGGCCGCGAATCATCAATTGATCAAGTCCGGACATTGTTGCCCGAAACCATCAAACGTGTAGAATGGATAGACAATCCCGGTCTTCGATATGGTGGTGCCAATTATGTGCTTAATATCATTGTAAACAACCCCACTGTGGGTGGTTCACTGATGGCACAGGCTCGTCCGGCTCTTAATCAAGCATGGGGATTTTACATGGCCGACGCCAAGTTTAATACAGGTCGCTCGCAATGGGAGGTCGGTGGAAATTTCAAACTCACCAACAAAATTAAAAGTCACCGGGATTATACGGAAACTTTCACATATCCCGACGGACAATCCGTCACACGTGATGAAACTTCGCTTGGAGGCTCTATGGATAATTCTATGGCCGACGTATGGGCATCATACAACTATATTAAACCTGACACTACCGTATTGATGGCGCAACTTGGCTATCAAAGAAACCTCCATGACAGGTTTGTATATAATGGTCTTCTCTCGCTCAGCAATGGTGCCGACGACATATTGTTGACCGACATTAATGGAAACCAAGGGGGAACTCCTACACTTTCATTATACTGGCAGCAGAATTTTGCACATAAACAGATGCTTATAGTCGATTTCAATAGTTCTTTTTACTCCGGCAGGTCGTTTTCCAGTTATCTTGAACAATTGCCAGATGCCCGGAACCCATTGGACTATGTTACATCCATCAACACTGAAATCAAAGACCATAATCAGGCCTATGCTGTAGAAGCCAACTACATTAAGAAATGGAGAAACAGCCGTTTCACTGCCGGAGCGTCTTATCGTGCCAATCGAAATCGTTCACGCTATGACAATCTCGACGGAAGGATTTTCCATCAGAGACAGGACAAGATCTATTTCTTTGCCGAATATTTTCACCGTTTCGGCAAATGGACAGCTACAGTTGGAATGGGCGTACAGTATACAGACTTCCTCTTCAAGGAAACCAACCAAGGCAACCACTCATGGAGCCCGCGCCCACAGGCTACAATCACCTATTCGCTTAATCAAAACCATAATTTCAGGCTCAATTTTACATCATGGCAATCAACGCCATCTCTCGCCGAGACCAACATTGTGCCGCAGCAGATTGACGGATTTCAATGGCGCGTAGGCAACCAAAAACTAAAAACTGCCAATTCCTATATGCTGACACTCCGTTATGGTTTCAACCTTCCTCGCGCCAATGGAACTCTCGGTATCAGAGCATTTACTTCGCCTAACGCCATCACCCCTCTTGTTTATTGGGATAGTAACCGCCTAATCACGACTTATGAAAACAGCAGAGGATTACAGAACCTCTCTTTCTTTTTTGCCCCACAGGTAGAGATAATACCGGATTGGCTTATGGCAAGTGCCTATGTTCAGTTCCGCATGGAGCGAATGCGGGGAGCCGGTTACAATTTACATAATAACGCATGGAGTGGCAATGCAGAACTTGCACTTACGCATTGGGGATTCACGCTTACCGGCCAATATGTACGCGCCCAGCGTGACCTTTGGGGCGAGAAAATATTGTGGGGTGAGGACTTGAATATCATTGATCTCAGCTATAACTGGAAAGCATGGCAGTTCTCGGCAGGGATTATTATGCCTTTCGGCAAGTATGACCAAGGCAACAAATTACTGAGTAAATGGAATCGCAACGAGCAACATATTCATCTCGATATGCGTATGCCATATGTCTCTATAAGCTACAATCTGCAATGGGGCAGACAGAAACGAGGAGCACAGAAGCTCGTAGAGGTTGATGCCAACGCCGACCGTTCAACAGCCGGTGGTCGATAGATAATAGATCAAACAGATAAAAACAGCTTAATTATATAATCGCAACCGCCCTCGGTCTTGAGCACCGAGGGCGATAACTGAAATTCTTCAAAAGATGAAGCAAAAAGTCAAACTCAGTACATATTCAATCATACTTTCGGGCATAGTCATGATTATTCTACTTAGTGCGCTATATTATAGCAATAGCTCTGTTAGTATTAGCATTATAAGTGCCATAATAATTGTGTGGTGCGGATTGGCTTTGTATTTTATGCCCCTATCGGTAACCGTTAACGATGTAGATTTGTGTGTAAACCGCACTCTTTGTGCAAAACGAGTACCATTGAAAGAAATCGGTGAGATAAAGCGTATGACTGCGTCGATGCTTGGTTGGCGTTTCTTCGGTTGTGACGGTTGTTTTGGCTATTGGGGCTGGTTCAAGGGAAAGGCTTTAGGCAAGTATTTTGCATACTATGGTAAAGAGTCTGATTGTTTTTTTGTACGACTAAAAGATGGTCGACAATATGTGCTCGGCTGCGACAATCCTGACGCCATTGTCAACTATATAAAATCGAAAAATTTTCTTGAAACAACTTAATCATACAATCGTAACCGTCCTCGGCGTTCATGACCGAGGACGATAAAATATAGTTATAAACCAACCAATATTTTGAGCTATGGCTAATTACTTTGAAAAGAGATACAGATTTCAACAAGAACGAGAAAAGTATTATCGTGAGAGAACTAATACACGATTAAAATATGCTGCGCTGATTTCAGTCGGTCTTTCAATAATACTTTTGTTGACAATGGCTTTCGGCATTGTTGATTTAAATAATACGACCGCGATAATATTTATACGCGGTTGTGCCGGATTGTTTGCGCTAATATTTGTTGTTTTGGTTGCTATTATTGTATATCGCGTAAATGTTTCTTATTTTACGACTGTAAGGTCGAAGCAAAATACACCTGACGAATAAATTAAAGATTATGGAATGGAATCCCTATATTTCTGGAGTGTTGACCGCAATTATATATCTTATGGTATATCATTTCTTGCCGAAAAAATTGAAGAGTTGGAAACGATATGTAATAGCCATCGTCATCACCGTGCCGTTCATGTTGCTTTTACGATACATTTTCGATTGGTTTAACTCGTAGATAATTACATTGGCATTGCTATGATTGTACTCGAAAACTGCAACTCGTTAAAAGACTTCTAAAAGAAAACAGCTTAATCATACATAGACAAAGACAGGCAACCTCGGCAGTGATTGTCGAGGTTGCCTGCCTTTGAGTTAGCAGGGTTTATTCGTAGCCTTCGGGTAATTCCGGCTTGGCGTCCTCCGGGATATGGGGATTGGCTCTCATATTCTTAATGGCTTGGATTTCGCCGGGTGTCAACCTTGATTTCCGTTGATGAGGAAGTGGGATGCGGTCAATCTCGGCATCCTTCGTCTTGGACTGTTCCTTTTTCGGGTCCGGCTTCGGTTTCCAGTCATCGTGCGGCAGGAAGTAGGGCGAAGGCTTTTTATCTTTTTCGCGCTCCACGATAGTTGTCTGCCAACTTTCGCGCTGTTCATCCGTGCCGGAGATTATTTCATTCTCCATTGTTTCGATGGAAGCGGTGTCTTTCATCATCGAGCGTACTGCACGATACAGCCATTCAACGCGGATTAACTCATTGCGTTCCTGCCGTAGTGCGTAATACAGCCAGCCGAAAAGGACTGAAAGATTGAAGAATATCATCAACGCTATGAGCAGCCAACGGTTTGTCTTGCGTACCTTGTCGTTCTGATTGCGGATTTTGAGTTCTCCCTTTATCTCTCGCAATGTATCATGGATGCTCGCTGCGTCGTTGAAGGATATTCCGGGTGATTTGATTACTCCGGAGAGGAGTGCGTCACGCGCGGAATTGTCGATTTTTGGAGATAGTTCGCTGATGACATTGCGGGCTTCATTCTCCGCCGCCGCCTTCGCCGCCTTTTCCGCGACAGACTGAATATCCGGCTTGGGCATTGCGGCAAACGCTGTCTGAATATCGGCCAGCCCCTGCATGACGAGCGCGACGGTGCCGTTCAGGGTCTGTATCATCCCAGCCAAAGCCCGTATGTCGTTGCTCTTTGCGAGGTTGTCAGGCCGACTTATCTCTATCGGCTCCTGCGGTAGTGGCTCCGCCGGAGGAGGAAACACAGGCTGCTGTGCCGGGATACAGCCGATGCGGTCGTTGACTTCGGTGAACTTGTCTGTGAGCATTTTTTCAAGGCGCGCCAACTGGCGGCGCAGTATCTCGATGTCGGCGCTCTCACACTGTACGCCTTGGATTTCATCTTTCTTTGCCATATTTTTTATCTTTTGATTCCACGTTTCGGTTTTTTCTTCTTGGGATGCGAGAGTTCCCATGCCAGACGTTCTTCATCAGGGTCGTAGGCCGGGCCCGGCTGGAACAGCCCTCCGACAAATTGCCCGACGCTCTCTCCGATCTCTGCCACTACCCCTACGGCTGTAGCGGCTGTTGCCTTAACTACCCGCATAGCCTCATCAGAGATTGACGATGTGCCGGACTGCGGAGATCTGAACTGCGCTGCCGTCCGCTTAGGAGCCGACTGACGGCTCTGCTGCGAGAAATAGCGTTCAAGACTTTTGTACTTGAAAGCCTCTCCGACATCCGAGCCCTTCACCTTGTAGTCGCCCATCTGAAACGATACGCCCTGCAAATCCTGAGTGCCACGACGGTATTTCGGAATGATGTGGATATTCTTCCGTGCCAGCAGAACTGCAAAAGTATTCCAGTCACGGGAGTTGCGCAGAGCCTCGTTAGCGGCGATTTTTATCTCGGCTTTGGCCCGTTCAAGACCGTAAAGTTTCTCCAGATCGGGAGTCTCCTGCCTGGGCAAAGCGAGGCGGTAACGCTTGGTCAGTGCCTCGCAGACATGCTTATTCCTATAGCGGTTGCGCCCCGATTCCATGCGCTTGCCGTTGTCGCCGACCATGTTGAACACGATATGACAGTGAGGTTTGTCAGTCTCATAATGACGGACTATAAGCCACTGCGTCTTGTCCAGCCCCATCATTTTGATATAGTCAAGAGCGATTTTAAGCATCTTTTCATCGCTCAGTTTAGGCTTGTCCTCGGCGGCAAACGACAGCGTGATGTGTCCGGCAGGGTTGCTTATCTTCGGCTTCTGCATAGCCTGAGCCTCGAAACTCGCCACAATCTGATTACGTTTTTCGCCCATCAGACCTTGGCTTCCGAGTATCCTCCAAGTGTCGGGAGTAAAAACTTTTTTGTCGTGTTTCTCGCGGGTGACATAGTCAACCTTTGAACCGAACGACCCGGATTTGAGTATTTTCCCTATCATGATTTCATGCGGTTTTTAAGTTTGAGAATGAATTTTGCGATGCAGTCAAGGATATATTCGGCCTTGTCCGCCACGCTTTGATAACCCTCGGCGTTTGCATGATACGCTATCTGGTTGAGATTCGGGCCGAGCTTTTTTAGTTCATGGAGGAGAGATTTCTCCTCGTCGGAGAGCACGCCGATGACCTCGGCGTTCAACGCTCCCTCCCTTACAAACTCCGACCGGCTCATGCCGGCGCGTGATGCCTTTACGTCGATGATGTCGAATTGAGGATTGCTGAAACGAACCATTACAGCATTGCTCTTTTTCGCCTGTCCGAGAGGCGGCCTTCCAGTTGATTTCTTCATTGGAAATAGATTGAAATCAGTGAACCGATTGCACCGGATCGAGCGACCATCGGGAGGCAGGCAATATCCGCCCGGACGGGCTGTTTTGCCCCTTTTGAGAAACTCAAAAGGTATCTTGCCCTTCCACACTTAAAGACGCTACTGGATACCGGGCGAAGCCATCCCTCCGGGACTTGCCTGCCCCCGATTAAGCCACTAATCCGATGCTGATTTATCTCAGAGTTTGCGCCAGATTTCGATGTCGTCGGAATAGAGATTCAGATGCTCGACAAGGACGGCGTTGATGTAACTTCCGACAGTGGTGTCGCGGTCGCCGAGGATACGGGCAATGCGTTCGAGCTTCGCCCATACGCTGTCCTCGATGTTGACAGGGTGACGCTTCATCAGCTTGGACGGAGTGAGATAGGTCGCCTTGAAGTCGGCGTAATCCGATTTGCGCTGTTGCTTGCCCACGCGCTGTTGCTTCGGTTGCTCGGTTGTGTCGGCTGTGGCTGTTGCCTCGGTTGTCGTCTGTTCGTTGTCAAATAGATTGTCTGTGTTGGCAGGAGTGGTGCTGTTTACAGCATTGATAGAGTTGGTTGAGTTGATGGAATTATCCGGTTGCATAATAATTTGTGGTTTGATGGTTGACACTTTGGATTCGGGTGCATCGGTCAACTCGGTTGACTTGGATGCGGTGGATTTATTTGTTTTCATTGGAAAGTGTGTTTTTGATGAAACTTTGGTTGACAAGAAAACCATTCAAGTCGTTGAACTCGGAGTATAGTGTGGAGCAGTCAATCACAGCAGAGCTATATATGACTGTCAACTCGGCGAGGGCTGTTTTTCCGGCATTGTCGTTGTCAAGATAGCAGTTGATGGTGGTGTAGTCTTTGAGATACGGCACACCCTTGTTGACATTGACAACCGAGTTGAGTATGATTGCATCTGTTCCGCTGATGATTCCGAGTGTGAGCGCAGAGAGATAATCAATGAATCCCTCGAACACGGCACACTCTTTTGACGGACCATCTCTCGCCCACGGCAGATATGAGATGTCCTTGCGTCCCCGGCAACCTTTGAAATATCGGTTGCGCAGTTCCCAGCCACCGCTGACATTCTCGAATGCCACGGCAAAATAGAATCTACCGTTGACACTGTAATGTGCCTCCTTGCATTTCGCTTTGGCGATGTGTGCCGGAATGCCACGCTCTTGGAGGTATGCGACAAGTGCGCGGTGTTTCAGTGGCACGACCTCAAATCGCTCCATGCTCGGCGCGGAGTGTCGCTGGGGATAAGAGGAAGCGACTGTCTGCACCGGTAGCACCGGACAACTGTTGACAATGCAGCGCATGAGATAACGCAGGTCTGTTGACTGATACAACTCGGTTGCCAAGTCAATGATGTTGCCGCCTCTGCCAAGTCCGAAATCATACCAGCAGTTGAGCGTGGTATCGACCTTGAATGACGGCGTATGTTCCTGTCGCAAAGGCGACTTATACCAGAGCCTCGTTCCCTTTCTCGCCGCCGGTTCATGTCCGATTCGGGACAAGAAGGAGGCTAAAGGGATTGATTTAATCTCTTTGATCATGGGTTCTAAAATGTTAGAGTGATTTGGTCTTTGGTTTAGCGCCTATTATATATGCCCTTTTCTAAACCAGACCAGAATTGTGGTTTTCTTTCTCCGCTGTGCTACGAAAGCGCTTCGCGGTTATCAATAGTAGAAATCCGGATTGTAGATATACTCTCGGTTCTCGTAGCGTATCATGCCCTTGTTGTCAAGAAAGGTCTTTAAGCCCTTGATCTTGTTGTTAGAATACGAGTGTCCACAGGCGGCATATCCGACCTTCAATGCCGCCTCGAAATTGCGACACCCTTTAATCGGCCCGTTGGCGAATACCACGCCCAGTGCCTCGCGGTGCTGTTCCTCGGTCAGTTCCTTATAGGGATAAGGGTCTTTGGCTTTCTTGCCCGGCTCTGAGAAAACATATCCGATGGCTATCTCCGGCAGACCGTAGTCGTTCACACGGAAGGCAAACGGGTCAAACTCGGCGGCGCGTATCATAGCGGCACATACCTCCGAAACAGCGTCATCGGTTTTGCTTCGACTTATCTGGAGCACAGTCTCCGCCTTGTTGTTCAATTCGGTGCCAACATGACCACGGGCGTTATCGTCGCTCTTGTTGAGATGCAGAACCGTGTGTATGTGTATCTGATACTTGTCAGTCCACTCCATCAGCTTGCCGATAAGGTCGGTTGACTCCTTGGCGCAGTTGATGTCATACATCAGGTCGCGCACACCATCGATGATTACCAGCCCGACACCCGGAGTGTTGATTATCGCCTGTTCTATGACTTCAAGGCGCAACGAAGGTGTAAGCTGCCGCAGAGCGGCAAACTTCAAGTGCTCCGGATGTGTATCGGTCGGTAGTTTCGCCAGTCGCAGGGCGCGCTCCATGACCTTCTGACAATGATACGGACTTTGCTCGGTGTCGAAGTAGAGGATTGTCCGTTTGTCATCGGGAAACTCGGCGGTATAGCCAAGCACTTTGCCGTTGACGAGCGATGCTCCGACAATGGCGGCGACATTGAATGTCTTTTTGCTCTTTGCCTTACCCGTCGAAGCAGAGAAATTGCCGAGTGTTCCGATAACGCTGCCGTTGGCATACAGCACCTCCGGCGCAGTCTGAATCTCATCAGTGATTCGCAACTGCTTCTCCTCCCAAAGTCGGAGGATGTCTTGCTTCACTTCGCTCACGCCTCACCTCCTTCCTTTGAGGCGTGAATAAGGTCGAGTGCTTTCTGGGCGTCGATGACGATTTTTCTGCCATTTTGAGTAATGGCATCTTTGATTACGCCACTGTTCTTGATACGGTGTGCGGTCGCTTTGCTGCACTGGAGAAGGTCGCATAGTCCTTTGATTCCGTAAACGAGCCAACGCTTTGCTGTGGTGGCAACATTTTCGTCAGAGGTTACGCTTGCGGGTGCGGGTGGGGTCTTGACAAAATGAGAGTCAAGTAATTCTAAAAATTGTTCTCCGGTGTACTGCCAGAGAGGAAGTTTGAGTAACTGGTCTTTTGTCATACGCAGTGTGGGGTTGAGTTATACTTCCGCCCTCAGAGAGAGCGTATCCGAGTATCTCCCGGACACTGCAAAATTACAACCGGTTATGAGTGGGGTGTATGTGGTTTCATCTTATCCACTTAATAGAACTACCCATCAGAGTATCAGACTCTAACGGGTAGTTTCATAAGGTCTCTAAAGTGGAATTTTGAGTGGTGAAAGTGGGGCGCAAGTGGTATCTTTAAGTCGCAAAGACCATCAGGCCCGCTTTTTATGGTTTTTCATGACTTCATCGACATCATCGGCGAAAGCCATACTTGACCTGCTGGCATCGCTGCCACGTGGATGAGAATATTTGCTTTCGTAGTAGGACGCATCTATATTAAAGTGCGTAAGAATGTCCTCCCGCCATGCGACTTTGTGCTTTTCCGGCACGATGTCGTAGAGCTTCGAGATGAGATAGCATACCTTGATTTTTTGCTTGGGCTTTATCTTGAGAGGTTCATGTTTGCCATGCAGATTCAACGATGAATGAAACTGCGTTTCTGTCGGATTGTCGAACACATCTGAACACACCTCATATAGTTCAGAGATGAGTATCATCGGAAACAGCTCTTCCTCCCATTGACGGCATGATTTCGGATTGGCTGGATTCTGTTTTATCGGTTGTTCCGGCGCAGGATAACTACCATTGCGGACCTGCATATTTTTTATAAAGGTCTCCCTGCATTTCGGATGTAACTGAATTTCACATGGCGGGAAGTATCGCTCTACCATGATGAATATTTTGCGGCAGGCACCTCGCAACTCACGGTATACGGCGAATGAGGGCTTCAACAGAAACTCATCATATTCGACGCTTTCCTGCAATTTCTTAAGGAACTCACGTTTCTTTTCAAGCCATCCCTCACGGGTCTCAGCCATGTGGAATTGCTCGATTTCCTGTTTGTATTTATCTATTGTCCAGTCGTCAGGTACCGGGATTTTGTGACATGCCTTTAGCGCATACTCATAATGGGCGGCAATCATGTAGAACATTTCCACTTCTTTAAGGAAGTGATTGCTTTCGTAACTGTCTATCATGTCTGTCTTGGATTTATTCTTACGTTCACGATCCAAGGTTGAGAATACATCCCAAAATGTATCCAGTCTTGTTGCAATCTCGGCACAGTAGTTTCGGACTTGGTCTGCATGTACCTTTCCGATTTCTCCGGAGGCATGAGACCCGATGATAGCGTTTTCGATGTCGATAGAGCAAAGTTTGCTGGTGGCTTCGGCTATTCGTTTGTACAAAATTGTTTCCTTCTTGGCTACCAGAGGGAATTTCGTAAGCTGCCTTAAATCGTCCAATATTGGCACAACATCTCGTAATGTCGTAGGGTTTGGCATTTGCGGGGTGGTGTTTAATGGGTTGATGAATGTGAGTACCAATAAATCTTAACAATACCTATTGGAATGTTATGAAATTTTAGCACTCAGTATCTCAAACAACAAGCAACCCAAAAGTGTTCGCCCGCAAGATTCAATGTTTAAGGATATCCCATCTGCCCGCTCTGGTACTGCCTTGGCGCAAGATTACGCCTTCCTTTTGCAAAACGTCTAAGTCGCGACGTATGGTAATTTTTGCAACATCTTCCTTAGCAGCTAACTCAGACAATGTAATTGTTGGATTCTCAGATATGTATCCAATGATGCGCAACTGTCTCTCAGATAATTTTATGTGCTCATTTATGTGCTCATTTATGTGCTCATTTATGTGCTCATTTATGTGTTCATTCGGTGAACCATAAGGATTCTCGGCATTGACTATCTTCAGTTCGAGTTTAACTTGCATCAGCTCAGGTTGCTCAATGAGCTGAGGTTTCAGCCAGTGCTTTTCCTGCCATGCGTTGAGAATGAGAGGGAAACCGGAACCAAGATTCTCTCCATAGCCTATCATACGAAGCATGTGCTGCATCCGCTGGTTACGTGCTTTGGACTCTCCTCCGGCATATATCTGGTCAAGCGGAAGTTTCAGCAGTCCGGGATTAGTGAGCACAAATCTATCATCATACTTTTCAACTCGAAGGAGTCCACTGCCTATCATCATGTCGGCATGGATAATCATGTTGGTAAAAGCCTCACGCACAGCTTTCTTCTGCGGAGTATCATCCTCGCGGATAATGCCGGTCATCTTGAATGGTCTGGGTAAATCCCGCGTAAGGCGGGGAACTACCATACGCAGAAAGTTGAATATGTTGTTCTCCCATGTGCCATCGTATGTCAGGCGGTCGCTATACCTCTGGTCTCCAACAAGATTAGACTTGTCGATGTAATCCATTCGCAGGTTGTCAAATCGCTCCCGCACCGGCAAGCCTTTGCCAAACATCAGCAAACCAGCCATAGTAAGCCCTTCCTTTCCGGAGGTACGGTCAATGGTATAAGCTCCGAGTTGTGTTAGAAATTCTTTGTGGTCCAATCCGTTCCATACGTGTTCGAGATTTGCCACACGGAACATGTTGCGATATGCCTCAAGTGTCGGAATATCTATGTCGTCCATCGTATAATGTTCGAGAAACATACGGTCATTACCATCATCATAGGCATCTCGCAACATCATTCTTATAATAGCTTCGGGGCAATGATAATCTCCCTCATGCCGGCGTCGGTATGTGCCACGCATAATGTTGTTGTTGATATATACCGGGCGCTCTTCATAAGTGGCACGAGGCACATGAATAACGACAACATCTTTACCATCGTATGAAAGGGTATTGATGTCTTCGTCTCTAAGCAGGCTGGTGCTTACCTTTTCGCGGCTGTTGAGTGTGTTCCATATATCCGTGCGTATTTTTGCGGCATCTTCAACGCCGATGACATTGAAGCGTTTGGATGTGTCCTTTTCCTTCAAATCCTCGTCAACACCAAGAAGAATTGTGCCGCCATCAGTATTCGCAAAAGCAGAATAAGTTTCCCATAATGAATGTGGCACATCCTTTCTTGCTCTCTTACATTCAAGGGTAACCCGTTCTCCATTAGCCAAAAGCTGGTCAATGTATTCTTTATCGTTTATTTCTGCGTTGTTCATTGCCATAATACAAAATTAATCATTTTTGATGGACTTTTCATGTCTGGGGAGCAAATAATCACTGAATCGGTGGAACGATAAATATTTTCTCATTGAAAGCCTGCATCATAGCGGGTGTTACATTGGAAATGTAACCGGCGAGAAGCGCCGATACTTCCGATGTGGCGTGTCCTACAGCATAATCTATGTACGCTGTCATGACTCCATGATGCGCCAATGCCGAAATAAAAGAGTTGCGGGCATACTGTGGCGTAACGGGCTGGATTCCGAGAGATTCGCACACGTCCTTAATATTTTTTGATATGCGCCGATTGAAGTCGTGGACACGTATAGACTTCTTTTCATCTGTAACCGCATTGAGGAATATGTCAGGGAAAACAGGTTCACCGGGATTATATGGAGAGGCATACGCATCGAGCAACTGGCGTAACTGTGGAATAATCGGTACAGATGTTTCATCAAGCTGCTTGCCGACAGGTTTGTTTGCCCTGTCAATCTTGGAGCGGATGAAAACAAATTGCGGAAATTTCTGTGTGACTGCCGCCTTTTCAGTCCAAACAAGTTTCGCCATATCTATTGTGTTCATACCGTTGAGACAATAAAGGAGCAGCCAGCGGCCCACGGCACGAGCGTACTTCGATTGCTTATCAGGAGAAGCAAGCCAATATTCCCACAACTTCAATACTTCTTCCACTGTCAAGGCGTTCAGACGGCGACGGTTGCCGGCATGAATAAGCCCCTTGAAATTGGGTACCATCGTGGTGTGGCCGTCTTTATAAGCCTGATTGAACACAGCACGTGTGGCGCGAAGAATTACCATTCGCGTGTCCAAAGAAAGCGGCTGATCCGTGCCGTTGCGTGCTTTCTGTTCATCAAGCCATTTGGCGAAGCGTGTGATTATGGCGGTATCGACAGCTCCGAGAGAA
>CABRLF010000029.1 GCA_902471685.1 uncultured Porphyromonadaceae bacterium
GAGTTAAAATCAATCATTAACTTTAAATAATTAATTTATTTCAGTACAATTAAGTAATTATGGAAGCTCAAAAGCCCAATGCCAAGGCCGCAAAGCCCGGCAAGAAATCCAACGCTCCCGGCATCAAAAATGCTTCGTGGGTTATCGTAATCTGCGCAATCATTGCCATCTGCCTCTTCATCTTCTGGTTCGGTAATGACATGCACTTCGACGAAGACGGACATCCGCAGAACCTCTGGGGTACCGTTTACAAAGGCGGTTTCATCGTGCCTGTTCTTCAGACCCTCTTCCTCACCGTTATCGTACTTGCAGTAGAACGTGGTATCGCCCTCTCCGCTGCTAAAGGTAAAGGCAACATCGCTGCTTTTGTTGCTGCCGTTAAGAAGAACCTCGCTGCCGGCGACATCGCCGCTGCTCGTGCTCTCTGCGCTAAGCAGCAGGGTTCCGTAGCCGCTGTTGTTGACTCAGCTCTCGTTCGCTACGAAGAAATGGACAAGAACACCGTCCTCACCAAAGAGCAGAAGATCGCTAACCTCCAGAAGCAGGTTGAAGAAGCTACCGCTCTCGAAATGCCGACTCTCCAGCAGAACCTCCCCATCATCGCTACGATGACTACCCTCGGTACTCTCGTCGGTCTTCTCGGTACTGTGCTCGGTATGATCAAGTCATTCCAGGCCCTCTCGCAGTCTGGTGCTCCTGACTCGACCGAACTCTCCACCGGTATTTCTGAGGCACTTATCAATACCGCCTTCGGTATCGCTACCGGTGCATTCGCCGTTATCTTCTACAACTACTACACCAACAAGATCGATAACCTCACATACGCAATCGACGAAATCGGTTTCTCGATCGTGCAGACTTTTGCCGCTACCCACTAATCTCCTGTTAACCGATTAAACAACAAAACAATAACAGGTAGATATGGGAAAAGTAAAAATCAAAAAGAAAAGCACGCTCATCGATATGACCGCGATGAGTGACGTGACTGTTCTTTTGCTTACTTTCTTCATGTTGACTTCTACCTTCCTCCAGAAGGAGCCGACCATTGTTTACACCCCGTCTTCGGTTTCCGAAGAAAAGGTGCCTCTGAACAATCTGGTTACAGTCCTCATTTCTTCCGCTGATAAGAGCGGCAAGATGGAAGACCCCTCCGTTGCTGAAGGTAAAATCTTCATCTCGTTCACCGGCGACGCCGACTCGACTCTCTCAAGCGAAAAAATTCGCGGTATGATGCTCGACGAAGCTGTGTCGATCTACAACGAGGAGCACAAGAACAACAAGATCAGTCTCTCCGAGGCTCAGAAGAATGAATTCCGTACATCAAACATGCTCGGCGTTCCGTTCTCCTACCTCCCCACAGTACTGTCTATGACCGTCACCGAGCGCGACAAATTCATGGGTGACATGACAAACCCCAAGGTCGGAATTCCTATCGACGGCAACAAAAACCGCGATGGCAAGCTCAACGACTTCCAGGTTTGGCTCAAAGCCATCTATAACGTCGCTCAGCGTATCAACAACGAGCAGGTCGAAGGTCTGACTCCCGAGGAACGTCAGGAAGTAAGCAACCTCTATACCGCTCTTATGCGTAAGGGCCAGGGTATTGCTATCAAGGCTGACAAGGACACTCCCTTCACAACAGTGCAGCTTGTGTTCGACAACCTCCAGACCATGAAGCTGAACAAATTCAGCCTTATGACCGCACTCAAATCCGAAAACGAACCCACCAATTAATGTAAAGTCAAAATGGCACAAATAGATACATCCGGCGGCGGCAAGAAGAAAAAAGGCGCCCAGAAAAAGATGGCTATCCATGTGGACTTTACTCCCATGGTGGACATGAACATGCTTCTGATCACCTTCTTCATGCTCTGTACGACCATGATCAAGAGCCAGACCCTGCAGATCGTCCTTCCTACCAACGAGGATGTGAAGAAAGAGCAGCAGAGCCAGGCCAAGCAGTCCGAAGCAGTGACCCTGATTCTCGACACACAGTACGACGGCGACAAGCCCGCTGTTGATGCCGAGACCGGCAAGACCATGCATACCATCTACTACTATGAAGGTATTGCCGACACTACGTTTGCTACACCCAATTACCTCAAGAAAGAGGCTTTCATCGGCAACGTCAATCACGAAGCCCAGGGTATCCGCAAAATCCTCCGCAACAAGAACCAGCAGGTTATGAAAGAGTACGAGACTCTTAAGACACAGTGGAAGAACAAAGAAATCACCAAAGAAGAGTTCGACAAAGCTGCAAAGAAGAATGCTTCCGACTCACTCAAGACCCGTCCTGTTGTCGTGATCAAACCCGGTCCTAACACTACTTATGAAGGACTTATCAATGCTATCGACGAGATGAACATCAACCAGATCTCCCGTTACAGCATTGAGCTCCCGACTCACGCCGACACCCTCTTGCTGCGTCATTATGAACAGGCTCACGGTGAGACCATCATCCGTCCCACCGTCCGCAAGACTGTAGCTAACGCTGCTGCTCCTGCTGCCGAAGAGACCCCCAACCCTTAATACCTGAACGAAAATGGCAAAAGACGTAGATCTTACCTCAAAAGAGTGGACTGACATTGTCTTCGAAGGCAAAAATAAAGACTTCGGTGCCTATAAGCTCCGCGAGTCCTCTGTCAAGCGCCACACAAAGGCTATCGTTTGGGTGCTCATCTGCCTGGCAGCACTTCTTGTTTTCCTTATTCTCTCCGTATCCGGCGTTTTCTCGAAGCCCGAAGAAGAACAGGTTGTTACTTCTACCGAACAGGAAATCGCTACATTCGATGCTGAAGAGGAAATCGAGGAAGAAGAAGAGGAAGAACAGTTCCAGATTCCCGACGAACCTGAAGAAATCGTCGCTCCCGAAGAAGTTGCTAACCAGCAGCAGGTGACCGACCTCCTCATCGTTGAAGACGATAAGATCGAAGACGACAAGCAGGTCAAGAACCAGGAAGACGTGCTCAACAATGAAGCAGCCGTTGGTGCTGTCGACATCACCGAAGGTACCAATGACCTTAACAAGATCGCTATCAAGGAAGAGGTCATCGCTGCTCCCAAGGTTGAAGACGAACAGCCTGTATCCATTGCAATGGTTGAACAGAAGCCTGAATTCCCCGGCGGTGAAGCAGCCATGTACAAATGGCTCTCCGACAATATCGTTTATCCCTCCGCAGCATCTGAAGAAGGTGTACAGGGTCGTGTTGTTGTAGAATTCGTCGTTGGCAAGGATGGTTCTATCACCAATGTCCGCGTAGTCCGCCCGCGTCACCCGGCTCTCGATAAGGAAGCCCTCCGCGTTGTCAAGGCTATGCCTAAGTGGATGCCCGGCCGTAACAACGGTCAGCCTGTAAAGGTTACTTACACTCTGCCCGTGACCTTCAAACTCCAGTAGAATTCGCTTTTGAATTCCATAAATCTATCAGCCCGGCGCTTTGGCGTCGGGCTTTTTCAATTATGGAGTATTGGCATCGGCCACGCTGTTTCAGCCCCTGTATCAGAATCGCTGCATAAACAGTGAAGGGAAGACCGCGTGGCCTCCCCTTCACAAGTAAATATTTAAATGTCATTTAAAGCTCGAAGAACTTCGAGAATGCGGCAACGGTATATTCATGATCGGCTGCCGATGCTGTCTCGCAGCAGGAATGCATGGCCCATACAGGCGCTCCCATGTCGACGCCGCGCAGGGGAATCTTGGAGGTGAGGATATTGCCGAGTGTGGAGCCCCCGGCTACGTCGCTATGGTTGACGAAGTACTGGAAAGGCACTCCTGCAGCGCGGCATATCTCGGCGAATACTGATGCTGTGTCGGCGTCGGTCATGTATTTGCAGTTTGCGTTTACCTTAATGCACGGACCGTTGCCAAGAGTCGGATGGTTGGTGGGATCGTATTTCTCCACGTAGTTGGGATGGAGACCGTGGGCGTTGTCGGCCGAAATCATGAATGAGTCGGCTACTGCGCGCATGTAGTCCGATTCGGTGCCTTCGCGAGAGAATACTATGCGCCGCAGAATATGCTCGAGAATCGGCGAAGCGGCACCTTGTTTTGTGCCTGAGCCTGTTTCCTCGTTGTCGAAGATTGCGAGAACGCGTGTGTTCTTCGATGATTTGTCGGCTTCGTTTATAAGCGCTGTCATACCTGCGTGCACCATCGAGAGGTCGTCGATACGGCCCGAGCATACCATGTCTTTGTTTATGCCTACTAAAGCCGCTTTCTGGCAGCTGTAGAGCGAGAGATCGTAGTCGATGATGGAATCCTCGTCTACTCCGAGTTTCTCGGCTACAAGACGCCGTATAAGGCCTTTTGCGTTCGGCTCGGAGATAGAGATCACCGGAAGCATATCTTTTTGTTTCGAAAGCTTGTTCCCTTCATTGACCGCACGGTTGAAGTGGATGGCAAGGTGAGGAATCACCATTATGGGATCTTCGAAACGGATGAGGCGTGTCATGGGATTTATCGGGTCGCCGGAGCGCAGCATTACGCGTCCGGCTGCGGCGAGCGGACGATCGAACCATGTGTAGAGAATCGGTCCGCCGTAGACCTCGGTGTTGAGCTTGACTGTGTCGCCTTCGCATGCGATCTCGCATGAGGGTTTGATACGGAAGCCCGGAGAGTCGCTGTGCGCGGCGATGAGATGGAAGCCGTCCGAAGCGGCGCCTTCACCGACAATGAATGCGAATATTGCTGAGTCGTTCTTTGTCACATAGCGGCGGTCGCCGGGGCGCAGGGCCCATTCGTCGCGCATGTCGAGCCGTGTAAAACCGGCGGCTTCGAGACGCTGACGGACAGTTTCCACTGCCCAGAAGTTGACAGGCGAGGAGTCGAGAAATGTCAGAAGGTCGGATACGCAGTTGTTCATAGAGTGTTTATTCATTGGTAAGACTGGCGTTGAAATAAATATAGTTTGCGGCGCGAAGGGCGCTGCAGATAATAGTGGAGATATAGTCGTTGAAGCGGTATTTCAGCTCGGACAGAATCTCGGGGAAAAAGTCGGGAGATGATTGTGCTATAGTGGCCGCAAAGTCGGCCATCAGCTGGTAAATGTCGGCGAGTTGCTCGGCTAACGATACGGCCACGGGAGTGTCGGAGTATCTCATTTCCTCGACAGGAGTATCAAGATACATGTCGTTTTCTCCAAGCAGGGCGCTCATGGCTTCGCGCACGTCGTTATACTGGTCTTCTGTGACAGTTTCATATATCGCACCGGTTTCGTCAGCCTCGACGTCGGCATCGGTACCTTCGCCATAAGGCTTAAGATCCATGAGGGTGACATAGATTCGCGGCAGATAACGTAAAACTTCGCGCACGAAAATCTTGGGTTCAGTATTGCTGCATGCGCTCACAGCGCGGCAGTACTCGAGTGCGAGTCCTGCCATGCTGAGAGCAGAGGGTGATATATTGCTCATATTTCCATTAATTATATCTACGACTTGGGTGCGTCGCGATCGCCAATGCCGTAGAGCTTATTGTCCACAATGTATTTGTATACGCCGGCAGGAAGGAAATAGTTCATATTTCTGCCTTTGGCAAGGGCATTGCGGATAAGCGTACTCGAGAGGTCGATCATGGGAGCGTGGGCAATCTCCATTCCGATGACGTGTTCGTCCTGAACGGGATAGCCGGGACGAAGATAGACTATGACACCGTAGTCATCGAGAATCCGCTGCGCCTCGCGCCACTGGTCGAAAATCTGCCAGTTGTCGCTGCCGATTATCAGTTTGAACCGGAATTCGGGATAGCGTTCTCTGAGCAGGTCGAGAGTCCGGATAGTGTACGAGGGCTTCGGCATGGACAGCTCAACGTCGCAGATATCGATGTTATGAGCCGATTTGGCTGCGATGGAGAGCATCTGCAGGCGTTTGAGATCGGGAAGAAGGGCGCCCGGGTCTTTCAGCGGGTTACGCGGCGAAAGGGTGAGCCATACGCGGTCGACATATCCCCACTGCGCCAGAAATGAGGCCAGAACCATATGACCGATGTGGACGGGATTGAACGATCCGCCCAGAATACCAACAGTCTCCATAACTAAAGGTTAATAAAGGAAGTGATTAAGTTATGGGTCTCGTTGATCGCCTGGTCGAGACGGTCGTTCACTACGCGCCGGTCGAATTCCGGTGCCCGCGAAATCTCGTACTGTGCTCTGTCGACGCGTACGTCTATGACATCCTGTGTCTCGGTTCCTCTGAATTCGAGACGACGCCTCAGCTCGTCGATGGTCGGTGGTTCGATGAAGACAGTCATGGCCTGATTGCCGTAGAGCTGTTTGACTCTCAGAGCGCCGTTCACGTCAAGATCGAGGATGATGTTATGTCCTTGTGACGTTATCCTGTCGATTTCACTCCGCAGAGTTCCGTAGAGCCGTCCGGGATATACTTCCTCGAATTCTACGAAACCGCCTTCGGCGATTCTGTCCCGGAATTCTTCTTCCGAGAGGAAATAGTAGTTCACTCCGTCACGTTCGTTTCCGCGTGGCGGACGGGTGGTTGCCGACACGGCGAAACCCAGATTGAGATCGCCGCGGTCGAGCAACGCGCTGATGATGGTCGACTTCCCGCATCCCGACGGGGCCGCCAATACTATGATTTTTCCTTTCCGGTCCATACTTGAATTTAGTTTATAGTCGAAGATAATTGAAAAATGAAATTTCGGGGTGAATTGTTTACTGGTGTGCGGGACGAAGAAGGTCGTTCACGGTCTTGACGGGATTGAATGTCGAAGCCGGAACTTCTACGAAGACTGTATTCCACATGCTCATGGCGCCATTCCAGAGACCGGGCAGCTCCAGCGCACGCAGATCACGTCCGCCGGCCGATTTCGACGATATGAATCCGGTGGCGGGATCGACATATTTCGGCAGGTCGAAGCGGCCGCCTTCGTGGTTGCGGAGGTAGCATACAAGATCAACCGGGTTGAAATATCCGGCCGACTTCATCATCTGGACGTTTTCGGGCTTGGAGAGGTCGATCTGGGTCGATTCCAGAATCTGGGGGGCTACAGAGTTTCCGTCCGATGCGAAGGTATTGTACGGGCCGCCGCCGGGTTCGCCTTCGTTCTTCACCATGCCGCAGACACGCAGCGGCCGGTCGAGTATGTCGATAAGAGCGGCTGCACGTTCGGCAAGCGGTCTGGCGGAGTCAAGGGCACGGTCGATGCGGCATAGTGTAGATTCGACAAATCCTGTTGCTTCCTCGACTATTTCTTCGGTAGGATTCTTGAGTTCTTCAAGCAGATAGTCGATGTTATCGTGGATGAGCAGAAGAATGCCGCCGAGTATTTTTTTGTATTCGATAGTGGAGGCCCGGTGAGAGTCGGCAACGACATTGTCGATATTTTTGATGAAGACAACGGTCGAATCGATGTCGTTGAGGTTCTCGATAAGGGCGCCGTGACCGCCGGGACGGAAAACGAGACGTCCTTCATCGTCACGGAAGAGTTCGTTGTCGGGAGTTACGGCGATAGTGTCGGTTGAGGGTTTCTGCTCGGAAAGCGAAACTTCATATTTCACTCCGAAACGGTTCTCCATTGCGGGGACGGCTTCTTTGAGTTTTGCCTCGAAGAGCTTGTGGTGGTTGGCCGAGACGGTGAAGTGCAGGTTGACTTTGCCGTTTGCGGCTGCGGTCTGTGCGCCTTCGGCAAGCTGTTCCTCAAGAGCGGTGCGGGTTTCGCCCTCGCCGTATTTGTGGAATGTGAGGAGCGCTTTGGGTAGCTGGCCGTAGTTCATTCCCTCGGGCTTTATGATGGCTGCCACAAGATCTTTGATGCGGACTGCCTCGATCAGAGAGTCGACAGATGCGCCGTAAAGCTCTGTGGTCTTGGCATTGAGCTGGCTGTAGAATGCGAAGTCGTGAATCTTCTCCACAAGCTGTGCAACGGGTGTGCCGGGAGCTGGAACTTCTTCCGAGCCGTTCACGAAGGCGAACAGAGCCTTGAACATACGCGAAGCTGCGCCGGATGCGGGAACGAATTTCAGCACATCGCCGCCGTCGGCGAGATATCCGTCCCACCGGGCCTGTGCTGCTTCTGCCAGACTGTTGTCCGGCGCCAGCATGCCAGCTCCGGGTGCGGAGGGTGATTCTATGCGAAGGTAGGGAAAACCGGTTTCAAAACGTTTAAGCTGGTCTTCGACCTGCTCTACTGAGATGCCTTTTTGTTTCAGCTGTTCCAGGTCTGCCTGTGTGAATTTGCTCATGGTTGAAGGGAGTTTATTTATTTTTTACAAATGTACGTTTTTAAATAATATCTCCCAAATTTTTTGATTTAAAAACTCCGCAGTATGTTGCCGAGTTAATCTCACCTGTTGAAAAATGACGCCGTAAATTCACCGGAAGCCGGCAAAAAAATTACCCGGTCCGCTATGAACCGGGTAACGCCCCCTATCCTGATATTTAATCTAAAATGAAACGCAAGTTACTGTCGCTTTTTCGGCGATTTATTGAATTTCCACTGAACGTGGAAGAGAACGTAGCGTGGCAGCACATTGACATATGTTTCCGTGCGGGCCTGAGCGTTCACTCTGTATGTTACATTGCTGAGGTTGTTGAGAATATCGAAGCCGTCGACGATGAATGTCAGTCCGGGCCGCGGCAGAGTGTAGCTTATGCGTGCGTTCCACACGAAATTGTCTGTGTTCAGCTCGCTTGTCGAATAGCCGCGGCGTGTGAAGATGGTGAAGTCGGTCGATACCTCGAAGTTAGCCGGCAATTTATAGGTGCCGTTCACGCCGTAGTTGAGGTCCATGGCGTTGAAATCGGAGAAACCTGTCGTCGAGCTCGTGTAGCGATGAAGTGTTCCGTTGAGGAATGCCGATGCTGTCAGACCTGATTTGCTGAAGTTGACTGAAAGATTTTCCGAAAGGCCGAAATTGCGCATGGTTCGCTTGCTGTCGGCAGCGGAATTTTCGCCCATGTAGTCGACGCTGTTGACATAGAAGAGGTCGGTGGTGTTCTGGAACGTCAGAGTCTTGGACTTGTTGATGTTGAAGTACATGCTCTGCTGGAGATGCATATCCCAGTTGCCGTTGATATTCACCGTCTTCGACTCGCGGACACCGGTTGTGGTGTCGTAGTTGGTCGATCGGGCGAACATGTTCTGGTATATGTCCGACAGCACGGTATAGGTCTGTGAGAAATATGTGTTTTGATTCTGCAGTGTGAGTTGGGCTTTTATCTGATGTCTGGCGGCTGTTCGGAGACTGGGGTTGCCAAGCTTTATGTCGAGCGGGTTTCGGTCGTCGCGGATGTCCACCATGTTCACCAGATCGGGAGTTTCGGTCTTGAGGTCATACTGGAAACGTCCGATGATGAGTTTGCGCGTTTTTGCATATTGTTTCGGATTCAAAGTTCCGGAAAATTCCATTTCTATATTGCCGAACCGGAATTTGGTGCGGTTCAGATGCGCGTCTGTATTGCCCCGGCGATAGTGAAGTGTCTGCCGGTCTATGTGCATGGGGAACTTGATGCGGATGTTTGTGCCGGAACTCTCCATGAGCCAGGAGAAGTTGGGAACGAGGCTGTGGATGTCGTTCGACTTATGGCTGTAGTAGCTGAGCGACGGGTCGAGTGTGCCCACGTATTCGTTCATGGAAGGGAGCATGCCGATCTCTCCCGGTCCGAATCCGTCATACAGCTGTTCGAGGCGGAAGAGGTCGCTTGTCGTGCAGATATTTTCGTGATAGTATTCGTAATATGTGTCGGTGTTGGCGCCGCATGAGAGGAGTCTGAGCCAACCAAGTGAGCCTTTGATTTTGAATGTATGGTCGGGGAAGTTCTGGAGGTAACGGTCGGATGCCTGGGAGAAGTCGGGATTGCCGTCGAGATTGATTCCGAAACGCTCGAATTCGCGGTTCGTTTTCCGTTCGTAGGTTGTGGAGAAGAATCCTGTCAGGCCGTTTACCTGATCTTTGAGCAGCATACGCCCGTTCGACCAAAGATTCGCCATCAGTCCGTGACCGTCCGAACGCTCTTCTCGCAACTGACGGTTGATGAGCGACGAAGCCGCCTCCTGATAGCTGCCGCCGAAGAGGTTGCGTATGGCCGAAGCATTCAGATGCTGCATGTCCCGGTTGAATACAGCCTCGACGAGGTCTGAACGCGAATGATCGTTGTCATAGCTGAATTTCGGATGTATGGCCGCAATCCATTTGATTTCGTTCTCCATATTCTTGAGCTCTATGTCGTGGCTCGTAAATACTTTTAAGTTCTTCTGTCGTGAATTGGAGAAAGACGAACCGTAGTTGTCCCCCGTGCTGAGGTAGTTGGTAGTGTAGGCGCGTTGGCTGTCGTCGAATTTCTTGTGCTCCACCAGTACGTTGCCCTTGACGTTCCATCCGCCCATCCGGCTCCATACGTTGTAATCAATACCGCCCATATAGGATTTCAAAGTGCCTGTAGGCATCTTTTCGGGAGTGAAAGAAGTCTGCTCACCGGGCTTGCGTACGTCGTTGAGATTGTTGGCGTTACCGACGAGCGACACGCGGGCATGATCGGCGAACCACATGGCGAAGAGTTTTCCCATATAGCGGTCCGATGTACCGTAGCCGGCATCGGCGTTCAGGATAAAGCCCTGATTGTATTCTTTCATGAGCTTAACGTCCATTGTGAGCAGCTTCTTTCCGAAACCGGCCCCTACAAGCTTGTCGATCTCCTGCTGACGTTCATAGACCTGGATGTTCCTGACGGTATATGCGGCGAGATTTTCAAGCATAAGCTGATTGTTGCCCTTGAAGAAATCTTTGCCGTTGAGCAACAGCGATTCCACGAAGCGGCCGTTCACATATATCTCGCCTCCGTCCTTGAGTTCCACGCCGGGAAGCTGCTTGATGAGAGCGTCGAGCATGCTGCCTTCCGAGGTGATGAACGCATCGGCATTGTAGACAATGGTATCACCCTTGTGGTAGAACTTGACTTTAGATGCTGTGACTGTAACCTCCTTCAGTTGCCGGGGCTCCCGTTTGAGAAGCACATAGTTGAGTGGGAATACGTTCCTTTTGTTAATCTTCGGGATGTCGACAGGGATGCGGAGGGTTTCATACCCGGGGCAGACAAATTCAATCACGAGATCCTTTTTCACCGGCACATCGGTTATGTCGAAGTCGGAAGACGTATGCGTTGTTGTTCCGTCGAACCATGAGGAGACGGCTTTCTTGGATACGAGCACGCTGTCGGTCGCCGTATCGATAAGACGTACTTCTGCGTTGAGGATTGGTTGCTCCGTGAGCTTGTCGATAACAGCACCTGTTATTGCGAATTCCTCCGCAGCTGATGCATGCAAAGGGACCAATGCGAGAACGCAGAATGCAAGAAAAATGAGGGAAAGTTTTTTCATCGGTGATGACGTTTTTTAAGATTGTATTTCTGATGCAAAATTACATCGAAATATTTCGTCATACCGTAAAAAACAAGAGCAAAGCGTTATTCGTTAGAGGGTGTAAGTAATTGAAAATAAGCTGTTTGAAAAATCTAAAATTTCCAATCAGGTTAATATGCTGGTTATTAATTCTTTATGTAATTGATTGAAAATGCGCTAATTAAGCATCGAGAGGAATTCCTCGCGGTAAGGAGTGTCGCTTTGCTCGATTCGCTCTCTCAGGCGACGGCGACGGGTGTAGACGCTCGATTTTTTAAGTTTGGTGAATATACCCACAGCCTTGGCCGAGAAGCCGGAGCTGAAGTATAGGAAGAGAACCGCGGCTTCTCCGTCGCCGGGGAAAGCGGCACGGAACCTTCCCATGAGGCCATCCATATTCTCATTCAGACTTTCTTCAAGTTTCTTCCGGAATCCTTCGCTCCCCATTTCCTTGAGCTGGGCGGAAAGCGTCTTGTAGATCTCGTTTTTGGCAAGATTCTCGTCTTTGATGTCGGAGAGGTTGAAGTATTCATCGCAGAGCCGGTTCATCGACTCGAACCGCTGGGCGAGCAGACCGCCGATTTTTGCGCCACGTTCGTCGTCTTTTCTGTGAAGGCCCTCGATTTCCGCAACCAAGTTGTCCATTCTTGCTTTTCTTTTTCTTATAAGCAATATGGCGATGGCAACAATGGCTGCTATTGCGAGTGCCGACAATATTATGACAAAAATGGTAGTATTGCGGCTGCTCTCAGCTTTAAGACGGCTTTCTTCAAGCTGCTGCTTTCGTTCGCGGTCGAGTGCCTGACGTATTTCCGAAGCCGACACATAGAAATTATGGTGATTTTCAAGCATGGAAATTCTTTTCTGCAACTCAAGTGCCTCTGCGAAATTGCCTCCTTTTTCGGCTATTTTTCTCTGCAGATAGAAGGCGGCAAGATTGTAAATGCCTGGTTGGAGGAACTGTGCCAAATATTTTTTCGCCAGCGTGACATTTTCGTCATGCAACGCCACCTCAGCCATTGCCGTGAGAAGCGGGAATGAGTCCACTCCTTCTTCAAGCAGTTCGCGAGTGATTCTCCTCACATCCTCGTAGCGCTCAAGTTTTAACAGTGGCGATAGCCGATGGAACTCTGCCTTGCGGCGCATATCATCATTTACCGGCTTTACGGAATCAAGCATTTCGAGAGATTCTTCGTATAAGCCTTTGTCGTATAGTGTCTCTGCAAGGTTGATTTTGTTATGCTGATTGGAGACGATATAGTCATGATTCTCGGATTTGGCATAGCCGCGGTCGGCTTTCTGCATAAGACTGATGGCCGCGCCACCATCTCCGGCTATACTCCATATCTCGCCTTCGAATTTGTCGATATGCGCTTCAAGAATAATCTTGTCCGTCTCGTTTTGCGATGTCTCCGGGAGCAGGATACGACTTGCTTCGGCTTCGAGCATGGCGGAGATGGCATCCTGCTGCAACTGATAGCTATTCATCTTCCAGAAATGGATCTCGAAGAGATTGTCAGGATTGCCTTCCTTTTTGATTTCCTCTTCAGCCCATGCGGGAATGGTATCATACAATGCCGGATTACCTCCGGAAATATAATAGAGACGCAGATTCAGCAAATGGTAGAAAGCTTTCTGCCCTCGGTTGAGCCGGAGTGTGTCGACTGTCTTAAGTATGCTGACTGCCGAATCATTGTCTACATCCGAAAGCCGGTCTACAGCATCGAGCTTCTCTGCCTCCCGGTTGCCGCACGCCGTCAGCGCCAGCACATAAAGCACCGACAGCAGACAGGCAGATATAACCCATATCTTTTTCATAAGGGCAAAATTACGCAAAAAATGGGAAAAGTAGTCTATCTCAACTCTGATTCAATGTCTTCGATTGAGGGCAAGGAACTTTTGAATTCATCGGGTATAAATTTTGTAAGCTGAAATTCAGCTACGCCTATGGGCTGAGATGAAGACTCAAGCGCATACTGGGCCAGCACGTTGTCTTTATCTTTGCATATCAACAAGCCAATAGTTGGATTATCTTGTTCTGTTTTTAGCAAATGATTTACGGCGGTCATATATGTGCCAAGTTGTCCTATGTCGCCAGCACCGAAAGTATCCGTTTTAACCTCGATGACGCAGTAGGCGTGAAGACGGACATTATAGAATAGTAAGTCGATAAATTGTTCCGTATGGCCGACTTTTAGCCGGTATTCTTCACCGACATAAGCAAATCCGGATCCGAGTTCGAGAAGAAAGTGTGATATATTGGCCATCAAAGCTTTCTTCAACTCCCGTTCCTTATACGGTTCGGTCATTTCGGTAAAATCGAAAATATACGGGTCCTTTGTCAGTTCCTGGGCAAGATCACTTTCCGGTGCCGGCAGTAAGCGAGAGAAACTGGTCAAGGCTTTGCCTTGCCTCAGGTGCAGATTTGTGTCAATAAATGATTTCAGCACATTCCGGGACCACCCTTCCTCGACAACCTTCCGAACATAGAATAAAGCTGCGCATGGATTCTCGGGAAATTTGTCAATAATAACGCAATGATGCCCCCATGGAATTGAAATAATGATGTCGTAAATGTTATAAGATTCTCCCGCAAGTTGTTGGCAATTTTCGTTTTTTAAATTGCCAACAACTTGTTGGCAATTTGTAAAAGCTTCACCATAAAGAAGATACATTTTCTTCATATACTGCAGGTTCTGTCGGGAAAAACCTTGTGCTTCCGGAATGGCGTCTTTCAGATCATGACTTAGATTCCGATAGAATCCGCTGCCATATACATTCTCGGCGTCACGAGCAACTATGTCACGACCGAGCGACCAATAGAATCGTAACATTTCACTGTTAACTTGTGTAGCAGCCTTAATCTGACTGCGGCGATAGCGTTCTTTCAACTCCTGAATCCATAGGGAGTATTCGGCATCGGTCTTGATAAGCTGGCTCATGATGGTATGAATATTATTTCCAGTTGATTACGCAAAGTTATGAATTTTATAGGAAATTAAAACTGTTGAATAAGGATATTTGGTTGTTAAGACATCAACCTTTTGTGCATCTAAACGTTATAACCGTTGCCGGGTTGCGAAAATATTTTTGCCAATGCCAATAATTTTTCGTATCTTTGCACGTTAATTCCATACAAACGGTACAAATACGATATCATGCGACAACTAAAGATCACCAAATCAATTACGAACCGCGAAAGCGCATCGCTCGACAAGTATCTTCAGGAGATCGGTCGAGAAGAGCTCATATCCGTGGAGGAAGAAGTAGAGCTCGCACAGCGCATTCGTCAGGGTGACGAGGAAGCGCTCGAAAAACTGACTCGTGCAAACCTGCGATTCGTTGTATCGGTGGCAAAGCAGTACCAGAATCAGGGTCTGTCTCTTCCCGATCTGATCAACGAAGGCAATCTTGGCCTGATTAAGGCAGCACGTAAATTCGACGAGACTCGTGGTTTCAAATTTATTTCGTATGCCGTGTGGTGGATCCGCCAGTCGATTCTTCAGGCACTTGCCGAGCAGAGCCGCATCGTGCGCCTCCCGCTCAATCAGGTTGGTTCGCTCAATAAAATCGGAAAAGCCCTGTCTAAATTCGAGCAGGAGAACGAGCGCCGTCCGTCGCCCGAGGAGCTCGCAGAGAAACTTGATGTGCCCGTAGAAAAAATCGCCGATACCCTCAAGGTTTCCGGGCGCCATATCTCTGTGGACGCTCCTTTTGTCGAAGGTGAGGACAACAGTCTTCTCGATGTGCTTGCCAACGACGACAGCCCTATGGCCGACGCAGCACTCAATCAGGAATCCCTTTCGAACGAAGTCGAGCGTGCCCTCAAGCAGCTTCAGGAACGTGAACGCGAAATCCTCAAGATGTTCTTCGGTATCGGCTGTCAGGAGATGACCCTCGAAGAGATCGGAGCTAAATTCGACCTCACCCGTGAGCGCGTCCGTCAGATCAAGGAAAAGGCTATCCGTCGGCTGAAAGGCCAGAAGAGCCGTCTCCTCAAATCATACCTCGGCTCGTAAATCCACACACAAATCCAGTATACTCGCCGTTCCGCATTCCGGAGCGGCGTTTTGTTTTGTGTATCAGCCATAAAAATGTTACTTTTGCCGTATAAAACCAATATGACAATCATATGAATAAACAGATACTTCTTGCCGCATCAATGCTTTTGGCCTCTGTGAGCGCCGGTGCCACCACCGAGACTGTTACAAAGATCACCGGCTGCGTCAGCGATACGGCGGTACATGCCGTGACAATCCTGAAGGAAGGCGCGCATCCGAAGATGTCGCCGGCAACAACGGTTCAGGTAGTCGACGGGAAATTTTCTCATGAAATCAGGTCGGAATTTCCGGAAGCCTATTATATTGTACCAGGTACGACGATATGGAGTCTGAGCGGCGACTGGCTCTTCTTTACCGAAGACGGTACTATGCAGGCGGATATCAAGCCCGGAGAACGGGAGCCGGAGCTGAGAATCTCGACGGCGATGCCCGAGACTATCAAGTTGCACCGGTATATGGATGCCTCTGACAATGACCCGGATTACAAGGCATACGAAGCCTTTGCCGATTCAGTTTACGATAACAATCTGTATTATACCCCAGAGTATGATCGGATTCAGCATGAAATGAACGAGTCCGGCGACGAGGAGTTCAGAAAGCATGCCGCAGCCAGACTTGATTCGCTTGCAAAAGCCGGGTTGAAAAAGACTCCCGACGGTCGAAAGGTCGATGAATGGGGTGAACGCATGGCGGCTGCCTGGAAGGCTCGTGAACTGGACTTCACGGCTAATGACGGCTCTCTTTGCGGCTTATTCCAGATTGTACGCAATATGTGGATGCCAACTGCGGAGAACCATGAAAAATATATCGAATTGTACGAGAATATCTACCGCGACAAATTCGCCGGACACCCGTACATTGCTGAAATTGAACGCATCATTCCTGTCTACAGAGGTGAGGCAGCAACTGTCGGAACAAAATATATAGACGTCGAGGCTCTTGATGCCGACGGCAAGATGCGGTCTATCAGCGATTTTATCGGTGGAAAAGTAGCGATAATCGATCTTTGGGCATCGTGGTGCGGACCATGCCGTCGCAATTCCAAAGCAATGATTCCTCTCTACGAGAAATATGCGTCCAAAGGTCTGGCCATCATAGGTCTGGCGCGTGAAATGAAAGATGACAAGGCGTTGCGTGCCGCCATAAAGAAGGACGGATATCCCTGGCCTTCGCTCGCGGAAATCAACGACCGTAATATGATATGGACCCGTTACGGAACGCCGAACGCTCCCGGCCGTGTCCTGCTCGTTGACAGTAAAGGCACCATTCTGGCTATTGACCCCGATCTGAACTACCTCGAAAGCAAACTTTCGGAACTTCTGGATTAATATGCGGGGCGCATAGTATAGCGGCTATGTCGCGGAAAATGCGTACCTTTGCAATATGAACCGGAATATACCTCAGGGTTTTGTGGATATGGTGCGCAGTTACGGCAGTGACTACGCCGATACTTTGTTGGCGGCTCTCGATGAACCTGCGACAGTGAGCGTCCGTGCAAATACCCTCAAAGGTGTGACTCCGAAAGCCGGTGCACGGCTTGTGCCGTGGTGTGAATCCGGGTTCTATCTTCCGCAGAAACCTCTTTTTGTCGCCGATCCTGCATGGCATCAGGGCCTTTACTACGTTCAGGATGCCTCGTCGATGGTGTATGCCGAGGCGGTGAGGCGCGTTTATAAACGGTTCTTCGATGGAGTCGCAGGTCTGCGCTATCTTGACGCCTGTGCAGCTCCGGGTGGCAAGACCGGGTGTGCGGTAGAAGTCCTTCCGCCGGATGCTTTTGTTGTAGCCAATGAGCTTGACCGTCACCGCGCCAACATTCTGATGGAAAATATGGCGAAGCATGGCGCAATGAATGTGGCCATAGCCAGTACCGATGCCGCACGCTTCGGAGATGTCGCTTCCGCTTTCGATATTATCGCTGTCGATGCCCCGTGTTCCGGCGAGGGAATGATGCGCAAGGAGCCGGAGGCCGTCAGCCAGTGGTCTGTGTCGCTGATAGACGAGTGCGCACAGCGCCAGCGGTATATCCTTCGCAATATCTGGCCGGCGCTGAAACCCGGCGGTGTTCTGATCTACAGCACATGCACATTCAACCGGTGCGAGAATGAGGACGCTGCTGCGTTTATTGTCTCCGAGCTTGGCGGTGAGGCTGTAGACCTTGGTTTGGGGGATTATAAAGGCGTGCTACCCGGATATCGCTTCACTCCCGGTTTCGTAGAAGGCGAGGGCCTCTTCATTGCCGCTTTCCGCAAGACCGACAGCGATTCATCCGCTTCCCGGAAGAAAAAGAAACGCATTCTCGCTCCTTCGCGTCCGTCGGAGTTCATGCAGTCGGCACTCGCGGCACCAGGTCTTTGCGAAGTGTCGTATGGAAATGCATTGTGGGCTTTACCGGAGGCTCATGCTGACTTTGTAGACACGCTTCTTGGCACTGCAGGGCTTTTGCGCCCGGGGCTTTGTGTCGCTACAGAAAAGGGCCGAGATCTTGTCCCGGCTCATGAGCTGGCTCTTGCCGCCGGTCTGAATCCTGAAGCTTTCCCGTCTATAGACCTCGACTATCGTTCGGCTATCGCCTATCTCCGTGGCGAAGGACTTGCGGAAATACCCACCGGTCTGCCGCGCGGACATGTGCTTGCAGCATATGCCGGGCGTCCGCTCGGATTTGTAAAAAATGTAGGACGCAGGGCCAATAACCTTTATCCCGACGCCATGCGTCTGCGTCTTGATCCGCGCTATCTGCCGGAGCAGGCGCCTGATTCTATTGTAGACTATCGATGAAAGAATTTTTTGTCATACTCCGCCGTTTCGTGCCGCCCTACAAGAAGTGCCTGGCACTGAATATCTTTTTCAATCTCCTCACGGCGTTCCTTACCCTCTTCTCATTTGCTCTGATTATCCCTATCCTTCAGATGCTCTTCAAAATCAATACGGAGCATTACACTCTTATGCATCTGGGCGACGGGGCGATCAAGGATGTGGCCTTCAACAATTTCTACTATTATACGCAGGAACTGATTGTGGACTACGGTCCTGTTGTCACTCTTGGAATTCTTGCTGTGGCTCTGGTGATCATGACGGGATTAAAGACGGGCACGGCTTATCTCAGCTCATACTTCATCATCCCCATGCGGTCCGGTATTGTCCGCGACATCAGAAACTATGTCTACGATAAAATCACGGCGCTTCCGATAGGATTCTTCACCGTCGAGCGCAAAGGCGACGTGATGGCGCGTATGAGCGGCGATGTGGCCGAAATAGAAAATTCCATCATGGCTTCGCTCGACATGATGTTCAAGAATCCCGTGATGATTATCGTCTGCCTTGGCATGATGATAGCCATATCGTGGCAGCTCACTGTCTTTGTATTCATTCTTCTCCCGCTTGCAGGCCTTGTTATGGGCCGGGTGGGCAAAAGACTGAAACGCACCTCTTTCGAAGGTCAGACTCAGTGGGGCGTTCTCATGTCTATTATAGAGGAGACTCTCGGCGGACTGAGAATCATCAAGGCTTTCAATGCCGAGGATAAGATGAACAGGCGTTTCCATGCCGAGAATCAGGTTTTCTATACGCTTTCCAATCAGGTTGCGCGGCGCCAGTCGCTTGCACATCCTATGAGCGAGTTCCTCGGTACTGCCGCCATCGCTATAATACTGTGGTTCGGCGGCACGCTGATTCTGTCGGGACAGTCGAGCCTGAACGCGCCGGATTTCATCTATTATATGGTGATTTTCTACAGCATCATCAATCCGGCCAAAGACCTTTCGAAGGCGACTTACGCCATCCAGAAAGGTCTTGCATCCATGGATCGTGTCGATAAGATTCTCAACGCCGTCAATCCCATCCAGAATCCGGATCACCCACGCACACTTCCTGACGACGGTCAGGCTGTAGGAGTATCGTTCGATAACGTAAGTTTCAGCTACGACGGCACCAACGAGGTAATACATGATGTCAGCCTCGACATAGCGCCGGGAGCTACAGTCGCTCTCGTGGGACAGTCAGGCTCCGGCAAATCGACTATGGCCGACCTTATCCCGAGGTTCTACGACGTAACCAAAGGTTCCGTAAAGGTGGGCGGCATCGATGTCCGTCAGCTTGGAGTACACGATCTGCGCTCTCTGATGGGAAACGTCAATCAGGAAGCGATACTCTTCAACGACACCATATTCAATAACATCGCTTTCGGTGTGGAATCCGCAACCCTCGATGAAGTGCGGGCTGCAGCACGCATCGCAAATGCCGACGATTTCATCATGGCAACCGAGAAGGGATATGATACATCGATAGGCGACCGGGGATGCCGTCTTTCAGGCGGTCAGCGCCAGCGCATCTCCATTGCCCGCGCCATTCTGAAAAATCCCTCGATTCTTATTCTCGACGAGGCTACTTCCGCTCTCGACAGTGAGAGCGAGACTCTGGTCCAGCAGGCTCTCGACCGTCTGATGAAAGGTCGTACGACTCTTGTCATCGCTCACCGCCTGTCGACGATCCGCCGCGCCGATCTTATATGCGTGATGCATGAAGGACGCATTGTCGAGGCGGGCACGCACGAGCAGCTTCTTGCCGAATGCGCAGCCGGATATTACCGTCGTCTGGTAGAGATGCAGAGCCTGGCGGCGGAAGAGAACTGAATTTATGGTCTCAGCAGAACGTTGAACTTGCGGAGCTTGAATTCGGGATGATACGATTCCTTGGCGTATCGCAGTCCCGGGTCCCCCGAGTCATCCTCGCGGTTGATATAGACGATTTCGGGATGGAGCGCGAGCATCCGTTCGGCGAAGAATTTATTGATTGCTTCGCCGGCTCCCGCTACTTCGTGGCGCATTTTCTCAATATGCAGTATGAGTGTGTCGCCAACGGTTTCGCCGGCGGTAAAAGCTACTATTTCGCCTTTGCCGTCGCGTAGCACAGCTCCTTCGAAAGGATATCTGTCGAAGTCTCGCAGAACTGCCATACACTGTTCGCGTTCGAATTCCGCCATCGCCGGATTGGCCTTTTCGCTTTCTATGTCGAGGCTGTCGAAAAATCTGATTGCTTCGGGAAGAGAGTTCCCGTCTAGGGGATCAAGGCGCCAGCCCGGATTGTCAGCTTCGAAGCGGTTCACGTGATTCCTCTTTTTGTTGAAACGTTTTCCTGTGAGCGTGGCCAGATCAGTCGCGCGGTATATATAGTCGGCCCAGTCGGTGAGTTCTTCGACCGATTCGGCGCCGAGCGCTGTCAGTTCGTCCAGCCGGTCTTCAGGGACCGCCGAGAAGAATGGCTGTGCACAGTTTTCGGCACAATACTGGCGGATCATGTCGATGCATTCCGGAAGCGGAATGCGCCCGACAGGCAGGGAGAACGACGGCTGTCGCGACAGGTCTTCGGAGAGGCCGCGGATGAATAATGTGTCGTCTACAACGCAACTCTCGTATCCGAAATAATTCACCCACATGAAAATGCCGCCGGCCGTGAAGTCGCACGACCGCGAGCCTGACAGATGCAGTATTGGCGTAAGGCGCCGGATAGAAGCCATGTCCACCGGAGCAAACGAGAGTTCCAGCGGACGTGTGGCTGTTATAGGTTTTCGGAAAGATTCCATAAATTATGCTTCAAGTTCCTCGCTGTCGCCCGGCT